>JBCDHX010000022.1:0-53090 GCA_038749535.1 Bacteroidota bacterium
GTGGCGTGGCGGGCTTTTGCCCGACATGAACACATACACGTTGTTCTCATCAGTTTTTTTATTCTATTTTTACTTTTTTCGATAGTTCAAAGGACTGATTTTCATTTGTCAATATAAGCACAAAAATTCCTTTTTGTCTATTTTTAAGAATTACCCTTTCTCCGTTTAACCTACCAATTTCAATCAATTTACCTCCCAAGGAATACAATTGATAATTTGTGATTTTATTTTTAGATTGAACTACATCGATTATTCCATTTGACGGATTGGGGAAAATCAAGACTTTACTGTTTTCAGTTGTTAATTCCGAATTTGAATTGATAATTTCTGTTTCAGCTATTCCAATACCGTCAACCCAAGATATCGACCTATTATGGCATCCGTCTGCTGCTCCATTTAAAGCCCCACCAAATATTTGAATTGTTAGAGAATCTACATCCGAATTTAAAATTGGAACTTGAACTTTCGTAAAGTCATCAATTCTTTCATAAGTTTCCCATTCATAATCCGTTTCAAAATTCCCTCCAACATAAAATCTACCGCTAATTCTTAAAAATACTGATTCAAATTGATTAGTCGAATCAGGGACAGACTTTACAAAAAATGTTAAACTTTTATTTTCGCCAACAGAAGTTTGCAAATGTATTCCGGTCGATGAGTAACTCATGCATTCTTGCCATGCTGTAAAAGTACTTGGGACTATTTTTAATGAATAATTTCCTTCTATTGAAATGGTATCTTTTTCAAACCTCACAAAATTTGAATCTTGATTGGTTTCCCAAAATATCGGCTTTTCAAAGTTTTGGATTAGTTCCCAATCTTCAAACCCTCCATTTGGTATTTGAGCAATTGCTCCAATTTCAAGAATTGAGATTAATATCAAAATTAGTAATGCTTTCATGTTTTTTTCTTTTTAATTGATGAGAACTCGTTCATATCAGCACCAGGTGCCAATATATTTGCTTTATCTCAACAAAGATAAAGTTTCTAGTCCAAAAGCTAATGTTGGTTAATTTGTTGATAATCAATTTATTGTGTGTTTTTAGCCATTTTCAAACGTTTATAAGCGTTTGTATACGTTTTGAAATTACAGACGAGAAGTAATAAAAAAACAATACACAAACAATCCTAATCAGCATCAACCAACCCCTCTAAATAAGCCACCAACAGCCGCACACCATAGGCTGTCGAACTCTTCTGCTTCGAAAACTCCGCTTCACTAAATGCCACACCTGCAATGTCCATGTGCGCCCACTTTGGGTGATTGTCGGTAAAAAATTCTAAGAACTTGGCGGCATGGATCGCGCCAGACATGGGGCGAGTCCCTAAGTTACGGATGTCTGCTACATCTGAGTGGAGTTCTTCTCCATAGACAGACCACATTGGGAGTTGCCAAAGGCGTTCTCCGGTCGTTTCTCCAGCTGCTTCTAGGGCTTTGGCGAGGCTGTCGTCATTGGAGAAAAGTGCCCCTGCATGATAGCCCAAAGTCCGTACCGCACTACCTGTTAAGGTCGCCAAATCAATCAACACATCCGGCTGATAGTGTTTTTGCATATAGGTGAGTCCATCCGCCAAAATCAAACGCCCTTCTGCGTCCGTATCGATGATTTCGATGGTCTTGCCGCTATAAGTGTCAATAACATCACTTGGTTTGATGGATAAGGCATCCACACTATTGTCTGTCGCCGGAACGATACCGATCAGATGAACTGGCAACTTCAATTTAGCAGCTAGTTCTACTGTCCCGAGCACTGCACCTGCGCCTCCCATATCGCTCTTCATAAAGTGCATATTGGCTGCTCCTTTGATAGAAACGCCACCTGTATCGAAAGTGACGCCCTTGCCGACTAGACCTACTTTTTGAGTTGCCTTTTCACCTTTGTATTCTAAGATAATGAAACGCGCCGGATACTCACTACCCCGATTGACAGAGAGCAAGCCATGCAGCCCGATTTCCTCTATTTTTTCTTTCTCGAAAATCGTCGCTGTATAGTTGTTGGCTTTGGCAGATTGTCGAGCCCATTCGGCTAGCACTTCTGGCACTTTCTTATTGCTCGGTGCATTGACGAGCTGCATGATACTCATCTGCGTTTCTGCGGTAGCTTTTCCTTTTTGAATGGCTGTTTTTGCTGTGCGCTCACCTTCATGATAAACGATGGCTGTTGCA
Organism: Bacteroidota bacterium; assembly: GCA_038749535.1. GTDB lineage: Bacteria > Bacteroidota > Bacteroidia > Chitinophagales > Saprospiraceae > JAAUTG01. Next base: position 2,168 of record JBCDHX010000022.1, read on the forward strand.
TCTGCTGATAGGAAAGGATGCGCTTCTGTTGCTTCGCTTTTGTACGACCCGATTCGGTAGGTGCTTAGGATGAGTCCGTTGATGGCCCATTCTAGTTGCTGAGTTGTCAGATGAGTCGCAAAAAGAGCAATTTTTGAGGTCAACTTTGTAGCTTGTCGATGCGCCAATCCACGAAATGCCCGAATGACTTGATTGGCGTTTGTGCCGTCACCTATACCGAGGAGAACGATGGCTTGACCGTCTTGCCAAAGCCAATGTATCTCACCTTTTTTGCCGCTGAGGTGTGTTTTCAATAGATCGATCTGTCCGCCCAGCATCGGCTTGAAAGTTGACCAATCGTCTTGATCTTGAAGAATAGGAAGAAGAAGGACACGATCTGTCAGTGCCCAGTGTCGGGTGATAGAGATATTTATCATGTAACGCTACTTAAAATCGGCAATCGCCTTGATAATCAATGTTTTATTCATTAGCGGCGCGAAAATACGTGTATTTTGTAGAAAAAGATAAGTTGACGCATCCAAACGCTACATAGAAAAGCTTCGAGCATCAAAAATGACACTCGAAGCTTTCATCCAAAATAAAAATCGCGACCTTCATATCTGAAAGCCGCGACAAACGTATTTAGCTAATTAATTCTTTTTCTCGTGTGAGCGTGAGTACTTCGTCGCTTTCTAGTACATCGGCGAGACTCGGTACTTTGCTGAGTTCGTATTTGAAGAAGAACTTCATACAGTGGATTTTACTCTCGTAGAAGTCACTTGTCTGCTCTCCATCGCCTACGACCAGTTTCTGCTTCGCGACTGCCGCCATTTTGAGCCACTGCCAAGCGATCATGATTGTGCTCATCAGTTCCATATAAATAGTCGCATCCGATAAGAATCGCTCATGCTCTCCTTTCATCGCAAAACCTAGTAAATGTGTCAGTACACGCTCATTGACTTTGAGCATTTTTGTTAGTTGCCTGACATAAGGCTTTAGATCGTCATAAGTCGCTGCTGCTTCTAGCGTTTGTTGTATTTCTGCCATCAGCAACTTCAAGCCTTTGCCATTGCGCATGGTCATCTTGCGTCCCAAAAGATCGAGCGACTGTATACCTGTCGTCCCTTCATAAATAGACGTGATACGAATGTCGCGATAATACTGCTGCAGCGGGAAATCGGTACAAAATCCATATCCACCCAATACTTGCAGTCCGTTGCTGATAGAAATAGAGCCCATTTCAGAAGGATAGGTCTTCACGATAGGCGTCAGAACTTCAAGTAGAAGATTCCACTTCTCTTGCTCTTCGCCAGTCGTCACTTTCTCCAAATCGGCATATTTGGACGCTTCCATGATGAGTGACATCGAGCCTTCTACAATCGCTTTCTGCAATAGTAGCATACGACGCACGTCGGGATGATTGATGATTAAGGTCTGATCTTTAGAGACATCTTTTTCGCCATGATTATTGATGCGACGACCTTGCGGACGTTCTTTAGCATACTGCAAAGAAGCATGATAGGCAGCCGTTGCCATAGAAGCGGCGTGCAGCCCGACAGCTATACGTGCCCCATTCATCATTTGGAACATATATTTCAGTCCATGATGCTCCTGCCCGACTAGATAGCCGTAGCAGTCTTCATTTTCACCGAAAACTAAGTGCGTAGTCGCATAACCACGCTGCCCCATTTTTTGAAAATCACCTGCTGTGATAACGTCATTATACTCCGGCTCGCCACTTTCTGTAATGCGCTTCTGAGGTACGATGAATAAGGAAATTCCTTTCGTACCGGAAGGCGCACCATCTATACGCGCGAGTAGCAAATGGACGGTATTATCGACATATTCGTGATCCCCGGCAGAGATGAATATCTTTTGTCCTTTGATTTTGTAGCTACCGTCTGCTTGTGGCGTCGCACTAGTAACGACATCCGATAGCGAACTGCCAGCCTGCGGCTCTGTCAAGCACATCGTACCGCCCCAGTTTCCGGCAATCATCTCCGGTACGTACTTTTCGATCAGTTCGTCACTCGCAAAACTCACAATCAACTTCGCTGCGCCTTCATCCAGCCCCATATAACCGGACACATTGTTGTTGGCAGTATCAAGGATATGATAAGCCGCCAAATGCACCATCGTCGGTTGCTGCAAGCCGCCATGATCGTAGTCAAAAGCAGAGCCGATCAAGCCTAGTTCGCCTCCTTTTTTCATCGCTACACCGATCTGTGGATGCACGATAACTTTGCCATCCTCGTAGCGTACCGGGTCTGCATCCATTTCTTGATAGTAAGGAAATAACTCCTTGTCTGCGAAGGACTTAACGGAATTTAAAAAGATATTGACGGCATCTTTGTCATAATCTTGATACCGCTCATATTGAAATAAATCTTGCGCATCGTGTACCTCGAATAGTAGATGACGCAGGTTGTCCATGCTTACATATTGATCTGCCATTATGGTTCGTTTTTTTCTTGAAAGTGATGTAGAAAATGAATATTCATTCTTTTGATTAGCTGTTTTGGCTGCTAGCCGCTAGCTATTGGCTGTTAGCTAATCTGTGGGAGACTTGGACGTTTCACATTCAGACTAGCAAAACTTCTGCGGAAAGATAAATATCCGTTTCATACGGACAAATTAAAGCATTCTATTTGGGAAAATTGAAAATATTTAGCGAAAATTCGCTAGAAATGACAGAAAGGCGAGTATTATTCTAATTCCAAACCGAGAAATAGTCATACCCTACCACCTTATGATTGACGGCTGTCATGCCCAATTGTCCACCATAGAACGTATTGGTGTGCATGGTGGTGAAGACTTGCTGATCGTTGATGAAGAAGTAGAATTGGTTGCCGCGACTCTCCAAGCGGAGCTTGTTACGCGCTGCGCCTTGATGGATAAATGGGGAGTAAATCCAGTTGGCTAGATTGATGGATTGCCCGTTCATTTGATAGCCAATACACAACTGCCCAATGCTATTGATGAGGAAATAGTAGGCACTGAAAGTCGCCATATTTGCTCCCCAATTGATACCAAAGCCAAAGTGATTGCCCGACCAAAACTGAACAGTAGTTTCTATGGCATAGGACTGTAAAGGATTGATATTCACTGATGTATATACGCTTGCTGTACCGTTGAGTTGACTGTCGATGATGCATTGCCCGTTATTCAGATAAGTCTGACCGACTTTGCTAGCTCCGAAAAAGGTATTATTGACAGTGATGTCACCGAGATTCCAATGGTGGCGATTGTCTACAAAATCATCATGAAAAATTTGTGTCAGTGCGGGTGGCTGTGGCTGATTTGTAGCGGCATTTTGATTGACATTTTGTTTCCAGTTGTCCTGCAAATCCCGAAACCATTGAAAAGGATCTGTGTCAAATGGTTCTGTATTGGTTTGTGCAGTGGATGACTGCTGATTGGGCGTTTTGAGTTTTTCTTCTACTACCAACAGCAGCTCTAAAGTATCTCGCTTCACTCTGCCCTTGCCCACTTGGATATCTTCGGCAGTCGCGCTTTGGTATAGCTCATGATCTTTGACGGCATTCCATCGACTCAGCAACAGGGAAGCTTTATTTTCTTCTTTGTCGAAGCCATTTTCATCGCACCATTGTTCCAAAGCTTTCAACGCTTCTCGGACTCGATTTTTGCTGATGGCTTCTCGGATGGATATTAATGTGGGTTGGCTGTTTTCCATTATTATCTAGCTGTTAGGTCATGCTGCTTCCTATCCGAGCGGATGGATTCAGACGCTGAATATAAGTAGTCGAAAAGGTGATGGGTAAGGTACGGGAAAGATAGGAGAAGTTAGAAAATAAGGAAGCTGTTGGGCATACTACGCGGAAAAAGCGGTGGATCGAATTTAATGCGACAGAACACCTAAGTTCAGGCATTTACTACTATCGACTGTCTACGGAAACTAAAACGCTGACCAAAGCAATGATGCTCATGCAGCAATAAGAATACTTGATTATAGACTTGGTAAGTTTGTGAACTTGCCAAGTCTTTTTCCTACCCCAACCAAAACAACATAGCAAACAGCAAAATAGCCCCAAGCAATACCAATCCCAAAAACTGAAAAACAGGATCTAGTAAATTCAGTAATGGAATGCGCTCTGTCAACCTCAAAACAGGCATCAGAAAGGTATCCTCGCCTTCCAAAGTCTGATCGCTACCCACCAAATTCAATTCATGCAACAACCGCTTAGCTTGACCCACTTTCAAACTATCGACTTGCACCCGCGCACCGTTGTAGCCCATGACTTCTGCATTGCCAACTTGCAGCAGCATTTCGTTCAAGACACGATAATCGATGTCATGATTCGTCAACGCATTTTTGATGAGCTGTAGTTCTGCAATATTGAAACTTTCATGTATTTCGGTGTAGGTTATCATGTATTTATACTCTTGTATTCTCAATTTACGAATGAAAGACGATTCCTAAAACTCGCCCTTTCTCACGCTCTCACGCATCACCTCTCCTAGCTCTCTCAACTCTCCTAGCTCTCCTAGCTCTCCAAACTTTCCACCTGCACACAAGTTCCGCCCAGCACAAAATGTACCCAAGTTTCAATCTTTCGATTCGGAAACAACTGCTGCAATGCTTTTTTACTCAAAAAACTCCACGTCCCAACTGACTCTTTAGCGTGCTTCGGATAGCGTTTGGCTTCTCCTGCAAAACCTGAGTTTTGAATCAACCGAACGTGCGTCTCGCTCACATACAGGAAGTCCAAAACAGTATCAAACAAACGGTCGCCATGATGCAGATAAATAACATACTTTCGGTGTGCTTCTTGAGACGATTTTAATGCCATTTTTTGATAGAACTTATCGGATTGTTCGACCCATTCGGCTGCACTCAGACTGTCATCTAATTGGAAGCGATCAATATGATCTTGCGCCATTTTCAGTCGCTTTTCAGGAGCATCGTCCGTGTGATCGGCGATCAAAAAAGCTTTAAACGCCTTGCCCAAAGCATACTTTTCATCTTCATCCGGGCAAGTCAGCTCTTTGGCGTAAGCCGGATGTTTTCGGATAGTGACTTGTACTCGATCTTCCCAGTTTTCTTCCCTCAGATCAATTTTATACTTCGGAAAAGCTTGCTGCCCGGCAGCGGCTTCTATAAAATCAATCGTTTTGGACGGTGCGCTCCGCTCCCACTCTAGCTCTTTGTCTTTTTGAAAACTCCGCGATTGTATCAGCAGTATTTCTTCCTTCCAGTGCCAAGGCGAATCTTGTTCTCCAGCGGTCAAAGTAGGATAGTCTTCTCTGCCTTCTTGCCAGACGCGATTGAGCCATTTGGAAGGCTTATTGCGAGTCGGGAAGACCAAATAATCGCGCGCTCTCGTGATACCGACATACATCAATCGGGCTTCTTCTGCCAATGCTTGCTGCCGTTTCAGCGCATACGCTTCACTTTCCAGTAAACGCTCCTCCAGAGCAGTCCGCCGATATTGATCGGCATATGGATTGACCCAATAACGCAGCCAACGACCGGACAATACATCATTCAGATCAATCTCCTCATTTTCGCTCACAATGGACGCGCCCCAAAGATCAGCACGCAGGTTTTGTTCTAAACTATGACACACCAGAACCGAAAACTCCAATCCTTTGCTGCGATGATAGGTCATCACATTGACGGCTTCTTCGTTTTCGCCGGATGCTTGTCGGTCATCGCCATTGTTCTCTATTTCGTTGAGCCAAAGTAGTAATCCACCCAAAGAAGCGGCAGTTTGTAAGCGATTGCAACGCTCTTCATACTCGTCTGCCATTTTGCGGAGCACGTCTATGTTATCGAATCGCTGTTGTAAGTTGCCCCATTTCGCGACGATGCGTCGGATGTCCAATTCATTCAGCAATAAATTCAAAATTTCGCTACCCGAAAGCTCTTTGATCTCGGTACGTAACTTATCCAATTGCTTGATATAAGTATCCGTCGATGCCCAATTGCCAACAGGTAGCCCTTGCTCCTTATCGTTTAGATATTGTAGTCGCTCCTCCAAAATATTTTCTATCGGTCGCTGCGATGCCAGTAGCATAATTTCTGCGATAGCCAATGTATCTTTTTGGGTCAGTAGGTATTTCAAACACGCCAAAATGAGTTTGGATTCTGCGGTCTCTAATAAACCCGATCTAGCAATAGCCGCTTTCAAGCCCACTCGATGCAACGCTTCTGCTACCGCCAAACATTCCTTATTCGAGCGACACAGTACAGCGACATCGCCGGGTTTTGCTGTGCGCCAGCCTTTGGTTGCTCCCTTCGGTAAAATGTACTTTTTGTTGTCGATCAGTTGTGCTATTTCTTCGGCGATGCACTGATTCATCCATTCCTGATTGGTTGTGCCTTTTTCGATGAGTTCAAAATGCCAATGCATCAGTGCGGTATCCGCTTCTATGGGTTCTTCTTGAAAATGGTCATTGCCCTTTTTGGCGCGTTGTGCTTCCAAAGCAACTTGCTCCACAGGCAGATCACTGAATGCTTTGGTGAAAAGTGCATTGGTGCAGTAAACAATGTCTTGTCGGCTGCGCCAAGAGTGGGTTTGGATGTCTTCTTCTTTGACACCACCCATTTTTTGGATAATAGCTTGCATCAGCTCCGGCTCTGCTCCTCGAAAACCGTAGATAGATTGTTTGGGATCGCCTACCCAAACGGAGAATTTGGCGAGGTGCGCGAGTTTCAGGAAAATTTCGAGTTGTATAGGACTAGTATCTTGAAATTCGTCAACCATCAGCAAGTCCAACTCTTCCGATAACACTGTACGCACGTCGGGGTGATCCAACAACGATTTGATGTAGACTTCCATGTCGGTGTAGTCGATCAAGCCGCGCTGTTTTTTGTAGCGATCAAACTCCTGCAAAGCTTCCGAAGCCAACTCAAACAATAGATAAATATAAGCTTTGATGTCTTTACGAAAAGCGTCAAGTTGTTCGTGTCGCTGCGCAAATTCTACCAAATCAGCAATGTCATCTCTGCTTTTCGCGCCTACACCTAGTTTAGCGATTTTGACCATTTCCCACCAATACAAACGCCCTCTAAGCCTTAAATCACGTAGCATATCACCTAGCAATTTCATGGCAGTTTTGGTCTTCTTGGTTTCGTCTTCGTTATCGCGGACGCGTTCGATGGTTTCCTCCATTAGCTGCTGCAACTGTATCTGAAACGCTTCCAAACTCATCGGTGACTGCCGCCCCAAAAACGGCTCAAAATGCTCGTAAGACTTGACTTTACTTGCTTCCAACTGCGCCAGACTAAAGCCATTTGCTCGCGCTACTTCTGTGATACTTTTGATTTCCTTTCGCCAGTCGTACGCACCTTTTTTATTCATCCCTAGTCGGTCGCACAGTCCTTCCATTTGCTCCACACGCTCTTGCCGCAGCACCATCGACAGCGACTGATTGAACAGCACTTGCTGATCTTCGTCTGCAATGATACTGACCGCCGGAGACACGCCGGCTTCATACGCGAATCGCTTCAACAACTTCACACCCAGCCCATGTACCGTCCCGATGAGTGCATTGCTGAGGTCGTCGGCTTGCGCGCTCATGTTTTGCTCTAGCAATTTGGTGCGTACCCGCTCCTGTAACTCTGCCGCTGCCTTAGCAGTAAAGGTCGTCGCGATAATGCCACTCGCGCGCACGCCACTGTCCAGTAGTTCGACCATTTCTTGTGTCAGCCGATAGGTTTTGCCACTGCCTGCCCCTGCGGAGATGATTTTTAAATTCAATGCTTTGTTTGCTTGCGATACGTCTGCTTTCTTCGTCATATATTGACTTTGATTTCGATTAGGCAAGGTAGGTGTTTTTGGGCTAGTAAACAATATTGTTGGAGTAGGGAAACAGATTGTTTGGAAGATAAATCTAACTGAAAGACTCAGACATTCGTGATATGCAGAGACAGCCATATCTCTTAATGATTAAGAAACATATAATCAAAGCACTACTCAAATACAAGCTTAAATACTTCTTCCTCTACTCACACATATCCATCTTGTACTGAAATCAATCAATAAAACCTACAATTCACCAAAAATTATGATATTACGTGAATAAATTCACCAAATGTTATAATATTTGGTGAATTCAAGTGATCTTTATCGTTATGATAAAAAGAACAATTCAAGACAAGATTCAATCGAAAATTGGGAGAGGGAAAGCAATTATGGTGATCGGTCCGAGGCAAGTTGGAAAAACTACTTTGATTAGTCAATTCTTGAAAAATAAAGATTTTAAGTTTTTTGATGGTGATGATCCTTTAGTTAGGCAACCTTTGAATACCCCAAATACAGAGGAGATCAGATCATTATTGGGCAATAAGAAAATAGTTTTCATAGATGAAGCGCAAAGGATAAACAACATTGGTTTGACAATGAAGATTATCGTTGATCAGTTCAAAGATGTTCAATTATGGATAAGTGGTTCTTCATCGTTTTCGCTATTCAATGAATTGAATGAACCATTAACGGGTAGAAAATGGGAATATGAATTGTATCCTATCAGTTGGGAAGAGTATGAAAACGATATAGGATATTTGCAATCTGAAATGCAGTTGAAAAACAGGCTCAGATTTGGTATGTATCCGGACGTATTGAACAATCCGGGAGAAGAGACAGAAGTTTTAAGGACTTTGGTAGAGAGTTATTTGTATAAAGATGTGTTGGCATTTTCGAGAATCAATAAACCAGATGTACTACAAAAGTTAATAAGAGCATTAGCCCTACAAGTAGGAAGCGAGGTCAATTATAATGAATTGAGCAGACCGGTAGGCATTGATAAAAATACTATCGAGAAATATATATCAGTGCTTGAACAAGGATATGTAATTTTTAGGCTACCGAGTTTCAGTAGGAATATGAGAAATGAGATAAAAAGAGGTAAAAAGATTTACTTCTATGACAATGGTATTCGGAATATGGTTATCAAGTCAATGAACGAAATTGAATTTAGAAACGATATTGGCGCACTCTGGGAAAACTTCTTAGTATCTGAAAGGATAAAGCAGAACAAGTATAAACTGACATTAGCCAGTTCTTACTTTTGGCGAACTGTACAACAACAAGAAATTGATTATGTCGAAGAAGTAAATATGAAAATTAAGGCATACAAGTTCAAGTGGAATCCAAAACGTAAGGTCAAACTCTCAAAGTCATTTATTGAGCAATATGATGCGGAAAGCCATGTTATCTCCAGAGATAATTTCAGAACGTTTGTAAAAATATGATTTGCTAAGAGCTGATAAAATCGACCAAGACATACCCCCCAACCACAACACCTAAACAAAACAATCATATCAGGAGGCGACTGGAAACAGCTATTCAAAAGCGTTCAAGGAAATAGCTACTATACAAACCCAAAGCAATCTAATTGATTCGATGTCCAACTCCCCCACTCTACTCTACAGCCGCTCAAAAATCACATTTTTAATTCGGCGATTTTTGACGTTCAAACCGATGACCTGACTGTGCTCATCTCGTATCAGCTTGATTTGATAAGTATCCATCATGCGTAAATAGTCGGTGGTGACTAGCTTGGCAGTTCTGGCGCGTCCGTTTTTGGTGAGTGTGAACGTGTCGCCTTCCACGAAAGTAAGGATGATTTCGGTATCGGTTTCTGCATTATAGAAGCGTCCATTTAGGGCAGTTTTATCGAAGTTATTTTCAGTCAAATCGGCTATTTTATAATAAGTGCTGGGCGGCTGCGTCGATTTGTAGAGTGTCAATTGCTGCTCAGCGCGACCGATGTTTGTAAAGTTCATTTTCAATCCTCCTGTGGTCTCGTACTCGAATAATCCACCTTTTTCGCTGATGAGTCGAACGGGATCGCGCTGATAAATTTCTCGATATAGACTGCCTTTTTTTTCTACAATTCGGATGATCGTACCATTTTCGCCTTCACCTTTGTAGATGCCTGTTACTTCTTGCAGCCCGACGATGGTCTCGATGTGGTCAGGCATAGCCGGATAAAGCGCATTGCTCTCCTCTGTCCCCAACATCATAAAAGCGATCTGCCAAGCGATTTGGTTGGCGATGACATTTCTGTTATTGGACATGACGACTATCGAGAAATCTTGGTCGGGAAATCTTAGAAAGGTGTTGTTGTAAGCTCCGGTGACGCCGTCGTGAAAGACATAATTGACTCCTTCGTATTCACCAAAAAATAGCCCGTAGCCATAGCCTTGTTCCGTGGCAGTTGCTAGTGGAGCTTGGCTGACATTGATGAGCTTTTGTGAAAGGTATTTGCCGCTATTGCTATATACGATTTGCTCCCATCGGAGCTGATCGAGTAGCGTTGTGAATAGCGCACCGTCTCCGTGTACTTCTGCGATGGTCGGTTCTTCTCGCCATACCCCCCAATTGCCATACGGTCTCGCTCTGCTCGGTATGATAGCTCCATAGTGTGTAAAAAAAGTCGTATTGGGCATATCAAGTTGCTCGAACAAAGCCGTTGCCGCATCATTGAATTTTTGATTGGTAACTTTTTCGATGATTTTGGCTAGCAGAATGTAGTTGGAATTGCTGTACAAATATTCTGCATCGGGACGAAAATTCAAAGTCTCTTGATCGTGTAGCAATTCCATCACATCTTCGTTATCCACAAACTGTCTCCACCACGTTTTTCCTTGCAGTGCCAGCAAGTCACAATAGTCTCTCACGCCACTCGTATGGGTCAGTAAATTGGCGATAGTAATTTTATCAGTGATGCCCGAATACAGATCGGGGAAGTACATTCTGATGTCGTCGCTGAGTTTGATTTTTCCGTCTTCTATGAGTTTCAGTATATATAGTGCGGTAAACTGTTTGGCATTGGAGGCGATGTTGAAGCGGGTGTTTTTATCAACTTTGATGCGATGTGTCAGGTCGGCATATCCCATATATTGCTCGTGGACGATTTGCCCATCTTGCACGATACCGACTGCGATCCCCGGCAGATCATCACTTGTATACTGCTGGATAATTTCGGTGATCGCTGCTGTATTCCATAGTTGCTCAGACTGTGCAGAAAGAAAAAGAGTGGCAGATAGGAAGGCGACCAAAAAGATAATTTGCTTTGTCATTATGATTTATTTTTCAGCAAAACTGCCCCAAAAATGGCTGCCCGTCGCTCCAAATCATCATTTGAACCACATTCTATAGCTGATTTTTGGTGATATATTGCTTGGGCGTGATGCCTGTATGCTTTTTGAAAGCTCTATTGAAAGTCGTTTTAGAATTGAAGCCACAATCCAGCGCAATGCTGAGCAAGGTATGCTGATGGTGTTCACCTTGATTTAGGCGTTCGATGACTGCTTTGGCGCGTTTTTCATTGACAAAATCATTAAAATTCATGTCAAATTCTGTGTTGATAACTTTTGATATGGCATTGCGATTGGTGTCTAAATGATGTGCAAGATCGGTCAGGGTCAAATTGGGTTTTTCGTGGATTCCTTCTTCTTCGAATAATTGGTTGATCTTCTTTTTCCATTCATGCAGCATCGACATTTCTTCAGGTTCCTCATCAGCAACTGTATGTTGCGCGTTTTTTGGTGACTGAAAATCGACCAACAGAAGACCAGATGAAGATGAATAAGTCGTTGCCTTGATGGTATTGGTGTATCCAGTGATAGAAATGTACAGTAGTAAGATAGAGAAGCAGAGATAGTACCAGAATTTGCTGCCAAAGTTCCACCACTCCGGATTCAAAATGAAAAACAAGACTCTAAGTAGCAAAATCAGCCCGAAGGCAATGGCAAAATGTTTGATCCAAGTGAAGGCAATTTCATCCGCAAAACTAACTTCTTGAACCGCGATTTTTCGATAATTGAAGTAGTATCGAAGACTCATGGACAAGTAAAATAGCATAGAAAGCAGTCCCGCTATCTGATACCAATAATCTAAATCTTTATCCTTGCCATCGGCATAGAAATAGAACTCATCGAGTATCAATTTGTCCGTGATGAAAACGATCAAGCTATAGATCAAATAAAGAATAGCTGGCAAAAAATGTATGATGTCTTTTCGAGTAAATGCGTGCTTACTACGGAGCAAAGATTTGACATAGAAAAAGAAAACCGGACCGATCAGAAACAACTGCTGCAATGGCATAAAGAACATGAATTCTCTATACACCCTTTTGGAATACCAACCGCCATACCCCAGCATAAATAGACTGACGTATAACCCACCCAAAGCTATGAATGCTGCCAACCATTTGCTGTGCTGATGCTGTGAGCTACTACCTTTCATGAAAAGTAGAGCAGAAAAAACGAACGCATTGAAGCAAAAAATCAGAAGAATCGAGCTTTTTTGATTGTAGTCGAAAAACAGTAAGCTGTTCATTGTGTGTTGGCGATTTTTGATTAATGCTAAAAAGGGTAATTTACGGAACACTTACAACTGACAAAAGCTGCTCACGTCGTCATGACATCATCCATCAAAAAAATGAACACACAAAACATCACACTACTCGACTTGGGTGGTGTCGTATTTCAATCAACTGGCACATCCAATGACCTAATCGACTGGACAATCATCAGTCGCCTAAACGAACAATATGGTCATGCACTCAATATCGGTGAAGATACATTTCCCGACTTTCTAGCGGATTACAATCGCTTGACGAATCAAAATTTGGGTGGACAGGCATTCCTAAAAGCCGTATTCGACACCTTGATCATCAATCAAGAGCTAATAGACATCGTACGGGCGCATAGCGACATCATCATCGTCAGTGACAATTATCGGGAAAATATTGCTTACATCTCCAAGCGATATCGGTTTGAAGATTGGGCGATACGACAGATTTATTCTTTTGACTACAACGTGGTCAAATCCGATCCCGATTTCTTCAAAAAACTCTTGGAAGACCTATCCGACTACCCAATTGACAATATGCTGTTCATCGACGATAGCATCAAAAAAATAGAAAGTGCTCAGAAAAGTGGCATCAAAAGTATTTTGTACAAAAACAATCAGCAGATTAGCGATATTGTCATTCAAAACAGCGACCAATGATAGAGCAACTTTACTTCTTCCTATCTCTTCTGATAGTGACCACCGCTTGTGCTCAAACAGACAATAACAGCATACAACAGGCGGAAATCAAAGCAGCCGAACAGCTTTTCGGTCTCCGATTTACGGATGCAGAGCGCGACCTCATGCTACAAGATGTACGCGAACAAGCCGACAGTTACGAAGCAATGCGTAAGGTGTCTATCCCAAATAGCGTCCCCATGGCATTGGATTTCAATCCTGTGCCGCCGGGTGTCACTTTCGATGACAAACAAAAAGACATCGACTGGCAAATACCTGAAAATATCGAACTTCCCAAAAACAGGGCAGACCTGGCATTTTACTCCGTCGCGGAGCTAGCGAGTCTCATTAAAAACAGAAAAATCAGTAGTCTAGCACTCACTCAGTTCTATCTAGATCGACTCGAAAAGTATGGCGATACCTTGCAATGCGTCATCTCTATCACCGAAGACCTCGCGCTCGCACAAGCCAAACGCGCCGATGCAGAACTAGCAGCCGGTAACTATCGAGGTCCACTACACGGTATCCCCTATGGTGCGAAAGATTTGCTGGCGGTAGAAGGAACAACAACGACCTGGGGCGCGATGCCGTATAAAGATCAAGTCATCGAGGAGACAGCCACCGTCATCCAAAAACTAGAAGCAGCAGGCGCAGTTTTGGTGGTAAAATTGACACTAGGCGCGCTGGCATGGGGCGATGTTTGGTTTGGTGGCACCACCAAAAATCCATGGAATCTGGAACAAGGATCGAGTGGCTCTTCGGCAGGCTCAGCTTCAGCGACAGTAGCCGGATTGGTGGCTTTCTCGATAGGTACAGAAACATTGGGGTCTATTGTGTCTCCATCTACACGCTGCGGCGCGACCGGTCTGCGTCCTACTTATGGTAGAGTTAGCCGAGTTGGTGCGATGGCATTGAGCTGGAGCATGGATAAAATAGGACCTATTTGTCGGTCAGCGGAGGACTGTGCGTTTGTGTTTGATGCCATCAAAGGGACAGATGGCAAAGATCAAGCGTTGATCGACGTGGCATTTAACTATGAAGCGAAGCGACCACTTTCCGATCTGCGAATTGGCTACTTAAAAGACCTGTTTGAGTCAGACTATTTCAACAAAACAAATGATAGTTTGAGTCTAGCGGTGCTCCGCAATTTAGGTGCGAAACTAGAAGCAGTCACCCTACCGAATGATATTCCAGTGGGTGCGCTTCGTCCCATTTTATCCGTAGAAGCGGCGGCGGCTTTTGATGAACTGACACGCTCTGATCTAGATAGCACACTCGTCCGTCAGATTCGTTATGCCTGGCCGAATACATTTCGAGCAGCTCGCCTTGTCCCTGCCGTCGAGTATGTACAAGCCAATCGACTGCGGTATCTACTCATTCAGCAGATGCACGAAGTGATGAAAGACTATGATGTAATCGTTTGTCCGAGCTTTGGCGGCACACAACTACTGACCACCAATCTGACCGGACATCCTTGTTTGGTCTTGCCAAATGGTTATCAAGATGTGGCAGGTGGCTTTCCAGCAAGTATTAGTTTTATCGCCAATTTATATGATGAGGCGAGTTTGATTTCAGTGGGAAAGGCTTATCAAGAAGCAACGGATTTTGAGGATCGTGTGCCTGAGTTGTTTGCGAAGCAGACATTTTGGAGGTGAAGGCTTTACTTGAAGTTTAGAGCCTTCACTATTGACCTTTCATAAAGATTATTTATTTAAATATATTTGCAGGAAAAATTCAAATGAGTAAAATATTAAATCAGTAAATTCACATAATATTTAGATAGATTATTCCATAATCAATTGACTATCAGATCAATACATTACCACACCTCTTTTCAAAGGCATTCTTTACGTCATCTTATAGCTGCCCGACTTCAACATTATTCAGGTAGAACTTCTTACTGCCGGACAACTTCTGTACAGTCTACCACTTCGCCAAATCATCCAAGTCGACCTTGGTCACTGCTTTTCGTAAAGCTCGTTCGCTCATGCCCTTTCCTTTCGCATGAACGATGAAACGATCATCAACAAAAACAGCGACACTACCGGATTCTTTTCGCTCATTGTAGGACTCGAAAGCTGTATAGCCGTCTATTGTCGTCGTTTGTGCTTTTTCACCTTCTTCTTCATGGACAATGTTGGCATCTTTGAGCCACTTTTCACCCATTCGTGCAAAAGGTAGTCCACCAACATATGTGATCCCCAAGTCGATAGAGCGATCGTCCGTCTCATACCGAGCATTGGCGTTTGCTACTTGAAACTTACCGATGCCATTGCGATCGCCTGTGACATCTTGGCGTAGCATACCTGAGATCATGAGCGGCAGTTCGTCTTGCAAATCTTGATAGCTGATGTCCAGGTCGGTGTCTTTGTCGCTAGTAGCAAAGCTGTTACCTTCTTCATCTATCCTTTCTTCTACTTTATCCAACATGGTGTGCAAAGCATCGAATAAGTCTTCTTTGTTGTTGATTTCAATATTAATCTCTTCGCCATCTTCATCAGTGGTCGTGATGGTCGTTGTGCTTTCATTTTGCTGTGTGTCGCTTTCGCAGTTCCAAGCCAAAAAGGTGACAACGAGTAGCGGAAATATGATCTTGTAGTTCATAGTAGCTGATTGTTTTTCCTTCGAAACGTTTTGAATGACCTGATTGTATTCACCTTTCGACCAAGTGCTACAAAGCATCGGCGAACGAATCAAGATTTTTGAAATCCGATAAGTATTGGATGTGTAAGTAGGTGAGCGCATATAATTTCCTGTTTCATGACGGCATCTTTTCAGCTCATATTTCGTCGATAAGCATCGCCTACGTTTTTCGCCTCCCGCAAGCGGGACAAGTTCATCAGAACAGAAAATCTGCTCGGTCAGAAAGGGAACTTATTTACCCTCAATTACTTAAATCTAGTATCTTCGTATAGAAGAATTATGGAAGAGTTCAACAACACGACAGCACAGCAGCAACATTGCCTCAACTGCGGCGCAGCACTCCCAGAAAACGCACGCTATTGTCCCGACTGTGGTCAAAAAGTAACAGATGGTCGCGAATCCTTGCGCAGTATTTTGGAAGAGTTTGTAGAGTCGCTTTTCAATGTTGATAGCCGATTCTTTCGCACGCTTCGGGATATTTTTATTCCAGGCAAGCTGACCATTGCTTACTTTTCTGGCAAACACAAGTCTTACGTCCATCCCATCCGATTGCTGCTTGTGTCTACGGTAATCCTCATTACGGTCATCAACCTTGTACTCAAAAATGTCGATGCCGATTTTACGCTTAGTGATGTGCGCCAAAGATGGGAACAAGCGGATATGACAGAGCAGTTTGTGGTGTATAGTGATAGCATTCGCGAAGTGATCCAAGGTGATTTTCCACAACCAATGGTGCAGGTCGCTACTGATAGTTTTTATGTGGCGCTTGCCAAACTGGATAGCATCGAAAATGATACGGTCGCTGTTCCGTTTTCCCTTTTTTCTATGTCTGGAAATGACCGAGCGAAGTATGCGCGTCATGATTTGATAACGATGAGTCCCAAGGAATTGGCAGACAAATACCTAAAAGATCGTTCATTTTGGTTTCGGCTCAAAAGTCAGCAAGAACTCCGCTTCTTCAAGTCCGGTCAAAACATCGTTACTTTTTTTCTCAGCAATGTCACTTGGCAGGCGTTGCTTGCTTTACCCTTGGTCGCGCTCTACATGCAATTGTTGTATATCAGAAGAAAATTTTACTATGTGGAGCACCTCATTTTCAGCATTCACAACACGGCATTATTTTTCATCGCGGTCACTATCCTTTCTGTATTCGATAGCTTTTTGCCGGAGATAGTAGACTTGATAGTGATGTTGCTTGTTTTCGTGTATCTGCTATTCTCTATGAAGCGATTTTATCAGCAAAATTGGTGGAAAACGGTAGTCAAACAACTTCTAGCCGTCGGTGGCTACATTTTCATTCTTGCTATTGCTTTTTTGTTTGTCAATGTACTTTCCATCCTGTTGCTGTAAGTCATTTACAAACGTAAAAAAGCCCTTGCTTCAAGAGAGAAACAAGGGCTTTTTGATCTTATACCATTTTCAATAATGAAGTACGTAAATAGAAACTAGATTATTTTGAGTCTAATTGAGGCGAAAAACGCAGGAGATGCCTTAGCATCAGCGAAGCTTTACAACGAAAAGTAGGCTTAGAAGAATCAGTTTATATACGTAATTGGTTTTTGAAAATGGTATTATCTGTCAGCTTACGCCATTTGAGCTTCTAGTTTGTCTGCCAATGCTTTTTTGCTTGCCAAACCAACTTGCTTATCGACGACTTCCCCATTTTTGATGTACAAAATAGTAGGAATACTACGAATGCCATATTTGAGAGACACCTCCGGATTTTCGTCTACATTGACTTTTCCGATAGTAGCTTTCCCGTCGTATTCTGTAGCTAGTTCTTCGATGATCGGCCCGACCATGCGGCAAGGACCACACCATTCTGCCCAAAAATCAATTACGGTTACTTTATCATTGTTCATAACTTCTTGCTCGAAGTTAGCATCTGTTATCTCGAATGCCATTGGATTCAAAGTTTTAAATGTTGTCGTATAAAAGGTCATGTCTATAACAGCTTGAGCATTGGAAGGGTTTTATGGGGCATATATTTTGTGAGACGCGATAGATCGCAAAAAATTTTCTTTCATTTAATCTTTTGTTCGTCAGTGATATACACATTTTATTTTTTCGTCATCAAAATACTATTCGCCATTTTGCTTAATTTAGTCACTTCCTGATCGCCATCCATTCAAATGTACAAACTCAAAAATCATGACTCTACTACGCCTATTTTTTCTCTTATGCTGCGCTTATGTATCGACTGCTCAAAGCCCGACCATTGACTCGCTCCTCCTCATCGATAAAGCTGAAGTTTACTTCGAGACTGGACTATCTGAATTAGATTCTAGTTCCTTAGTGACCATTTCGACTTTCCACGCCAATAGTAGCAAACGAAAATGCGACTCTGTCTACATCAGCGCACATACCGACAACGTGGGCGAGGATGGCAACAATATGGCACTTTCTTTGGCACGCGCACAAGTAGTTCGGCAGCAGTTGATCGATTTAGGCATGGCAGCCAATAGTATTCGTATTGAAGAATTTGGAGAATCGCAACCCATCGCATCCAACTTGACCGCACGCGGACGCAAACTAAATCGCCGTTCTGCGCTGACGGCATTCAAGAAAATCAGAATGACAAAACTAAGCGGTCATCTACGCGACGAGGTGACCCAAAAAGGTATCCGAGGCAATGTTTATGTCGGTACTGCCATCGTCAAAAGTAATTTGATTACGGATAGTCTAGGCTATTTTGAAACCACTGTTCCGGTAGGCGCGGTAGTGAAAATGCGACCTTCTGCTTATGGCTATTTCATGGCGAGCGACACGCTATTCAAACCCAAACCACCTGTGGACATCAAAGTGGATTTGTATCTCCGTCCAAAGCTGAAAGACATAGCTGTCGAAACCTATATTTATAAAGGTCAATTGGTGGATAGTTTGACCGGATTTGGGCTGAAAGGAGAGATAAAAATCATCATGAAAAATGATGTACAGACCTATGAGAGTCAGGGAGATGGTACGTTTGAAATATTGTTGCGCGCCGATCAACGAGCGGAATTGAAAGCTTTGGTGCGGGACTACTTGCCAACTTCTTTTACCATCGAGCAACCTAAAAATAGCGACGTACACGTCATTCGGTTGTCGCCGTTGCTCAAAGGGAGTGCCATGACATTCAATGATTTGGTGTTTGAAAACAGCGAAGCAATATTGATGAAATCATCAGAATCGGAGCTAGAGCAAATTCTAAATTTTATGCGCTTAAACCCAAGCGTACGTATAGAAATAGCAGGTCATGTAGACGATGCCTACTCGCCGCCACTAGAAAAGAATGAGCCACTCTTTCTGCTTTCTGTCGATAGAGCAAAAGCGATCTATGACTATCTAGTAGAAAATGGAATAGATGAAAGCCGAATGATCTATGAAGGCTATGGCAATTGGTATCCGGTATTCCCAGAACCACAAACCGACGAAGAGCATGAAGCCAATCGTCGGGTCGAAATTAAGATATTGAATGAGGATTAAGCTGCCAGTTGCAAGGTCACAGAACGATCCAACTTTTCCTGTGCATATTCCTTAGTGACTGTGAAACTATGCACATCCGGTTTTGAAGGCAACTCAAACATGGCGTCCGTCATCACAGCTTCGCAGATGGAACGTAGACCACGTGCACCTAGATTAAACTCTAGTGCTTTTTCAGCAATATAAGTGAGTGCCTCGTCCGTGAAGTTCAGTTCAATACCTTCCAATTGGAATAGTCGCTCGTACTGCTTGATGAGCGCGTTGCGCGGTTCTGTTAGAATACGCTTCAAAGCATCCAAGTCCAGAGGTTTCAAGTACGTCACAACAGGCAAACGACCGATCAACTCAGGAATCAATCCGTAAGATTTGAGGTCTTGTTGATTAACGTATTGTAGTAGATGCTCTTTGTCGATGCGCTCTGGTGCATTGTCTCCACGGAAGCCAATGACTTGTGTGTTGACGCGTCGAGCGATCACTTTTTCGATGCCATCGAATGCACCGCCACAGATAAAAAGAATATTTTGCGTGTTGACTTTGACGAGCTTTTGCTCTGGGTGCTTACGTCCGCCTTGTGGTGGTACATTCACGTCAGTTCCTTCCAGCATTTTCAGCATGGCTTGCTGCACACCTTCGCCGGATACATCTCTGGTGATGGAAGGATTGTCGCCTTTGCGCGCTACTTTATCTACTTCGTCGATGTAGACAATGCCGCGCTCTGCAGCTGACACATCATAGTCGCAAACTTGCAGCAGTCGGCTCAAAATACTTTCTACGTCTTCGCCTACATAGCCCGCCTCCGTGAAAACTGTCGCATCAACAATAGCAAAAGGCACATTCAAAAAACGAGCGATCGTCTTCGCCAACAAAGTCTTTCCTGTTCCAGTACGCCCAACAAATAGTACATTAGATTTTTCGATCTCTATTTCATCATTGAACGTTTGCTGTAAGCGTTTGTAGTGATTGTAAACGGCAACGGACAAGAACTTTTTAGCATCATCCTGCCCTATCACGTAATGGTCCAGGTGATGCTTGATATCCATCGGTCGGATATTCTCCGGCAGGTAAAATTCTGAGCTAACTGGTGGTTCTATTTCTTCTTCTTTCGGTTTGCCGCCACCGTATAGTTCTTCTTCTACGATTTCTACGGCTTGTTCTACACATACTTCACATATATGCCCGTCTATACCGGCGATCAATAGTAAGGCTTCTGATTTGTCACGTCCACAAAAGGAACAACGATAGTTTTGTCTAGTCCGGCGCATATTATGATTGTCTTCGAACATATTTTTTGTTTGTAATTACAAGCTATGAGCCATTAGCTATCAGCTGTTCAGCGATACTATCGAGTCTACAGATTTTTCTATACAGCATAAATTGCAGATCCAAGTTTTCCGCTGAACAGCTATCTGCTGTTAGCTAACGGCTAATTGCTCGCTACGCTTCCTTACGACTCAATACTTCATCTACTAAGCCATATTCCATCGCTTCTTTGGCGACTAGCCAGCGATCACGGTCTGAATCTTCTTCGATTTTATCGTACGGCTGTCCGGTATGGTTACTCAAGATATTGTACAATTCCTCTTGCATCTGCTTGATGAGTTTGTACGAAATCTCCATATCAGAAACCTGTCCTTGCATACCACCAGAAGGCTGATGAATCATAACACGGCTATGCGTCAAACAAGAACGTTTGCCTGCTGCACCTGCTGCCAACAAGACAGCCCCCATAGAAGCTGCTAGTCCTGTACAGATCGTCGCTACATCTGGCGAAACGTACTGCATGGTGTCATAAATCCCCAATCCTGCGATCACAGAACCACCGGGACTATTGATGAAAATCTGAACGTCTCTTTTAGGATCAGTTGACTCTAGGAAAAGCAACTGTGCCTGAATGATATTCGCGACATCATCCATGACGGGTGTACCCAAGAAGATAATGCGATCCATCATCAAACGAGAAAATACATCTAGCTGTGTAGCATTCAACTGCCGCTCTTCGATGATATAAGGAGTCAAATTAGTCGGTAGCCCTTTTGCTGCATATTTTGCGTAGCCTTCTACGCGTGTGCTACTCATGCCCAAGTGCTTGGTAGCATACTTTTTAAATTCATTTTGATCAAACATCTAATACTATTTTTTATGAATAGATACAGCTCAAATAATATGATAACACAAATGAACTGAACTATCTAGTAACAACACTTGATGCCCGGCGGTTGACAGATTTCCCCTCTATTCTGCTGCTTCTGCTTCACTTTCTTCCACAACTTCTGCATCAGCTTCGGCTTCTTCTGCTTCTTTGGCAGCAGCAGCCTCCTCTACTTGTGCGGCGATGCGTTCTGCCTCTTCTTTTTCGCGCTTTTCTTGTTGTACCTTGAAGATCTCATCCATTTCCTCGGTCGTCTTGATGTCGTCTTCGATGGTGACGACCTCACCTAACTTAGTTGCGATTTTTTCAGTGACAGCAGCATCATAAATTTGTCGTGCGAAATTTTCATCTTGCAGCATTCGGTAAGTCATATTATTCAGCATCTCAGGATCAGCCTGTCCACCGAAGTAAGAAGCAATTTGTTGCTGCGCACGCGAGAGTAGTTCTTGCTCTTGTACTTCCAGATCATGCTCTTTCATCAAGCGTTTGCTTATCAGCTCCCAAACGATGCCTTTTTTGAAGTCTTCCAGCTTCTCTTCTATCTCCGCTTCTGATGTATTTTGTGTTTCTTTCATGAATCGCTTGATGAACGTCTCCGGCAATTCCGGTTTGTTCTCAGAAGTCACGCGCTCCAAAATATCGTTTTGCAGCATGATGTCTGCTTGCTGATTGTAGTAATCGAGCAGTCGATTTTCAATCATCTCATGCGCTGCTTCTTCTGTTGTCACTTCTTCACCAAATTGCTCTTTCAGAAACTCCTCAGTGACCTCGGCAGGTTCTATGCGAGAGACTTCTTTGATCTCGAACTGGTGAGCTTTTTGGATGTCTGGCGCAGTTGCTCCTTCTTCGTCCTCGTCATTGCTTTCATAACCTAAAAAATAGCGTAGCACGCGCTCTTCGTCTGCGTCCTTTTCGATATTGGCAGGCACAAACTCGAAGGTATCACCATGTTTTTTCGACAACAATAGCTCTTTCAATTCATCTGTGATAAGATCACCGATCAGGACAGAAAAAGTATTGTCGATCTCGCTTCCTTCTCCACCTTTGATGTATAGATTGACTAGATCGTTTTCCTGAATGTCTTCTTCTGAGGTCACGCGCTCACCCACACGCTTGCGTGCCGACTCAAATTCTTTCTCTACCAAGTCACCAGATACGGTTTCTATCTTATATTTGGAGTAGCTGTCACCTTCCTGTATGCCCACAATATCGAACTCCGGCGCACGACCGACTTCGATTGAATATTCGTAGCTGTCTAAACTTTTAGGGTCGAAGGTAGGTGCTTGTGCACCTTCTGTCATTAGCGGCTGCAACACTACTTCCCCAAATTCTTCCTCTATATAGTTGCGCAGTTCTCTTTGAAAGACTTCACTGACAGCCTCTTCCAAAATACCTTTTCCATACATCTTGCGGATGATACTTTTCGGCGTTTTTCCTTTTCGGAAGCCTTTCATATTTGCTTGCTGACTGAATTTAGCCAGTTCTGAGTTGAATTTTTGCTTGTAGTCTTGAGGCTCGATAGTTAGTGTCAATATGGAGGTCAGATTATCTTTATCCTCACGCACAATATTTGCCATGAATGCTGTTTTTCTAAAAATTAGTTAGTTGACTAATAGATTTGTTACGCCACATCTTGATTACCTAAAACGGACAAATATTATTCTGTTCTGTGTTAAAATTTTTAGCCGTAGCTAGGCTATGCCGAAAAATTTTGCCTTGCCCAAAATCAAATTTGCTTCGTTTCGCCATAATCAGCTATGACATAACAAGTCTAATAGGAATAGTACTACTACACCTATGTAGAGTACAAGTTCAAGAATGATAAAATGGATAGGAAATTTAGCTAAATTAGCTGCTAACTAGCAGGAAAGCTAGTTAGAAATGAGTGCGGGTGGAGGGACTCGAACCCCCACGCCTCGCGGCACTAGATCCTAAATCTAGCGTGTCTACCAATTCCACCACACCCGCATCTTTTCAAAAGTGGACGCAAAATTAATCGCTTTTTTATAAAAACCTTATTTTTATCGAAAAAATTTCCATCAATTTTTGTGTCCAAAAAAATACCTCCAGCTCTGAGATCGACTTTCACCAAACTCAAAGCCTTTGAAGTCCATAATCATCTCTTTATCTTGCTTATCAACTCCCATTCTTGTATTTTTGAAAACCACGACGATATTTCATAATCTCATAGCCTCATTTTCTCACAATCTCACTTTCTCTAGCCCATGACTGTTATATTTGACTTTGATGGTACGCTCGCCAATACGCTAGACCTGATCTTGGATTTGTACAATCAGTACATCACTAAAGAGTTTCGTTGCAAGACATTTGACAAAAGCCGACTAGAAGAACTACGTGGCAAACGACCTTCCAGTTTTTTACGTGATTATAGAGTGACGCCACTCAAATTGCCCTTCGTGATTATCCGTGTGCGGCAGTTGCTTCGCGAACGCATGACAGCCGTGCAGCCACATGAAGGCATCGGTACGTTGTTGTCCGCTTTACACGAACGAAAAATAGAAATGGGCATCGTCACTTCCAATAGCCGTGCCAATGTAGAAGTCTTTCTGGCGCAGCATGGTTGGGCACATTATTTTCGCTTCATTCGGTCTAGTCGAAGTCTAGTATCCAAAAGACGATCATTTGAGAAAGTCATTACAAAATATCAATTGGAGCGAGAACAGATACTATACATAGGTGATGAAGTACGCGACATCAAAGCCTGCCAAGCAGCCCACTTACAGTGTGCAGCAGTGACTTGGGGACATCAGAATCGCGCTTTACTGAGTCAGCATCACCCCAATGTCATAGTCGATCAGACAGAGGAAATTTTGCAGTATATAGACCGCGAGTTCGTATCTTCG
Source organism: Bacteroidota bacterium (assembly GCA_038749535.1). Taxonomy (GTDB): domain Bacteria; phylum Bacteroidota; class Bacteroidia; order Chitinophagales; family Saprospiraceae; genus JAAUTG01. The sequence continues at coordinate 26,269 of JBCDHX010000022.1, forward strand.
GATTCTTTTTTAGAGCCTATATAAATAGTCAATATCGTTGAAGCAAGAAACATTGAAGGCATATCTGAATGAGGCTGCCGACCGACACAATCATACCGATTTCATAGATAATGATCCCATCTCTATCCCACACCAATTCTCTAAGTTGCAAGACATCGAGATTATCGGATTTTGGACTGCCATGCTCGCTTGGGGACAGCGCAAAACCATTATCAACAAAGCCAATGAGCTAGTCGAGCGCATGGATGGCTCACCATATGACTTTATCCTCCATCATCAAGAGGAAGATCGTAAAGCTTTTTTGACCTTCAAACACAGGACTTTTCAGCCCACAGATACGCTCTACTTTCTGGAATTTTTGCAGCAATATTATCAGCAGCATGAATCACTGGAGACCGCATTTTTACCAGATGGTCAACGTACAGATTCTGTTGAAGCGTCGCTTATTCATTTTCACCATCTTTTTTTTTCCTTACCTTTCGCGCCACAGCGTACCCGAAAACACTTGGCGACACCTGCTAGAAAATCGACTTGCAAACGCCTCAATATGTTTCTGCGATGGATGGTGCGACAAGATGATCGCGGTGTTGATTTTGGATTGTGGCGGCGCATAGAGCCACATCAATTATTGATTCCCTTGGACGTACACGTCGATCGAGTGGCGCGTAGATTGGGACTGTTGAGAAGAAAGCAGACGGATTGGCTGTCAGTACTAGAACTGACAGAGCAGTTGCGCCGATTCAATGCTAATGACCCGGTGCGGTACGATTTTGCATTGTTCGGAGATGGTGTTTTGGAGAAGAAGACAATTCGTTAGATCGGCGAATCGCGTTTCATAGGATAGTAAATGTATACGAACTTTGTAACTACTTACGCTTGCAATCAATTTGGCAAATCTTCTAATTTTTGGTGCTCTTTATGACAGTCAAGGGAGGCTATGAATACTTAATAGAACGGTGAGATTTGTCAAATTTTATCTAGTCGTAATAGGTCACACGTCTAAATGGTTACGGAATTTTTACACTCACTTCGATTTTGATTTCAACCAACCATGTCCGCTAGCAAACTCTTGCAACTGCCGCAGCATTTGTTCCTTCTTTCGAGCTGAAACTGGGACTTCTTTGCCGTTGGAAAGAACGAGCGTGCCGCCGTCTGTCTTATTGAAGCGCGTGATGTGATTATAGTTGACCAAATGAGAATGGTGCGAACGAATGAAGCCCCATTTGGCGAGCATTTTCTCGTATTCTTTGAGGTTGATAGACGTCAAAATTTCGCGTCCATCTTCTAGGAAAAAGCGCGTGTAACCACCATCTGCCATACAGTTCAGAATCTCTTTAACGCGGATAATGTAGATGTTTTCAGAGTCGCGGAGCATCATTTTGCTTTCCTGTCCGGACCAATTGTGCATCAACAAATTGAGGCTGGTTTCATTCATGAGTCGAGCGTGCTGCTCTGCTACTTTTTTGACGGCTTCTACCAGATGCGTTGGGTTAACAGGTTTGAGCAGATAGTCGGATGCACTGAGTCGAAAGGCATCTAGCGCATACTGATTGTAGGCGGTGATGAAAATGACTTGAAAGTCGCGCTGTGATAAGTGGCGTAGCAGATCAATACCTGAACCATCCGGCAGCTCTATGTCGAGGAACAAAATATCAAATTGCAGCAATTTACATTTCTTGATCGCATCTTTTACTGTACCAGCTTCTCCTATAATTTGAACATCAGGACAGAAGGTATCCAGTAGTTGTTTCAAGGCTTCCCGAGCGTGTTTTTCATCTTCTACGAGTAGTGCTTTCATGTTTGTAGTGTCTTGGTCTGAGTTCAATAAAAATTTATATTCTAAGTATTGAGAAATAGTTAAAAGGCTACTATTTGCAATACATTTCCGTTTCAACTATTTCTCAACAACATAAATTTGTTCATTTCACGGTAGTATAAATAAAGAGCTTGTTAGTTAGCAATTTGCAACGGCAAATGAAAGACAACCTGCGTGCCTCGCTGCGGCAAATCATTGACCTCAAAAGAGTAATTCGTTTTGGTCAGTCGGTTCAGCAGAGCGATGCGATCTTTTGTAATTTTTGTCGCTAGAGATTGATGTTGCTTGGGTGCTTTTAGCTCCAGTGCGCGTGTCCTACCGATGCCGTTGTCTTCGATGATGAGTTGGAGTTGATTGTCTTTTCGAGTGAACAATAACTGAATATTGCCATCTTTTATCATGTGCAATCGCCCATGTTCTATGGCATTTTCAACGAAAGGTTGTGCCATGAGCGGCGGTATTAGTGTCTCCCAACGATTGAGGTCGTCTGCTACTCTGATGTCGTATGCGAAAGCATGATCGTAGCGCAATTGCTGCAAGGACAGATAATTTTCGAGCGTTCGGATTTCGTCATCTAGGGAGATGTATTGCTCTCTGCTGTACTCCAATATTTGGCGCATGAGTTGAGCAAAATTGGCGAGGTAGTGGATAGCGGTATGCACATTCGATTTGTCGAATAGAAAGCTTTGAATCGAAGAAAGCGCATTGAACAAAAAGTGGGGATTCATTTGCAAGCGCAGCAATTTCTGTTCTGTCGCTTGCATATCGCGCTCCCGCTGCAATACTCGCTTTTGACTCCATAGATAGATGGTAAAGAGCAGCAAACTAGCTCCGATGAGGATACCGATGATCCAAAGATTGCGCTGTTTGAGTCTTAGGCTTTGAAGGCTGGTTTCTTGCTCTAGTTGAGCGAGGGCGCGTTCTTTTTTTTCGGTTTCGTAGAGCGTTTCTAGACGTTGCATATTTTCTGTGGTCTCCTGACTAAAAAGACTATCATTTGCTTCTTTGTATTTTTCGAGATAACCATAGGCAGCTTCGTAATTGCCTATTTTGCCTTGTATGAAATGAGCTGCCTTGTAAGCATAAGCTTGACAATTGGAGGAAGAGCAGCTATCCAGTAAACTCAGTGCTTCATTACTAGCGACGACTGCTTCATCAATCTGATCGGTATGGTAAAAAGCTTCGGTTCGCTTGCGCAATAAGTTGATCCACACCCGATAATCGCGTCCCAAGGTCGAGGTCGGCATAGCCAATGCTTCATTTGTGAGTGAGATGACTTGCTCATATTGTTTTTCATTCAAAGCGGTCGTTGCCAATAGTGAGGTCATGTTTAAAACAGCTGGCTTGAGATTTACCTCTCTAGCATATTTCAATCCTATTTCTGCATAATATCTGGCACTATCCGACTGCCTCAAGTCATTGTAACAAGCTACTATATTACCGATTAGTGTGACATGATTAGGTGTAATTTTTGTAGTGTCTATGTATGACCATGCTTTCTGATAATTTTCTAGTGCATTGGCTCTGTCTTTTTGCTGATCGTAGATAACACCTATGTTGGTGTATACCATAGGAAGCATTTTTGTCATTTCATTTTCTTCGGCTTGCCGTGCGCCTTTCTGAAAAAATACCAAAGCCGATTCAAAGTCTTCTTTTTGCATATAGTTATTTCCTATGACTTGATATGACATAACGATAACACGCTCATCTTCCGGTATTCTGTCTTCTGGTAGAGCATCTATACTCGCTTGCGCGAATTGCGTGCTTTTATCATATTCCCCCTTCATTAAGTGGACGAGTGCATATCTATAGTTGCCGTCTACAAAACCACGCTCATAGCCAAATTCTTCGGACAACTCCAAGCCAATCTCTGTATACTGCTGAACAGAGTCTATGGACAACTGATAATTAAAATATTGACTAGCTACCTCAAAGGCTGATTTAGCCTTATCTACGCCTGTATCTTCGATATATACTTGCTTCAAGCTATCGAGAAAAGGATTACTTTGCGTCATCGCAGCAGTATGTGCAATAAGTATGAATGCCACAACATATAAAGACCTTCGCAGCAATGACTTTTGCCAAAAGAGGAATAGGTAATTTAATGACTCCTTCATGAATTAAAATTCAAAACCTTTATCAAAATCCAAATAAGTGCGCGTCTTCAATGCCGCTACACCGCTAGTTAGTTTTTCTAAGTTCTCCAGCACAAAGATAAGCACCGAACTTTCAGTGGCTTCATCTTGAAAAGTATAAAAGCTATTGAGTGGCAGTTTGGCTAATTTCGGTTGATCGAATTGATCGGCAAGTAGTTGCAAAGCGGCTTTTTGATCGCTATCTATGACGACCACTTTGGTAGTTTGCGGTTGCTCCATATAAGATTTACTTTTTTCATCATCAATAGGACTGGATAGCCACATGGAGGTGACGCGATAGTTGCTCATGAGACCATCCATGATGACATCCATCTCCTTTTCTTCATCTGTATTAGTGAAGACGTGTACAGCATTCATCAATACGGCTGTTTCATAGATAGACTTTGGGAAAATAGTCCCAAATGCTTCGATTGCCTGCTGTACAAAAGTATTGTCTATGGATCTATGCTGCTGCATATACTGATCGACTAAAGGCAGTAGCGCGTGCGCAAATCCATCAATGTACACATCGTTGTACCAAGCTGTGGTGTCGAGTGTGCCGTATAATTGTTCGTAGCCCCAGCCATTGCCGATGGCGGTCGCTAGACCTTCATTGATGTAGCCGTATGCTAGTCTATTATAAGCAGATTCAGATTGTGTAAAGTAGCCTTCCAGTTCATGCTGAAAGGCGGCGGTTTGCTCATCGTACAGCAAGTGGCACATCTCGTGTATTACTACACCTACTAGCCCTTTGTCTTCTTTCGGTAGTTGACTTAAAAAACTGCAAATCAATATATTACCTTTACAGAGTGACACAGTCGCGCCTTGCGTCAGCGGAATCGGGCATAGCGAAATTTTGAACGGAATGCTGTCGTCCCATGCACTATCGTAGAACTGTTTTGCTTTCAAAAATAGCTGCCCGATCTGTGGAAGGTAAGCAGTCAGTTGCGCTTCGACACGCTTGATGTTTTCTTGCTCCTTTTCCCAAATCATTTCATCGTAGTAGGGTTCTATTTCCGTCATCGTCGCAATCAACTGCGTATGTGTCACATTGGGTAAAATACTGATGATGCGCTGACTGAAATCTTCGATGTCGCTGGCATTAGCAGCCGCTATCCAAAGCAAATCTTTAGTATTGACATCTATGTGTCTAGATTTTGGATACTCTTCTCGCTTGTGGCTATACTCTAGCTTTAAATCTTTGTAGCGTTGTACAATGGATATGAATTTGGCGTCCTGCTCCAGCTCGTCCATGATGTACTCATAGTAAGAAACAGAGACAGAGCGGCTAAAGCTAGCAGTTTCTAAAAAACTCATCATGCAAAGTGGTTTGCTGGTCTCGATGATGACTTCGCTTTGGGCGTAAAAAATGACAGGAAAGAGGAATAGTAAGATGAAGGTGATGTTTCTCATAGTGTTTAGCTGTTGTTCTATCTGAAATGGTTATCTGATGTTCACGTATGGGGAATAGTTTCAAAATAACTAAATCAAAAGTCTTTAATCCAAAAAGTCAGACGAGTATCCCTACTCGCCTGACGTTACAAAAGAATCTCCATCGCAAATTTTTTGCTAAAAACTTATCTTCCGTAAGCTTTCCTTACTCTCCAGTCACGATGAGGGTTTTTCTATCCACGCTAGCCGTTTCCATATTTTTGAGGAAAACGTAATAGAGACCTTTTGGCAGTCTGCTTACATCTAGTTGTAGTTGTGTTTGCTCCGGCATGATGATCTGCTGTTGTATGACTTGCCCGATGGAGTTGATAAGGAGTAGCTCATAGTTGCCGCTACTCATGCGGAGCTGCACTTGATCTTGCGCTGGGTTCGGGAATAATTCAAAAGTATTTTCTAGCTCTACTGATTGCTCAGAACGCCCCGCGATCATCGGTATCTCATTGTTCAGCGCGCCACTAGCTGCACCGATGTATAAATCATCAATCGCAATGTCACTACGAGGTCCTGTACCTGTCGTCCCAACGATTCTGATCTTTAGTGTCCCAATGGCATAAGTCGATAGATCAATCGTCGCTGTCTGCCAGCTATTGCCTTGATTGCCGCTGCGTGACCAGACTGAAGTTGACCAGGTTGTACCTGCATCTTCGCTAATCTGAATCTCTAGGCTGCCCATCGTATTGCCGTACATGTGATACTGGAAGCGGAAGACTGGACTCACCACTCCTGCCAGGTCTAGGCAATGTCTCGTGAATAGGATAGCTGTTTTATTCGGGTGATTATTAGAACCAGATGATTCCATGTAGCGATAGTAAGTCCCTTCGGCTGCGCTGCTCGGTCCTGTATTGTTAGTATTCGTGCCGCCGCTACGTTTGCGCCAGTTGCGGTCGTCGACTGGCACTTGTTCCTGTCTAAACCAGCCAAGACCTCCTTCCAGTCCTTGATTATATGGGAAGTTACTACGCGTAGAACTACAACTGATCGCTTCATTGACAACGACACTTTCTGTGAGTGTACAACCATTGTTGTCTGTGATGGTCACAGCGTAAGTTGCCGCAGCAAGACCTTGTGGATTTTGACTGATTGTATTATTTGACCAAGCGAAAGTATAAGGTGATGTGCCACCATTGACGGTCGTCGCAATGCTCCCATCTGCTTGCCCGGCAGTGGCATCTGTAGTCACAAAACTAGCCGTCAATTCGTCCGCTTCATCCACGAATACTTCTACAACATCCCAACAATTTTGCGCATCTGTGATGGTTGCATTATATGTTCCTCGGCTGAGTCCACTAATACTACTGACATTTTGTACTCCTGTAGACCAGTCGATGGTGTAAGGTGGCGTACCGGGGTTCGGAAAACTCAAAGCAATGCTGCCATCACTACCACCGAAGCAAGAGACTGCCGTTGGTGTACCTTCTACATTGAACACACAGGGCGACGCGTCTTCTACCTTAATCGCATCCAAGGCAATATCGCCTTCATTGAGACCTAGCTGTCCTGCAAATCCGGCAACAAACCGAAAACGCACACCGGACTTTCCAGCAAAATTGGACAGATCAATAGTATCGCGTTGCCACATATTGCCTTGATCGCCATTGATGGTTGTCAGCAAGCTATCCCAGACGAAACCGCCGTCTAGTGTCGCCTGCACGGTGAGTGCGTTGATGTGCGCACCGGACATATGATAGCTGAAGGCGATTTGAGGAGCTTGCAGAGCACTAAAATCAAAACATGGACTCTCTATGATCGCATTGGGATAGCCATAAATGGATTCGTTCATGTCCAGTGGACTGATGTCTGCTTCTGCATAGACATATTGTTGCCCTTCATAGGCACTACTCGGTCCGGTATTGGCAGTAGGTGTTGCACCTGTATTCAACAGAAAATCGCCATAGATGACACTCTGATAAAAGGGTATGTTTTCCCAGCCTTGCCAGCCATTCTCGAAGGTGTAGACGCTTGGATAAGAGATGACTTGATTGGCACAGTAAGCTTGTTTGCTACAATTCAGACTGGGGCGGTCATTTTGGATGCTGTAGTTCATCCTTGCCAACTGTCCCGGCGTGAAAGAGTCGCGACAGCTACCTCCGGCGAGTGACATATAGTTATTGGTGAGTGGTGTGAAAAGAGCGTTTTGCTGATCGCGAAAAACACCGACATACGTACAGCCACTCATCGCTCCTGATCTGTTGAGTCTAGGATCGGCAGGCGTATCGCAAAGTTCGTCTCCAGCAGTCGTACAATTTGTTCTAGCAACCAATTCATCCGTCATCTGACTATTGTTGCCACCTGCATTGAAGCGATGCGTCGGATAGAGCGAGAAATATTGCCCAAACAGATAGGTCAGTACCGTGATTCTGTCATAGCCAAAACAGCGTTTGCTCAAAGCGACTCGATTGCCATCGCCGGGATAAGTAGACCAGCCACAGACTGGGACGCCACCGTAGACAATCTCATTGAAAAAGTAGAAATTGACCGCGCCGCTGACGTCGTAGTTGGCGAGTTGTAGCTCTTCCAAAGTGTGATTAAAATCTGCTAGCGCACTGCTGCGGATATAGTTGATTTTACTGCAATTGTAGAGCTGAATATTGGCTGGAGCGAGTATCTCATTCAAGTCGCGCAGGATGTAGGAATACTCAAAGAAAGTCATCGCACCAAAGCCATTCGGGTCTTGCAGGATATGCGCCTGAACTGGAACGTAAGTGATGCCGGAGTTGCCTGACTTGATCGTGCCTTCATACTGCCAACGATTGTTTTGAACATACTCAGAACGCGCCTCGCTGGTCGCATCCAAATATTTTTGGGCTTTCGCACCTGGTACACCGCCTACGGGTGTTTGTGCCAGTAAGATGTTGTAGCTCATGGTCAGTGCGACCAGAAATAGTAATTGTTTGTACATACGGTTGTGGAATAATTGATTTGTGAATAAAAATGAATGTTCTCATAATCAAGACTGGGTGATATTCAAATACTTGAGTAACAGATCATGAGAATTAGCTACCATCGCAGATGATTGACTATCAGTTGAGATAGTCTAGAAGCGAAGCGGTCTAGTGTCTCACATCTAATGTCTTGATACTTACAGCGTATTGCACTGACTGATGGGACAAAGAAACGGGCGAGTAAAGCAGGGAAAAGGAAGGAAGGAATAAGTGTTTGCTCTTTTCGGATAAGTGTAAAATGATGGTAGATAAGTGCTATTCACCAAATAAAGAATGGTCAGTATACCTGCTACTAATTTATTTATATAACCAACTGACAGAAAGCGTTAAATAAATTTGGGAAAAGTGTAATATTCACTACATTTCGCCCTCCTTACACAAGCTATCATCTAAGTCGATCCAGTCACACCCGATAGCAATAAGCCCATTTATCCTTTAGATATACAGAAAATATACATCTTCGATTACTGAGCTGTCCACCCATTTGATAGGGACGCAAAGAATCATTTATCTAAGTGTGTATTTTTATTACTCAGACTTTTTCACAAACACATTGGTTTTATGAAATACGCATCCAGTATTTTAGGTCTTCTATTTGGCTGTTTATTGATGAGCAGCAGTTTATCCGCTCAAGGCGAGGTATGGAAAACAATCCAAGAAGACGAAATCGTCGATCCCGACGGCATTCGAGAATTATTTCCTAAGAAAGCAGCTTACTTTGATTTGCGCACCACCGCTTTGAGAGTTCTTTTGCAATCTGCACCCGACGAAGAGGCAGGTGCGATCGGTGACAGTCCAACAATCATTCCCATCCCTTTTCCTGATGGTGAAGTCATTGAGTTTCGAGTCGTTCAGTATCAAATGCTGGAGCCAGAACTAGCTGCCAAGTATCCAAACATCCGCAACTACAAAGGCGTGGCTGTCGATGATCCGACCACGACGATACGCTTTGACTGGACGGCACGTGGTTTTCGAGCGATGCTAAGGAAAGATGGTGAGCAAATCTTTATTGATCCTTATTCTCGTGGGACATTACGATATTACATGTCTTACTTCAAAAGAGATTATGCAAGAACAGGTCAATTTGGCTGTCAATTTGAAGGAGGAGAGGATAATCACAAAGAAGAACATTTAGAGAAATCAGCAGGTGATTGTCAGCTTAGAACCTATCGATTAGCAGTAGCTACTACAGCAGAATATTCTAATTATCATGGAGCAAGCAGTTCAGCTCAATCCAATTTGGTGCTAGCGGAAGTCAATACAGCAGTCAACAGGATCAATGAAGTCTACGAAAGAGATTTGAGTGTTCGCTTCATATTGATCGGGAATACAGATGATATTTTCTACTACAATCCCAATACTGATCCTTATAGTAATGGTAATGTAGGGGCAATGATTGGTCAAAATCAAACCAATATTAACAGCGTCATTGGAAGTGCTAACTATGATATTGGTCATGTATTTGGAGAAGGTGTCGATAGCGGTGTGGCTACTTTACGTTCTACTTGCGACAACAGCAGTAAAGCAAGAGGAGTAACTAGCTTAATCGATCCCGTAGGTGATCCTTTTTATATAGATTATGCAGCTCATGAAATAGGGCATCAGTTTGGCGGCAATCATACGCAAAACAATGCTTGTCAAAGAAGTGGAGCTTCGTACGAGCCGGGTAGTGCGTCTACCATCATGGGCTATGCAGGTATTTGTTCGCCCAACGTACAGAACAATAGTGATGCTTACTTCCATGCCATCAGCATACAAGAAATCAGCAACTACATCACCACTGGCGACGGGGATAATTGTCCAGTTAAAAGCACAACAAATGTCGCGCCTACTGTGACCGATCCCGGAGATTTCAGCATTCCAAGAGGTACACCTTTTGTACTTTCGACAATGGCTAGCGACCCGAATAACGATCCCTTAACTTACTGCTGGGAACAATGGGATCCTGAGGTAGCGACCATGCCTCCAGTTTCAACGAGTACACAAGGACCACTTTTCCGCTCTTTAGAACCGACGACTTCCACCGAGCGCTACTTCATCAATCTACCTGATCTAGCGGCTGGAGTCGATCCGACTTGGGAAGAACTGCCGACCGTGGCACGCAATATGGAATTTAGAGTGACTGTGCGCGACAATAATGCCAACTATGGCTGTACCGACGAAGTCAATATCAATGTAACCGTCACCAATTCTAGTCCTTTTGTCGTGCAAGCTCCGAATGCCAATGTCACCCTAAACGGTGGACAAACTTTTAATGTCCAATGGGATGAAGCGCAGACGGCTCAAAGCCCCATCAGTTGTGGAACGGTCGATATTTTCTTATCGACAGACGGAGGTTTGAGTTTCCCGACACTGCTTTTGGGAGCGACTAGTAACGATGGTAGCCAAACAGTGACCCTTCCAAATATAGCGACGACAACTGCTCGCATCATGGTCAAATGCGCCACAGGTATTTTCTTCGACATCAGCGACACCAACTTTGAGATACAAGCCGCCAGTAATCCTGACTACACGCTCTCTGCCAATCCTACTTCTGCAACTAACAGTGGTGCGAACAGCGTTACATACACTATTGATGTAGGCAGCATACAAGGATATAGCGATCCTGTAACTTTGGCTGCTAATGGGCTACCAAGTGGTGCAAATGCCTCTTTCTCTACCAATCCGGTGACGCCAGGCAATAGTTCTACATTGACGGTCAGTAATCTGAGCACAGTGAGCGACGGCAACTACAACTTTACCGTCAATGCGACTAGTACAAGTGGAAATAAAAGTCTGAATTTGACTCTAATAGTGAGCTCAAGTACAGTCACACCTTGCCTACAATTTGACTCTGGTCCTTTTATCAATTTTGAACCACCGACCTGTTATCCGAACTGTCAAACACCGACGACCGCAGGTTTTGAAGTCTTCGCGAATGAGTCTTATCTCCTTCGTGGATTGACAATTGGTGCTGAGTATACCTTTGAATTTTGCAATGGTTATGACCCAAATACTTGGGCTGCCAATATCACTGCTGCCGAATGGAATGACATAAGTCAGACAGCAACAGCCAATATCAAGACCGTATCCGGTTGTACGATTACATTTATAGCGACGACGGTAGATGCCATTATCATCATCTTTGATACTTGCGGCAATACTACACTGGAAGTGGGTAATGGTTTTCCCACTTTCCAATGTACAGGCAACGGTCCTACCCTTCCCGATGCTTGCCCACCACTGCCGGCAGGCTGTGCGATTTCAGAAGATTTTGAAGCGGGACAACCCGTAACAGGTTGGACATTCTCGACGACCGGAACCGGCGCAAGCTGGGACTTTGATGCCAATCCAATCAACTCAGTGTCAAATCCGGGAAGTGGCATTTGGGCTACTTATGACGACGATGCTACTGGCAATAATGGACAAAATAATATCGCCACAGCCACTTCGCCCACAGTCGATATGTCCAATTTCACCGATATCGAACTGAGTTTTGACTATGGCTATGATAATTTTGGCAGCGATGTAGTCTTTTTGACCATACAAGACGGAACGACTACTTTCTACTGGACGGGTACTGTATGGTCTACAACAAGCACTGTTTGGTTGTCAAATGCAGATCAAACAGGCACTTTTACAGAAATGATTCCGGCTGGATTAAATCTGTCTGCTTTGAGTGTTACTTTGCAGTATAACGATAACAATGAATGGGCATGGGGTTTTGGCTTTGATAACTTTAGCTTGTGCGGAGATGAGACAAGCAATCCTTGTCCACCGAACTTAGCCGTCAACGACAATCCAGTTCCAGCAGGTACATATAGTGCACAAAACACATTAACTTCTACAGGAACAGTAGCTGCTGCGACGACGGTCACTTTTGAAGCCGGACAGTCGATCACGTTATCACCGGGCTTTACCGCAGCAGCAGGAAGCACATTCACGGCACGCATTCAGTCTTGTGCGCCGACTACTCAGCCTGAGATCGAAGCACGTGTAGCAGAAGTTGTCTTGGAAACAGCAGTCAATGTCTTCCCAAATCCATTCTCCAATCAGACAACTATAGAACTGGAGCTGGTGGAAGCCAATGAAGTCCAAATCGAGCTATATAGCCTGACCGGACAGCGCATCAAAACAATTGCTTTGACGCAACAACTGACCTCCGGCAAGCATCAGTTTTTCTTAGATGCTCATGGCTTGACGAATGGAATGTATGTTCTAATGACCAGAATAGGCGATACCATACAGACGACGAAAGTGTCGCTTGTCAGATAACACCGATTGTGAGGGTTTCACTTTTAGTGAAGCCCTCACTTTCGATACACTATTTTCAAACAAAACATTTTTGATTTTATGAAGCTATTCAAACACCAGTGGCTATTGTTCATTGGTTTAATACTCAGCACCCATACCTTTGCACAGATTAGCGTGGCGGGAACACCTTACGAACTTAACAATGACATCATCAATCAAGATGTGCCTATTGTAGTCATGCCTGCTTTAGATTTCGATCAGATCAAAGAGGAGGATATACAGGATGCCGCCATTGGTCTACCACCTCGATTTGGGAAAAAAATAGAAGTTGACATCAACTTGGAAGACGACGGTATTTGGCAAACATTGGCCAATGGAGATCGACTTTGGCGCGTCAGCATTCAAAGTAAAAGTGCCTTATCCATCAACTTGCTGTACAATTCTTTTTACCTGCCAGAAGGCGCACTACTTTACATCTACAATCAAGATTTTTCCCACATCATCGGTGGCTTTACGGCACGAAATAATAAATCAGATGGGCAGTTTGCCACAGGATTGGTGTATGGAGAAATTATTACGATCAGCTATTACGAACCTGCCGAAGTGCAAGGTCAAGGACAGATAGATATATCGGATGTAATACATGGCTATCGGTATATTCCTTCGCCAGACAAGGCTTTTGGCGATTCCGGAAACTGTAACATAGACACAGCCTGTCCGGATGGTAATGACTGGCGAGACGAAATCAAATCTGTCGCTCTGATGCTACTCAATGGCACAAGATGGTGCTCCGGTGCACTGACGGCTAACACAACAGGCGATTGTCGTCCTCTTTTTGTCACTGCCAACCACTGCCTCGGTAGTTTCGACGCTGTCAACAATCCAAATGCGAATACTTTATCTTTTTATTGGCGATATGAAAGTCCTACTTGCGGCGGCGCAGATGGACCTACCAATCTATCTACCGTAGGTGCAACCATTTTAGCGAATAGCGGCAACCCGGGTGCTGTCTTTGTATCAGATTTTGCCATACTGGACTTGACAGAAGATCCTGTGGAAGAAGGGTATGATGTCTATTTTTCAGGCTGGGATGCTGGTAGTGCCATACCACAAGGTGTAGTCGGCATTCATCATCCGGCAGGAGATGTCAAAAAGATTTGTTTCGATACTGATCCATTAACGGCTACGGCTTACCTTAACGATAATGGTGGTACACCTACCCATTGGCGAGTTGCTGCCTGGAATGATGGCACGACAGAAGGTGGCTCTTCAGGTTCACCTATCTTTGACTTGGTGAGTAGACGCTCCATTGGTCACCTTTCGGGTGGTTTCGCTGCTTGCTCCGGCAATATCGACAATGACGAACCGGACTGGTATGGACAAACTTTCTATTCTTGGCTGAACAATGGCGCGACAGATGCCAGAAGACGGATGAAAGACTGGCTCGATCCCAACAATACCGGACTCACAGGTCTCGATGGCTATTCGCCCGACGTTTGTGCATTGCCTGATTATAGACTCAGTGCTAGCCCGACGACTGCCACCAACTGCGGCAACAACACTCTGACCTACACTATAGAAGTTCAAAGTATCAATGGTTATGTAGATGCAGTGACATTGAGTACGAATGGATTGCCCGGTGCTGCAACTGCTAGTTTTGCAAGCAATCCGGTAGTGCCTGGTAATAATACCGTCCTGACCATCAATGGTTTAAATAATGTATCGGATGGTACTTATACTTTTGATGTTATTGGAAATAGCACGACCGGTAGCAAAACGCTCATGTTGGAGCTGGTTGTTGCCGATCAGCTAGCAGCGACTTTGGTCAGTCCGGCAAATGGTACGATAGATGTCAGTACTGCCCCTAGCTTGACCTGGAATGCTGCATCAGGTGCTAGCTCTTATGATGTCCAAGTAGCTACAGATGCTGCTTTCAGTAACGTCGTTACTTCTTCCAATGTCACAACCACAAACTGGACGGTGTCGCTTACTTTGAATGTATTGACGCTTTACTATTGGCGCGTCCGTCATGTCCGCACTTGCGGTAACGATCCTTGGTCAGCACCGTTTTCTTTTACGACTGCCGATGCTAACTCCGGCACTTGTGATAGACCTATTCAGTTGGTCTGTGGAGATATCTACAACGGCAACAATGCGGATGGTGAAGATAATTTTCAGCAGCACGACCCAAATGGCGGTAGCTTATGGACGGGACCTGAACTCGTTTTTGAATTTCAAGCGGCTGCCGGGGATGTAGAAGCAGAGATCACAGGTCTGACTGCGGATTTGGATTTGTATTTATTCACAGACTGCGGCGATCCAGTCAATTCTGAACTTGATGAAAGTGAAAGTGTGACAGGTGTAGAAACCGTCTCTGCCAATGTTAGCGGCGGTACTTACTATCTAATGGTCGATGGCTATCAAGGGGCGACGAGTACCTTCGAGCTAACTTTGACCTGTACATCACCACCCGCTGTCAACTGTCCGACGACCTTAGCCGTCAATGACAATCCAATCGCTGCCAGTACATATAGCGCAGCCAATACTTTAACTTCTGCGGGGACTATTAGTTCTGGTAGTACAGTCATCTTAGAAGCCGGACAGTCTGTGACTTTGCAGGCAGGATTTTTAGCAGCAGCCGGATCAGATTTTACAGCACGCATTCAGTCTTGTGTGACGACAGCCGATAGACTGGAAGAACGTTCTGAGAAAATCGCTTTGGATAATGTCCGCATCTTCCCGAATCCATTTAGTCAGCAAAGTGCCATCGACATTCAGTTAACAGAAGTAAATGATGTCCAAATTGAGCTATTCAGCTTGACCGGACAGCGCATCCGTACCATTGCCAATGAGCGAGATGCTCAAAGTGGTACACACCGCTATCAACTAGATGCACGGGGACTGACCACCGGAATGTATGTGCTGGTCATCCGAGTAGGCGACCGCATCGGAACAAGAAAATTGTCCCTTGTTAAATAGATCAAAAGCTATTTGAGCTTACCTTAATTATGATACACTAAACTTTTAGGCTGTCGTACCGATTCTTTTGGTACGGCAGTTTTTGTTTTTAGTCTGAGTTCAATAAAAAATTGCCACATTGTTTAGATTCAACCTTTACATCAAAACGAAGCACTTTCAAATGAAAAAACTATTCCTTTTTGGCTTAATCACTCTATTCTATTGTTCCAGTTTCGCGCAACGATTAAAAGTCTCCGACAATCAACGGTTTTTGGTCTACGAAGACGGCACACCCTTCTTTTGGTTAGCTGACACGGCTTGGGAACTACTGCATCGCTGCGACCGCGAAGAGGTCAATATGTATTTGGACAAAAGAAAAGAACAAGGCTTTACTGTCATTCAGACCGTCGCTTTGGCAGAATTGGATGGACTCAACACACCTAATCCTTACGGCAATACGCCTTTGCTCAATAACAATCCTGCTACTCCTAATGACACTTACTTCGAGCATGTCGATTTCGTGATCGCAGAAGCCCAAAAACGAAATATGTACATTGCGCTACTTCCGACTTGGGGCGATAAGTTGAATACCAAATCTTGGGGCATCGGACCGGAAGTGCTGACGGTCAAAAATGCGGCTGCTTACGGCGAATGGATCGGCAATCGCTACAAAGATCAAGATAATATTATCTGGGTGATCGGTGGTGATCGTAATCCGCGTGACGGCAGTCAAGATGTAGCTGTCTGGCGCGCAATGGCAAATGGCATCGTCAAAAGCGTCGGTGGCAATGACAACGCGTTGATGACCTATCATCCTCAGCCAAAAGAAAAAGGTGGTTCTTCCACTTGGTTTCATTAAGACGAGTGGCTAGATTTCAATATGCACCAAACGGGACACTGCGCCAATCAAGGCACGTATGAACACATCGAACACGATTACAATTTGACGCCCACAAAACCTACGCTAGACGGCGAACCGCTCTACGAAGATCACCCCAACTGCTTCAATGCCAAAGAGTTAGGGCATAGTGTAGCTCGTGATATTCGGCGTATTATGTACTGGAATGTGTTTGCTGGAGGATTCGGGCAGACCTATGGCTGTCATGACATTTGGCAAATGTATGATTTAGATAAAGAGGGCATCAATGCGCCACTACGCCCCTGGAAACAAGCACTCGATTTACCGATGGCGAATCAAGTCAAACACCTTAAAAACTTGATGTTATCTCGTCCATTTTTGACACGTATACCTGATCAAAGTATGGTTGTAAAGACACAAGAGTATAGTGAAGACTATATCAGTGCAACGCGCGATGAGAGCGGCAGCTATGCCATGATTTACTTTCCTACTGGACAAGCTACTTTTCTTGATCTAACTAGTCTGGATGGCAATAAACTGGAAGCTCATTGGTACGATCCTCGTAGTGGCGCAAACTGGAAAGCAGAGCGACTCAAAAAAGGGAATAATGTACGAGTGACACCACCGAGCAGTGGTAAGGGAAATGATTGGGTGTTGATGATAGATGCTAAAAAGACTAATTTTCCGGTGCCAGGTCAGGCTATATTATCGAATATGCGTTATTGACCGAACAGCTACAGATAATGCAGACGTAGCAAAAATATAGTCGTGAAGGTTTTACTTTCAGTTAAAGCCTTCACTCTCAAATAAAACCATTCCAGCAAAATAACGGACAACTTATTTGCTATATATCCTACTCAAACATATATATTATTTATATATTTGTCGCATCAAGGAGAAGCCACCGATTTAAGTAAGTGCTCCCCTCCTACTCATCTGCCCACATAGTAAGTCGTCTACACCTCTTTTTCTATCTTGGTAAAACACTAGCATTATGTCACTATGTGGTAGACTCGCACTCCTATTGCTCTTTTTATGCGGCAGTTTTTTGGTTTCAGATGCACAGCATTTGGCACTCGCCAACAATCAGTATTCTAAAGGTATCGCCTTCCTGAAAAGAGGAAAAAACCAAAAAGCACTGACTTATTTCAAAAAAGCGCTGAAAGAAGAAACCCGTCACGATGCAGCTTGCCTGATGATTATCAAAATTCATTTGGCGAAAAATCAACCCAAACAAGCAACTTTTTACCTCGATCATCTCGCCAACATTCAAGCTACTTCTAACTACCGCAACCTAGAACGCAACTACTATCTAGCATTCAACCATATCTTGAACAGCAACCACGAATCGGCACGTGATCTACTCAAACAAACGGTAGTAGAGATGCATAAAGATCAACAGCTCGACTATCATCTGCTAGCACGCGCTTATAATGCTCTGGGCTATTTGGATGTAGTCAGCAATCAAGAAGCTAAGAATGGAGCTAAAATCCGCGTCAATGAGCGACACTTACGCAATGCTCGATTCCTGTTTGAAGAAGCACTCCGCTATCGCCCCAACAGTCCTGTAGCGGCCACCAATTACAACCGCGTCAATACCGCTCTGGAACTCCCCCCGAATCATATCGACCCTTATCCACTCCATTCGACGGCTACTGCGGTGACCTTGAGCAATCCGCAACTCATCGCAGCTACTCAGCAAGCTGCTATACAGGAAGACTGGCTGCCTGCAAAATTGCATTGGATGATCGACGATTTTTCTGACTACGACGAATTGTTATTCATGATAGATGCATCCGGTTCTATGCGTGTCCCTTCCGAAATGGATGCGCGAGTCTCTCGATTCGACTGGATGAAAAATCTGACCTATCACATCTTGAAAAGCATACGCGAAGAGACGAAGATCGGTGTTGTCGCTGTAGGCGGCGAATGCGGTGATCGTCCACCGATGCAACGCTCGACTTCGGTAGCACGCTTTCGACTATTCGATCTCGTCAAAAATCTGACGGCAGATGGACAAACCCCTGTCAACGCCGCTATGGAACTCGCTCCCGCTCTATTCGGGAACGAAAAAGGCAGAAAAGCTATCCTTTTCATCACAGACGGTATGGAAAGTTGCGAACCGGAACGCACTTGCGAACTATCTGCCTATTTGGGGCAGCAAGGCATAGAGATTCATATTTTGAGCTTCTTAGAAGAGTCTCAAGCGATGAATGAATACATCAGCTATACTTGTATGGCAGAAAGCACCAATGGTAGCCTCAGAGGTGTCGATGAAAATGGCGCACTCGAACAGCGAGACTTTCAGTATTCTGTCGATGATGGGCTTATTATTCCCGAATTGGAGAAAAAATCTGACAATACGCAAGGAATTGCTGTCCGATAAATCCTGTTCCCTTTTCTGAACATTTTCATTGCCTTGCCATTCATTAGCTACACTAATGACTGAGTTTTTATGCAAGTGAAGAAGAAAGAGTGGAAACAATTTGTGCCGCGCTCATTGGATGAGATTTGGCAATTTTTTTCTCGCCCTGAGAATCTAAATGCCATGACACCCAAGGATGTCAAGTTTAATATCTTATCCGATATAGAAGGCGTGGAAATGTACGAAGGTATGGTCATTTTATATAAGATACAGCCTCTGGCATTCGCGCCACCAATGAACTGGATGACGGAAATTACACACATCCATCCCAAAAAGTATTTTGTCGACGAACAGCGATTCGGGCCTTACGCGCTTTGGCATCATGAGCACCATTTTGAGGAAGTGCCCGAAGGTGTCCTGATGACTGATTTGCTACATTATAAAGTCCCTTTCGGTCTTATCGGAAGTCTCGCCAATGCACTTTTTGTGGAAAGCAAGGTGAATGAGATATTCAGCTATCGTAAAGAGGCGGTAGAGGAGTTGTTTTCTTTCCAAACGGAGCACTATCCGCAGTACGCTTAATGTAGAAATGATATATTTGCAGCCATTCAGGAATGGAGAAAGAATGAAGTTTCGATAAGGAACGAAGATAGTTTGTCGTCAAGCAAGGCGAAAAACGGAGTCCTAGCAGGGCTAAGGCGAGTATTTTCAACGCAGCATGGCGGCGAAATAACGAGTTCAAATCGAAAGGTTATTATTTTTTCATTCCTTATAGAAGGCGTTTATTTTTTCGTCTTTTGAGCAAACAATCATACATTCTACATGGCAACTTACAGCAGACTCGCCGTCCTTCAAACCATCACCGATCAAAAATTGATGCCGCTCTTTTACCACCAAGATGTAGCGCTGGGCAAAGCTATCTTAAAAGCCTGCTATGATGGTGGCGGACGCATTTTAGAATATACCAATCGAGGAGATTTCGCCCATGAAGTGTTTGGCGAACTGAATAAGTACGCGCTAAAAGAGCTGCCAGGTATGTTACTCGGTGTAGGCTCTATCGTCGATGCGCCGACAGCGGCTTTGTACATGCAGATGGGCGCACACTTCATCGTTTCTGCCACTTTACGTGCCGATATTGCAAAAGTCTGCAATCGCCGGAAAGTCGCCTATATGCCTGGCTGTGCCTCGCTGACAGAGATCGGGCAAGCAGAAGAGCTAGGTTGTGAGATCGTCAAGCTTTTCCCTGGTAGCGTCTACGGCGCGAACTTCATCAAGTCCGTCATGGCACCTCAACCTTGGACACGCATTATGCCGACTGGCGGTGTAAGCACGAATGAGGATAATCTGAAAGGATGGTTCGGTGCAGGCGCAGTTTGTGTAGGCATGGGATCGAAGTTGATCAGTTCTACCATTATTAAAAACCGTGAATTTGATAGTTTGACCGAAAAAGTGCGCGATACGCTAGCACTAATTCAACGCCTAACCAAATAGTGCGAATTGTCAAGTAGACTGACCACAATCTCCCATAACTTTTCGTAAGGAACATACTCTGTCTCATAGTTTTGCTTTACGGCTGTGATGGGCATTTCATGTAGACGTTTGACGTATTTTTTGGCTTTACGCTCTGCCGCAACCCTATTAAAATTAGCATCTAATACACAAAGCAGCATCTTAACGAAACAGTTACTTCGGAAGGTATTATCTTTCAATAAATAACGGCTATTGTAGCGATCCACAGCACGCATGCGCTCTGCAGATTGATCAAAATCTTGCCGAACGATAAAAAATAAAATTTGTAATACTAATATGGGTATATTAGTAGATCGCTTGTCCTTAGAAAACTGAGGAAGATCATTTATGAGTTTATTGATCCGAAATTTATTATTTTTCTCATTTTGAACTTTTTCCAGTTGTCCGGCCTCTATTAAAAATTGAATATATCCATTCGCTATACGCCATTCTTCTTGAATGTTTTCGGGTGCTTTTTTTAATGAATTTGAATTTTCCGCTTTCTGTAATACTTTACAAGCTAGATCAAATGCTCCTGTATGTAGATAATTCAGTAGTTTGAAGAATAACCCACGTAAGTAAGATGTTACAGTTATGGCATTGTTTACAGCCTCTTCTGCTGCAAATACTCCATCTTCGTATCTACCTAATTGTAAGCATGCTGCCGACTTTTCAATACTAAAATTGAAAATATGAGTCGGATTGTAATAAGCTCTGCTCTTGAAGCTTTCTATTGCACGCTCACATGTAGCTACTTCTTTCTCTAGCTCTCTTTTAGCGTTATACATCATCAATTCTAGGCTTCTAATGTGAAACTGAAAATTAACGGTATCACAGTCTGTTCCTATATATTCAGAGAGTTGGTTGAAGTAGGACGAACTAATTAAGTAATGTTGTTCAAAGTCAGTACGATCTTGAACAAAAGATAATTGTGCCCGGACGTGCAGATTTACTGCTGTCTCTTCTATTTCGATTACTCTTTTTAATCGTTTGATTTCTTCTGAATACTTATCAAATGCCTTTAAGTTAAAGTTTTTGAAGCCATAGTAAAGTTTAAATAGCTTATAAGTTTTAAGTTTAAGCTCAAAGAATTCAAATTTTTCTATCTTAGGTAAGCATTTTTTCAAGATGTTTACAGCGACTTTAGGTTGTCCTCTTTTGAATAAAATCTCTGCTGCGGTTACTTTCTTTATTGAGTTATAATAGGCTTGCTGATAGTCACTCAGATTAGATTTAGAAGCATCTATAAAGAATACTGTATTGACTAATCTATCATAGAATCGCTTCTTCAGCGATTTATATCTTCTATCACTGGCAGTCACTTCTTCTCCAAAAAAATACCTTGCTGCTGAGTCATCATCCTCAAATTCCCCATCAGAAATGCGCTCATAGAATTGAGTAGACATACTTCGTTTTGGGGGAGGATTTCCGATAACTTCTATCCTTTTGAGTCGCGATTTATTCAAAAATGCGACCAATTCTTTGATTCTTTCCATAAATAATACCGTAAAAACAAGCCTTTATACCATTAATTTAAAACTATAAATGCCTGATTTTCAATTTTTTAAAAATATAATCACTAGATACTTCCATCAATCTACAATGTACAATATAGCCATATTTGTGTTTGTTTCAGCTATCGTGTATTTATAGCTTTGTAAGTATTATAAGTAGAATTTGGAAGTCAAGTACCAAATCAACTACTGCATTCATAATTACACTCATTTAAAATTTAAATCCAAAATATATAAAATATCGAATATCAGCATTAATTTACCATAGAAATTGTCATGGTACTTACGCAGTCGTTTGTACCCTGTCTCATAGTGTCTAATCCTGTATTTTATACAATAATTAATTTTTTTGGATAAAAAAGACAGCTATTTCGATAATCTTATATCGTAATATAGGTCCTTTATGGCTTCAATTTAAAAGTGTACTAAATTGATACTGAAATTTTTATGTCTAAATTCAAGGAAAATTAATACAAATATATATACGTAAATGACGTGAACTTCTGCGTGGTATAGGTTTTGCTTTGACCGCATCTTTGCAATGTCAATTATTTAAACAATCAGTAAAACTTATCATCATGAATAATCGCACAGTAATAACAGGAGTTGACCTAATTAATTTTCGCACTGTAGTAACGGGAGTAGATATTATCGCTTTTCGCACAGTAGTAACAGGAGTAGATATTATCGCATTCTAAAACAACCTATTGATTGATTCATCTTCAATACGCTCTAAAGCAGAATGAATGTCACTATCATTTCGGTCTTTGAAAGTTTTTAAGAGATCGAAATCATATGGTCATCTGTATCTGAGAAAGGAGTTTTTTCTCTATAAGAATAAAGTGAATTCTTAAATAGGTTTGACTATATGGCTTCACTTATAATCAATCGATTATTTGTAGCCCATTGATATAACCAATACGCTATGTAGTAGTAACCCCTGCTATTCGGTTTGTAATGTAGTATAGTAGAAACCCAATTACCTATGAAAAGCTGTCGATGATTCTCCCAATTATCATAGGAGAATTTACTTGAAGTATATCAACTTTCAATATTTATCTACAGTGCAGTGTGCACATACGGTTACTTTTGATCAAATTGTACAATCATAATTAACTGTCTATCAACTTATTACATCTTAAAAGGTATCCTTTTTGCTATTTTTTACATAGGTATATTTCGCTCAAGAGTGCGCATACTGTGTTCAAATCGAGCATTACTTTTGTTCTATCAATTTACAGAGATGACCCATCACAACCCAAAGATGTAAAGTAGCTCGTGTAATAGTGCAGTAGGCAAAACTACACTTACGAAGATGTGTCCAACCGAGTAACAATGCAATAAGGGTAATATATATGAATGCTTGTTATTCCAAGTTTTGCCACTGCTTTTTTTAGCTTGTCGCATAGCTGTATCTTATTTTTTCGACTCGAATTTGTAGTCGCTGTAGGACAGCTATTGTATCTTGTAGATTAGCAGTGACCACCGCTATGAGATCACTTTTAACAAATAGATTTTCTAGTTGCGACTGCTTTGTTTGGTAAGCCTCCAGCTTTTCTAATTGAGTAGTAGCATAGATAGAAATACGCGCATACCGTTCTTCCCAATGCTTTTGTAACAGTGGGTGTGCTTCTCGTTTAATGCTTTCCGTCTTTTCTACCTTTTGTGTCTTCAGCCTGTAAGTATAATGTTGGGAGTTGTAATTGACGCGAATGGTATATTCCTCTTTTCCTTTGGATGCGCGTAGTCGATTGACTAAGCTAGCATTTTCGTCATAGAAATTGCAAACGGACTCTTCTTCCAACGATAAGTTTCTAAACTGTTTGATGGAAACTAAACTCCCTTCAAATTTCTGATCATCTTTCAGTAGCTCGAAATAGTCTTCCTCTATCGGCAGCAATCTTTCCTCTGCTTTGGTGTAGTTGACCTGTGTCTCTGCTTGCACCTCCTCTTCAAATTCGCGAACCTCCTTTTTAATCATATTTAGATTGACCGCTAAGGAGTAGCCATGCTTACGAATAGCAGCACTCACCATTTCTTGTATCAACTCTAGCTGAGACGGCTTGCTCCACAGACAATGCACCATCAAGAAGCAGTCCATCAGATCGACGACTGTTCTGCCGTTTAGAAAAGCTGAGGTTCGCAACAACCGCACCATTTTCTTCCAACGGCGATCAAATACTGGAATTTGATTGTCCAGATGATTGGGCTTACTGTTGTGCTCTTCTATTTTGACTTTGAGTAGTTGGATGGTGTTGAGGACTTCTGCAGGGACTTCTATGGCGTCTATTTCATCATCCCAAGCTTCGAGTTCCTTTCTGGCGACTTTTAGTGACTCATTGATGTCATCCTGATACAGATCATCAGTCTCCGTTATCATCTGCAAGAAGTTGTTGAACTTCCGAATACCACCTACTTCCAGACGAATCAAAAAGCGATCCCAGATCGGTGCTAGATTTTTGTTGGCAGGCGGGAGCTCGTTGGATGCGGTGATGATGCCACTGATATTGACTTGCATATCTTCGTCCCCATTTCGATAGATTTTTTCATTTAAAATGGTCAACAGTGCATTCTGAATGGCAGGTCCGGCTTTCCAAATTTCATCCAAAAAGACAATATTGGCACTCGGCAAGTAGCGATCAGTGATACGTTTGTACTGGTCTTCTTCTTTTAATTTTTTGATGGAAATAGGCCCGAAAATTTCATCCGGCGTACTGAACTTGCTCATCAAATACTCAAAAGAAGTTCCATCGCGAAAGGCATATTTCAGTCGGCGAGCAATCAAACTCTTCCCTACGCCCGGAGGGCCCAATAAGAAGATACTTTCGCCGGCAATCGCGCTCAGTAGGGATAGCTTGATGGCTTCTTCTCGCTCATACAGTCCTTTGCTCAAAGCTGCCAGTAAATCGTCTATTCGAGTCCGTAAGTCAGTCGATACAGTAGTTTCCATAGTTAGCCAAACTAAATACAGAAAAGATGGTTTCGGAAAACAATGGTTTTATCAAGTAGAGGTGTCTTGCACTGTTTTTTTGGTAGATGCATTGCGAATGAGATTGCCCAAACTACGCAATGACTGCATAAACTTACCCGATGGCAGCAACTTAGAGTCATTCATGGCTTTAGTCGTCAGAAAGATACCGATAGGTAAAATAATCAAACACGGCATCCAAGCGCCCAGAATCGGATCAATCGCGCCACCTTCCATCATTTTTTTGAATAGAATTGTCATCATAATATAGACAACAAAGAAGACCACAGAGATCAACAAGGGATAGCCAAATCCACCTTTGCGAACGATCGCGCCCATAGGCGCACCGATGAATAAAAAAATAAAGCAAGCGACGGAAACGCTGAATTTGTTGTGTAAATGATAAAGGTGATCGATCCGATTTTCGTAGGTTCTATCAATGGCACGAATCGTCGCCAACACTGCTTGATGTGCACCTGTGACTTTGGAGCGTCCTTTGTTGAGTAAGCGCGAGCGATCTTTCGGGCGAAAGGTTTGATAGAAAGAAACGTAGGTAGATAAGTCAGCCAGCGTATCCAATTGCTTGGGCGAGTTGAAAAAGCGCGTGCTTGCCCCACTTTCTTCCGTCGGGATGACAGTGCCTACTGTTTCATCTATCGCTCTGCTCTCTTCACGTTCTGCCACACTGGACTTTACAGAATCTATTTCCGTTGTCAAAACATCATTGACCAGTATTTTTTGTCGATCTATTTCTCCTTCTCGCTCTTCCTCTTTCGCATTTTCAGTAGCCTCTTCTTCGATTGTTTTTTGATAAAAGGAGCGTTCTATTTCGGAAGTCATACCATCTATCCGTTGTTGTCGCTGTCGTTCTATAGAATCGATTGCCATCACCAATTCTTTGGTAGACAGCATATTGTGGTGCGTTTTAAATAGGTTTTCGTCTGTTCTATCTAGCTGAAACTCACCTAAGTCAAAGACCTTCGTCCACGTTTTAAAAGAGGTGCGTACAAATGGATAATTGGGTTTTCCTTTGCGCATCGTGGGTTTGGCTTCCAGATACTGTGTACCGTCGAACAAGCGCATCACAAAGAAGCGTTCGTCGGCTGTGACGGTCATTTCTCCACTTTTGGCACTCACTTGCGAGAACCGACTACCTGAACCTTGACTTTGGTCATACATCAGTACGTCTTCTATGCTTTTGTTGTCAGCCTTTTTGTCTTTGATGCGGATGGAAAAGCCTTGAAAGTCGTTGTTGAAAACGCCTTGTTCTAGACTGAGCGTAGGCTTTTGATTTTTGATGTCGTAGAGACGAGATTGGTATTTTAGATTGGAAATGGGAATCAAGCGATCCGAGCAGATATAAGAAAAAACGCTGATCCCAAAGGTCAAAAACATCAACGGCAGCATGATGCGCGCCAAAGATGTACCCGTCGATTTCAAACTCGACAGCTCATAATGCTCTGCCAAATTGCCCATCACCATGACCGAAGAAATCAAGACTGCCATCGGTAATGCCATGGGTATCAAGGAGATACACATATACGCCAGCATCTCCACGATAAAAAGCAATCCCACTCCTTTCCCGGCGATCTCGTC
The DNA here is from genome assembly GCA_038749535.1 of Bacteroidota bacterium. Taxonomy (GTDB): domain Bacteria; phylum Bacteroidota; class Bacteroidia; order Chitinophagales; family Saprospiraceae; genus JAAUTG01. Next base: position 52,616 of record JBCDHX010000022.1, read on the forward strand.
GATCCACTTCCACAGAAATTGCATCATCAACACAAAAATGGCGATGAAAAACGTCACTGCGAACGGCGGAATAAAACTTTTGATGAGTAAGCGATCAATGATTTTCATAGCAGGATGGTAGCTCGTTACTCAATACGTTTTGGGAGGTGTGGAAGTTTTGTGGAATAGAATTTTAAATAGACATTTACAGTTTGTCGATTTAAAGATAAGAAACCGTGGATGTAGTTTCAGTAGACAGGTGCCAGGCTAAGACAATATCATCAGTAGCGACGCTCCTTTTTATCAACATATCTTTTAATGGATAATCTGTGTTGTTTTTTAGTACCCAGACTTTAGTGAGATGTGTTAGAAAAACAGGACACAAAACTATCTTAAATTTGTGTCACTATGAAAGAGAAAAAGCAGAACCATATTCAGGGAAATGGAAAGCAAAAACGGCGTAGTTACGATGCTGCTTTTAAAGGGAATGTACTGA
>JBCDHX010000023.1:0-52910 GCA_038749535.1 Bacteroidota bacterium
ACCAAAAACTCAAAGCATTACTCACTAATAGAGCTTGGTCAGCTCTCCAAAACAATGCGCAAATTGAAAAGTATTACAGGCGTAAAATGGAAGAAGGGAAAAACGAATATTCTGTAATCAATGCAGTCAAGAATAAGCTAGTTGCCAGGGCATTTGCTGTGGTCAAAAAAGGTACTCCTTTTGTAGACTTACAGTTTTGAATTATATATTTACTTTTTTATCATTTTTATTTGACTTTAGCATAGAATTCCTCAGGCGGAGAGGCTTTTTAACGAAAGATAGGCTTAAAAGAATCAGTTTATCCCGATAGCTGTCGGAACGTAATTGGTTTTTAAAAGTGGTATAACTACACACCCACCAGATCCAACTCCTCCACATAGTTCAAGAATAACTCCAACGCTTTTCGCTTCGGCGCATCAAAGTCATAACTGATGTATTCATTGAAATATTCCTCCAGACTGAAATCAGCAGTCGGCGTCGGCAGCAAATACAGCAATTCCGGTATCGCATCTAGTCCTCTTTGCAAAGCATGATCGAAGCGATGGATAAAATCATCCGGCAATGTATGCGTCGAAATCCATGTTGCAAATACAAATGGCAATCCAGTAAATCGCTGCCATTCTTCGCCTAAATCATAGACATATTTGAATTCCTTTTCCAACCCAATCGCTCGGTCTCCAATGACCAAACCGCCCACATTTCTCTTGATGCGACTGATGTATCCTTCTCGTGCAGACAACAACTGCGGCGATAACCGCCAATAGTTCTTCAGTAGCACTTTCGTCAACGCTACCGAACTCTTGGAGTGATGATCCAAATACAAATGCGTCAACTGCTCTATCGGCACTTGGCTGTAAATGCAAACCGTTTTGACCGCCCCTTCTGTCCCAATACAATAATTGGAAAACAACTGCGCGCCCGGCACTTCAGGCACAACAGCGACAGGAACGAGTCCGAAATCCACTTCGCCCGACTGCAACTGCTGTGCACCGACAGACGGTATATTCAATTGAATATCAATCTCTTTGTCCAGTCCACTCTTGATGATACCATACAAAAAAGGCTTCGTATTGAGGTAAGAGACGGCTGTTGCCTTATACTTTTTATTCCTCATAAAGCAATGATTTCTTCAACTTGTTGACTCAAATGAGCGGTGTCATTGGAAAGATTCAAACGAAATCGTCCATTGTTATAAGTCAATTGATACAGTCCGGTATTGGAATGCCCAAACTCATCCATACGTGTCAATGGCTCGTCCAGCAATACACACATCAGACAGCGAATCAAACGTCCGTGCGCACAGACCAAAATATGAGATTCTGATCGCTGCGCCAGCTGCTGCTTGAAATCTCCACAGCGAGCTGCCATCTCCGTCACACTTTCCCCTCCTCGGATGCGCGCGTCGAAATTACCCTTTTTCCACTCTGCATTGATGTACTTATAGTCTTCGTGCATTTCGGGTGTGCAGACTTTGCCTTCATGCTCGCCCCAGCACATTTCGTTGATTGCGGCAAACTGCTCCCAAGGCAGACCAGACTCAATGAAAGGCGCGACCGTTTCGTGTGTACGTTTCAGTCGAGAAGTCAGTACCACTTCAAAAGGATAATCCTCATATCGGCCAAAAAAAGCTTGCGCTTGTGCTCGCCCGGTCGCATTGAGTGACGTATCGACGCCACTTCCTTGAATGATGCCTTGCTTGTTATAATCGGTTTCGCCATGTCGAATGACGTATATTTCTTTTTTCATTTGCTTAATTTTTGAGATAATCCAACCTGCCCTACATTGGAGCGATGAATCGTCCATGATTTACACGACAGGAAGCGACACATAGCCACGATACAACTTATCCTCCTCAAATACATGATCTGTATAATCTGTCACTACATTATATAGTGTATCGCGCTCCATAGGACGACGTCCCACTCTACGAATCAAATTGACCAAATCTTGTGTACTCATCGCCGGATTTTGCTCTTCTGCACCTGCCATAGAGTAGATTTTGGTGGTATCATCTATCGTGCCATCTATATCATTGACACCGAAAGACAATGACAACTGAGCCGTCATGCGACCAATCATGGGCCAGTAAGCTTTGATGTGATCGAAATTGTCTAAATAAATGCGACTGATGGCATAGTTGCGCAAATCCTCTATCGTCGTTGATTCTGGGACGTGCGACATTTGGTTGTTTTCATTGCGAAATTTTAGCGGAATGAAAGTTTGAAAACCACCAGTCTTATCTTGTAAAGCACGCAACTTCTCCAAGTGATCGATACGATGCTCAAAGCGTTCGATATGCCCATAGAGCATGGTCGCATTGGAGCGCATACCTAGATCATGCCAGATTTCATGAATGCGTAGCCATTGCTCGCCACTACATTTTCCACCTGCGATCTCGTCACGGATTTCGGGATGAAAAATCTCTGCACCGCCACCCGGCATAGAGTCCAAACCCGCTTCTTTCATCAGTTTCATACCCTCTTCATAGCTAATCTTGCCTTTCTTGAAAATATAATGATACTCTACAGGCGTCAAGGCTTTGACGTGCAAGTCCGGTCGATGTGCTTTAATCTGTCGGAATAATTCTGTATAAAAAGGAACATCATATTGGGGGAGTACACCGCCCACGATATGTACTTCGGTGACTGGCTCGTCCTCATATTTTTTGACGATGTCCATGATGTCTTCCAGCGAATACTCCCAGCCTTCTTCGCGCTTTTTGATTAAGCGAGAGTAAGAGCAAAAGGTACAGGTGTAGAGACAAACATTGGTCGGTTCGACATGAAAATTTCGATTGAAGTATGTCTTGTCACCATGCTTACGCTCACGGATGTGATTCGCCAATGCGCCTAAATAGCCTAGATCACCTTTTTCATATAGCAGTAAACCTTCCGCTTCAGTGATGCGGTCGTTGGCGTGCACCTTTTCGGCGATTATTCTTAAATCAGCGTCCAGCTGACTATCATTCAATATTGTCGTTAAAGAGGGAGCAGTCATATTTTATATTGTATAGATCTGAGTCTGATGAAGAACTTTATTCAGTTCATTCATCGCCAATTTGGAGTAACCAAATCGCAAACTTATAACACACTTTCAGAACTTTCAGTTTTGATTGAAAGTAAATATTAACAGTCTGTTTGGCTACATCAGCTTCACTACCAAAGCGACGATAGCGGAATGTCTTCTTCCGGAGTCGTACTCAATCCGATACACATCTAATTAGAAAACACTGGAAAAACCCACCTTTTTCAGTCTTGTGCGAAAATTTAACTGTTTTTCAGGCAGTTACAAACGCCATTTTCAAAATTTCATCGCTCAAAGCTTGCTGATTCCTGTAATTAATTTTACCTTTGCGCTCGCTTTTGAAAAAGCCAACTCATGTAGAGTCTGATCTCAATAGCAAGTCGAGCATCTAGTTGTGTATTTTCTTCTAACAAGGAAAGTATGAGCAAGATGTACTTCCAGTGGTAAGGTCGGCTTCGTTATTTTACACTAAAAAAATTTCAACTGTGAATACTTTAAGTTACAAAACCGAATCTGCGAAGGCGGAAGAGCTGGAACGCAAGTGGTACATCGTAGATGCAGAGGGAGAAAAAGTGGGTCGTTTGTGCTCTCGTATTGCGCATGTGATACGAGGCAAGCATCAGCCATACTACACCCCTCACGTAGACTGTGGCGATCATGTCATTGTCATCAATGCTGATAAAGTCCGCTTTACGGGTGACAAAATGAATCAGAAAGAATATTTGACATATTCAGGTTATCCTGGTGGTCAGAAAGCGACTGTCGCCAAAGAATTGATGGCAAAGAAACCGACACAGATCGTAGAAAACGCGGTCAAAGGAATGTTGCCTAAAAATCGTCTGGGTAGAGCGATGTTCAAGAAATTGCACGTCTATGCAGGGACAGAGCATCCGCATGAAGCACAGCAGCCGCAAGAATTTAATTTTTAATCACCTTAACTAACTCATATATTCTTTACTATGGAAATGATTAATGCCATCGGAAGGAGAAAAGCAGCTGTAGCGCGAGTTTATTTGATGAAAGGATCAGGCAAGATCACCATCAATGGCAAAGACTACAAAGACTACTTTCCGCAGAAACACATTACCCCTAAAATACTAGAGCCATTCCAAACTGTAGAAATCGACGAAAAAATCTATGATCTAAAGATCAATGTAGATGGCGGTGGTTTCAAAGGACAAGCAGAAGCCGTACGTATGGCGATCTCTCGTGCTTTGATCAAACTAAGTGCAGATTTCCGCAAACCATTGAAAGACAGAAAATTCTTGATGCGAGATGCTCGTCAGGTGGAGCGTAAGAAATACGGTAAGCCGAAAGCGAGAAAGAGCTTCCAGTTCAGTAAGCGTTAAAAGCTTTCTGCTGTGTGTGGGCGAATGACCATTCGCCCCAGTCTCTTGATTGTCTTTATTGGGCGTAGTACAACACGCCCCTTACATCACTTTTCAATACTAATATAATGGACAAACCTACATATAAAGAACTCCTCGACGCAGGTGTTCACTTCGGGCACTTGAAGAAAAAATGGAATCCAAAAATGGCGCCTTACATCTTCATGGAGCACAAAGGCATCCACATCATCGACCTGAATCGTACGCTAGATTCTATGGAGCGTACCGGAAAAGCATTGAAGCAGATTGCAAAGTCCGGTCGTAAAATTATGTTCGTAGCGACGAAAAAGCAAGCCAAAACCATCGTAGCAGAAGCCGCTAAAAGCGTTGGTATGCCGTATGTGACGGAGCGTTGGTTGGGTGGTATGATGACCAACTTTTCGACTATCCGTCGATCTGTCAAGAAAATGAACAAGATCGACACTATGTTGGCAGATGAGAGCGCGAGCAACATCACCAAGAAAGAGCGTTTGATGCTGACGCGTGAGCGCAACAAGCTAGAGAAAGTACTAGGTGGTATTGCCGGGTTGACGAAACTGCCTGCGGCTGTTTTCATCGTCGATATTCATCATGAGCACATCGCGGTGGCAGAGTCCCACAAGCTAGGCTTGCGTACTTTTGGTATGGTCGATACCAACTCTGACCCGACACAAGTAGATTACGCGATTCCTGCAAATGATGATGCATCGAAGTCTATCGATATCATTGTCAAGTATGTCACTGACTGTGTCCGCGAAGGGTTAGAAGATCGCCGTAAATCTAAGTCTGAGAAAGAAGCGGCGACTAAGCAAGAGGCGTAACTTATGTACATAGGGTGAATTGTCATTCGCCCCTAACCATTTATCAAATAATCATAGGCGAATAATCATTCGTCTTTATATAAATAAGAATACAATGAGCAAAATTTCTGCTGCTGACGTAAAAAAACTACGTGATGTGACCGGTGCAGGTATGATGGACTGCAAAAAAGCATTGAGCGAAGCGGAGGGCGATATGGACAAAGCGATTGAAATTCTTCGCAAAAAAGGACAGAAATTGTCTGCGAAGCGTGCAGATCGTGAAGCAAAAGAGGGAGTAGTCATCGCCAAAGTTGCAGATGATCGTACCAAAGGGGTCATCGTCAAACTAAGCTGCGAGACCGACTTTGTAGCGAAAAATGAAGCTTTCGTTGAGTTAACGGAATCATTCGCCAATATCGCATTGGAGCACTTTCCTGCCACCAAGGACGAGTTGATGAACCTGCCTTACGAGAACATCACAGTCGGTGAAAAAGTAACGGAGCAGGTCGGTGTCATCGGTGAAAAATTGGAATTGTCGGCTTACGAGTACGTACAGGCAGAGCAAGTCGCTCCTTATGTCCATATGGGTAACAAAGCGGCTGTTTTAGTCGGTTTGAATAAAGGTGGTGACGATGCTTACCAGGCTGGTCGCGATGTCGCGATGCAAGTAGCAGCGATGCGACCTATCGCTTTGGACAAGGATCAGGTCGATCAAACAGTGATCGAAAAAGAGATCGAAATCGGTAAGGAGCAAGCACGCCAAGAGGGAAAGCCAGAGCAAATTCTAGAGAAGATCGCTTTAGGTAAACTGAACAAATTCTTCAAAGATAATACTTTGCTCAATCAGCAGTACGTAAAAGACAGCAAGCAAACGGTACAGTCTTATCTACAAAGTGTAGAGAAAGGATTGACAGTGACTCAGTTCAAGCACGTTGAGTTGGGTTAGGCTATTTCTTAGAGAAAAAATATAAGGAGAATCGAGGTCATCTTGGTTCTCCTTTTTTTGTGTCTACTCATTTTTACGTCCAATCATACAAGACGACTACTAAAATAACCAGTGTTTATTACCTTCGCGAAAATTTCAACCTTCCTATCTATGGCTGTCAAATACAAACGTGTACTCCTCAAGCTCAGTGGTGAATCACTGATGGGCGATCTCGAATTTGGTATCTCACCAGAAATGCTAGGATACTACGCACAACAAATTAAAACCATCACAGAGATGGGCGTCGAAGTGGCAGTCGTCATCGGTGGTGGCAATATCTTTCGAGGACTACAATCTGCTGCCATGGACATCGACCGTGTACAAGGCGACTACATGGGGATGATGGCAACCGTCATCAATGGTATGGCACTGCAAAGTGCGCTAGAAAAAGCAGGCGTATATACGCGTCTATCTACCGCCATTGATATTCGTCAGATCGCAGAACCTTATATCAGACGGCGCGTAGTCAGGCATTTAGAAAAGGGACGAGTCGTCATCTTCGGGGCAGGTACAGGAAGTCCATATTTTACGACAGACTCTGCTGCTGCTCTACGCGCCAATGAAATCGGAGCAAATGTACTACTCAAAGCAACTCGCGTAGATGGCGTCTATTCTGCTGACCCAGAGAAAGACCCTGATGCGATTCGGTTGGAACAGTTGAGTTTTCAAGAAGCGATTTTGAAAGGACTGCGTGTGATGGATATGACAGCATTTACGCTTTGTCAAGAAAATAATATGCCGGTCATCGTTTTTGACATCAACGAACCTGAAAATTTGAAGCGCATTATTTTGGGTGAAAAAGTCGGGACATTGGTAGAGAAGAAAGAGAAGTAGAGCCATTCAAACAGTAGCTTCAACTACTCATGATGATACGGCTCATTATTCAAAATACTCATCGCCCGATAGAGCTGTTCTAAAAAGATGAGTCGCACCATCTGATGAGAAAAGGTCATTTTAGACAATGAAATTTTCTGTATCGCTCTTTTATAGACCTCATCTGAAAAGCCATACGCACCACCGATCAGAAAAATCAATCTTCGATGCGACTGATAGAGCTGTTGTTCCATGTACTGCGCAAAGTCAGTAGAACTGAACGTGCGACCGCGCTCATCTAGTAGCACGAGTGCGTCTCCGGACTGCAATTTGGAGAGAATAAGCTTGCTTTCTGCTTCCTTAACATAGGATGGAGAGGACTTTTTGGAACGCTTGACATCGGGTAGCGTCAGCTTCTCAAAAGGGAAGTAACGTTCAAGGCGTTTTTCATATATCTGCATCCCTGCTTTCAGGTATTCCAAGTCTGTTTTTCCAATCATCCACAAGGCTATCTTCATGGTTTCTCCAAACTTTTTTAGCAGAAATGTTATATATTTTTATTTATAATAACAGAAATAAGCGAATTAAAACATCTTATCGTGTTGTAAATCAATTATTTACAAATATAGAACAATAAACCACAGGTACAGTAATTTGATTCGATGTACTTCGATAGAGATGGGAAGTGGGCGTATATTTGTGTTGTAATTAATCGGAAAGGGAAGAGAAGCGAGAAATAAGAGGCAAAAGATTAATTACCACAAATTTTGGAAACGACTTACTATGGCAATTATAGTCTCATGAATTTTGAGAGTAGGAGCATCTGGCAGGATGCTCTTTTTTTTGCTATATCTAACGCCCTCCTCCTTTCGATGTTTCAATTCGTCTGAACAAAAATAAGCAAATTTTATATATGTCAGAGGATTCCGACAAAATTTGCGCTGTCTTCCATATTCACACTGATCTTTTTCACCTTTTCGGCTTCTGATTTTTCGTTAATATAATAAATGGTTTCGTTGGTCGAAACGATCTTCTCTAGCTGGTCAAATGCCTCTACATTTGAAATAAAAAACAGATGAACGCACACGAGATAGACTACCGAATCTACGGTGAAGAAATGCAATTTGTAGAAATCGAACTCGACCCGATGGAGACCGTCATTGCTGAATCCGGCTCATTCATGATGATGGAGCAAGGCATAGAAATGGAAACCATCTTCGGTGACGGCAGCAGTAGTCGGCAAGGTGGACTATTGGGCAAAATGATGTCTGCCGGGAAACGCTTATTGACTGGCGAAAGTCTATTCATGACTGCTTTCACGCACGAAGGCAATGGTAAGAAAAAAGTCTCTTTTGCTTCTCCCTATCCGGGCAAAGTCATCCCATTGGATTTGCTCAGCTATGGCGGTAAGATCGTTTGTCAGAAAGACGCTTTTCTTTGTGCAGCTAAAGGCGTTTCTGTCGGCATCGAATTTTCGAAAAAGATCGGTCGTGGTCTCTTCGGTGGAGAGGGATTCATCATGCAAAAACTAGAAGGCGACGGGCTAGCATTTCTGCATGCCGGCGGCATGATTGTAGAAAAGCAACTGATGATCGGTGAGACCTTGAAGGTCGATACCGGTTGTCTAGTCGCTTTTACTCGCGATATTGATTACGATATAGAACTCGTCAAAGGCATCAAGAACAAACTCTTCGGTGGAGAAGGCTTTTTCTTTGCACGTTTGGAAGGACCAGGTACTGTTTGGGTACAGTCGTTGCCGTTTGCACGTTTGGCAGGTCGCGTCTTAGCGAATGCGAAGACGACTGCTACGAGTAAAGGAGAAGGCAGCATTTTGGGGGAACTAGGCGATATGCTGAATGGAGATGGATTTTAATGATTTATTTCTGACACATTTGCTGAAAGACGCTTGGCGATACTTTCTTGTTTTTCTTAAATACGCGATTGAAATAAGATAAACTATTGAATCCGCAAGCTTGATAGACTTCTTTGATCTTGCGCTTCGGGTCTTTCAGTAGACTACTCGCTAGACGGATGCGCTCTTGGTTGATATAGTCTACCGGAGAGATGCCAAATTCGTTTTTGAAGACACGAAAGAAATTGGAAGTGCTCATGTGTACTTTCTGGCTCAGTACTTCTATGCTTAGTGGCTCGTCCAAATTGGTGCGGATATATTCTTTAATGAAGGACAAGCGATTGTTATCATTGCTGAGTGCATTGGTCTGCTCCAAATAATTTTTGCGAGCATTGGATTGTATAATACGGATGATGAGTTCCTGTAGTGTCAGATTGACGAAAGTGTCTTTGGAGACGTGATCTTCTGCAAATAGATACATCAAATGCTGTATGAGTTGGTAAACAGCCACATCATTGGTACAAGTCAGTCGAAAGTCTTGCTCACGCCACTCTACATCGTCTAGTTTTGGCATTCGTTCATTCATCAGTGTGATCGTACTATCGATCATTTCCTCAGCAATCCCCATCGCCAAACAACGTGTAGGCTGATGCCGACTTGCCTCCGGAAAGTCAATACACATCATCTCGCGCGCTCCCAATACAAGAGATTCGCCCGGCAGAAAGTCAAAAGAAGGGATGTCTTTTAAGTGCATGACCTTTCGTCCTTCTAGCATACTCGCCAAGACCGGATAATCGAGTTGTAATAAGACTTGTTCTGCTTTTTGATGTGTCTCAAAAAGGTGCATTTCAGCCTGCTGCACAGTATAGGAGGTCTTATTTTCTACTAATGTTTCAAGTCGTCTGCCTTTCAAAAAATGCTTGGTTCGAGAAGCTCGTGCGTGTTTCATGTCATTTTGTTTATAGTTATAGTAGAACGGATGATAAATTCTTTAAGTCTCCATAAGACAGCCTTATATTTCAATTTTTGTCTTATTTCCGTCAATAATTTGGATATAGAAGGTCTTTTATTCAGTTATGATAGGATTGTTCATGATGTTGGTAGGATACTTCATACTTTAAAGGTAATCAAAATATAATTTTGTTTTTGTCAAATTTTATGGATGACTCATAAAATCTATTTTTTATTTATCGAAACAAAATATTGAAAACTATGAGCAATGCAGTAAGCGTTAAGCAAGATCAACTCACGAAGCCTCGCTTCAAAAATCAATACGAAAACTACATCGGTGGCAAATGGACAGCTCCGGCTCGCGGCGAGTACTTTGACAATATCTCTCCGGTAGACGGCAATAGCTTCACTAAAATTCCACGCTCTACCTCAGAAGACGTCGATAAGGCAATCGATGCAGCTTGGGCGGCAGCTCCGGCTTGGAATAGCTCTTCTGCTACTTACAGAAGTAATCTTTTGTTGAAGATTGCAGATGTAATGGAAAAGAATCTGGATGCACTAGCCAGAGCAGAAACCTGGGACAATGGAAAGTCACTGCGCGAAACCACCGCAGCAGATCTACCTTTAGCGATTGACCATTTCCGCTATTTTGCAGGAGTAATTCGAGCAGAAGAAGGGACAGTCAGTGAGCTAGATGCCAGTACAGTATCTATGAACGTGCTAGAGCCACTAGGTGTAGTCGGGCAGATTATTCCTTGGAATTTTCCAATTTTGATGGCTGCGTGGAAGGTCGCTCCGGCTTTAGCAGCAGGCAACTGTGTCGTACTAAAACCTGCTGAGCAGACACCAGTAGGCATCTTGATTTTGATGGAAATGATAGAAGATATCCTTCCAGCAGGTGTATTGAATATCGTCAATGGCTTTGGCGTAGAAGCAGGAAAACCATTGGCTTCTAGTCCCAAAATCAATAAAGTCGCCTTTACGGGAGAGACCACAACTGGTCAACTTATCATGCAGTATGCTTCTAAAAATATCATTCCGGTCACACTGGAACTGGGTGGAAAGTCACCAAACATTTTCTTCTCCAATATCATGGATGCCGACGATGAGTTCTTCGATAAGTGTCTAGAAGGAGCAGTCATGTTTGCCTTGAACCAAGGTGAAGTCTGTACTTGTCCATCTCGTATGCTTGTACAGGAAGACATATTTGATGCGTTTATGGAGCGAGTCATCGAGCGGACAGAAGCGATCAAATTGGGGCATCCATTAGACCCAAGTACCATGATGGGTGCGCAGGCTTCCAACGATCAATATGAGAAGATTTTACGCTATATCGAGATCGGTAAAGAGGAAGGTTGTGAAGTCCTGACAGGTGGTGAAGCCGCTTACAATGAAGGACTGGAAGGTGGTTACTACATCAAACCGACTATCCTGAAAGGCAACAACAAGATGCGTGTCTTCCAAGAAGAAATCTTTGGTCCTGTGGTCTGCGTGACGACTTTCAAGGATGAAGCAGAGGCACTGGAAATCGCGAATGATACGCTTTACGGATTAGGAGCAGGCGTCTGGACACGCGATATGCACCAGGCTTATCAAATTTCTCGTCAGGTCAAAGCAGGACGTGTTTGGGTCAACTGCTATCACCTATATCCAGCACACGCGCCATTCGGTGGGTACAAGAAATCTGGTATCGGTCGGGAGACACACAAAATGATGTTGAATCACTACCGTCAGACGAAGAATATGCTCATTTCTTATGACAAGAAAGCGATGGGCTTCTTTTAAATTTAAAAGTGAAAGGTGATGAGTGAGAGGTGAGAGGCAACTCTTACCCAATCAATTACCTTTAAAAACGAAATTTAATCGTCCCATATAGATCGAATGCTCTATAACCTGAGTATTCGGTCTTTTTTTTAGATTAGTTTTTAGGCAAGTGATATGCTTTTGAACTTATTGATTTATCCCCTGTCTAAAATCTAACGTCCAATCTCTAAAGTCTCAAGAAAAATGATAAAAAGAGTCCTTTCCACCGAAGCTACCGAAAAACTAATCGATCAACTTCGAGCAGACCATGGTGACTTGATGTTTCATCAAAGCGGCGGCTGCTGCGATGGATCTGCGCCTATGTGTTTTCCTAAAGGCGAGTTGATGCTCAATGAAACCGATGTCCATTTAGGCAGCATACATGGCTGCGAATTTTATATGTCCAAAGATCAATTTGAATATTGGCAGCATACACAACTGACCATAGATGTAGTAGAAGGTCGAGGAGCGAGTTTTTCATTGGAGATTCCGCTAGGCGTTCGCTTCATTATTCGCTCTCGATTGTATTCAGAAGAAGAAGCCGAGCAGTTGACACCCATACAGACTGTCGTTTCCTAGTGATGTGAAATTAAGTCCATTCTTCTGTCAACAATCGTGCAGTCGGTTTTTTGGAGCTCAGATTTAGACATTTCGCACTGTATTCCTTTTTTGCTTGTTCCAAATTATAGCCATCTTTGGCGCAACAAATTAGATGCTATTCAAATGGACGCAACACTTAAAGTACTATCTACCAAAGCACAGGTCGCTCGCCAGTTTACAGAAGAACTACTTAGCTGGGCTGCTGACAAAGACAGCGTAAGTATAGCGCTCTCCGGTGGTAGTACACCTAAAACACTCTTCAAACTTTGGACAGAAGAATATCTGGACAAATTTGACTGGTCGAAATTTACATTTTACTGGGGCGATGAACGTTGTGTGCCACCGGACGATGAGGAAAGTAACTATGGCGCGGCTTATGATCTTTTCTTAAAACATCTTCCTGAAGCCCATCGCCATATAGAACGAATGCGCGGAGAAGACAATCCTGAGCAAGAGGCAAAACGCTATGCCAACTTGATCGACAATGATCTACCAAAAGTCGAGAACGTCCCGCAGTTTGATGTGATGCTACTTGGGATGGGCGATGATGGCCATACAGCGTCTATCTTTCCCAACCAAATGCACCTACTGACAGAGGAAGGTTTTGCAGCGACGGCGACACATCCTGACTCCGGACAAACTCGTGTGACACTGACCGGTCCAGTCATCTGTCAAGCCAAATGGATCGTATTTCTTGTGACAGGAGAAAATAAAGCAGCACGCATCCAAGAAATTTTTACCGGACAACCTATCAGCGTCAACTATCCGGCGGCACACATAGAAGCTAAGGAAGGGGAGATGACTTGGTATGTCGATGAAGCAGCGGCACAAGCACTACAATCGTAGATACAGCATATATCATAAAGGCGAATTGCAATTCGCCCCAACTTACTCCTCGCGCACCAGCGCATCCATCCGTCGCGCACGCATCGCAGCAGGCAGAGACGCTAGCAATCCCACGACCATCACCGCCACAGCGATAGCCACAAAATCGAGCGGCTGAATCGCAATCGGATACGCTGTTACTAAAAAACCTTGTGGTATGGTAACAATACCGTACGTCTTTTGAATAAAGTAGATGAGTAGCGCGACGGAAAAACCAATCAACATACCAATGCCACACAGCATTAACCCTTCGTAAAGAAAGATATTGCGTACGGTACGGTCACTGCTCCCCATAGACTTGAGGATGGAGATGTCTTGCTTTTTCTCTAGTACAATCATCCACATCGCACCGATCAGATTAAAAGAGACGAGTAGCAAAACGAGCGTCAGAATAGCAAACCCCATCCATTTTTCGATGTTCATTAGTTTTAGGAATGTCTCTTCCTGCTCGTAACGATCTTTTACGGCATATCCTTCACCGACTATGGCTCGAATGGCGGCTTTAGTGGATTCTACGTTCGCGGTGGGCGCCAATTTGAGTTCCAGTGCGCTGATCTGATTGGGCTGATTCAATAGGGCTTGTGCAAAGTCTAGACTACTCAATACATACTGCGCATCTATATTGGCTTGAAAGGAAAAGGCACCCATTGGATACAAAAACTGCTTTCTGAATGGCTGCTGCAATGGTCCGACACGCTCTTTTTTAGGCATATACACGCTCAGCGCACTGAACTCATCTGCAAAATCAACACCCAATTCAAAATACAAACGTGACCCCAAAACAGCAAAATCCATGTCTCCCATTTGCAACACATATCGTCCATCTATGATTGTGGAGTCAATCGTATTGACCGCATTGAAAGTGGAATCGACGCCTTTTATTTTTCCGAATGCTCGATTGTTTTTGTACTCAAAAAAAGCCGTTTCTTCCAGTGACTGCGAGATCAAATCGACGCCTTCTACCGCTTGTAATTGCTGCAAATCAATAGCGTCAGCATCGAACGTTTTTCCTTTCAAGGGCGTCACTTTTACCTCAGGATTGAAGTTGCTGAACATCTGCAACAGCAACTCCTCGAAGCCATTGAATACCGAAAGCACCAGTACAAAAGCAGCCGTTTGTATCGTAATGCCAAAGACCGTGATGCCAGTAATGATGTTGATGGCATTGGTCGATTTTTTAGCAAAAAGATAGCGACGTGCTATTTGGAAAGGTAAGTTCATTTGTTTAGAGGTGATGTGTGAGCAGTGAGCGCGTGAGACAGCTCATACATAAAAGCTTCAACTAATTTGATTGTTGTTTGGGTGCAAAGAAAATGCAAAAGCGTCGGCAAAGTTAGCGTGGTACGTGACTTAATGCTAATTTCGCTAAAAAAAGATGCGTTTTCTTCTTCTATTTTGGTTTTCAGCTTTTACATGGGCACTCACTGCTCAGTCGACTGACAGCGAAACCGTTTATCGTACTATTAAAGTCAATGGCAAAGTACACACGTTCAAAACTAGCCTAAAGAAAACGTATCCTTACGATGTCGATCTTAGAACCGTGCAAGGAGACACGTTAAACTCTACAGACATCTTCGCTCAAAACGGTAAACCTACGGTTTTGGTATTTTGGTTGACAACTTGTGTGCCTTGCCAGTATGAACTGGCGGCTATTGACAAGAAGATCGAAGCATGGCGGGAAGAAGCAGACTTTAATCTCTATGCCATTTCAGAAGACTTGTCCTCGCGTGGTGAAAAATTCATCTATCATGCACGTGCGCGCAAATGGCAATTTGATGCTTTCCATGACTACTCGCGGACTTTTCGTCGCATCATGTCGGAAGGTTTGAGCGGAATGCCACAGACTTTTTTATTGAATAAGGACGGCGAAATTGTCTATCACAAAAAGAAGTATCGCATGGGTGATGAAGATGCGTTGTTTGATGAAATTCGGTTGTTGAATCTGGAAGACGAAAAATGACGAAAGACGAAATCAATGGAAAGTTAAATAGTAACTTTTTTTATCGAGGATTCAAACGATCAGCTAATTGAGTTTTTGCTTGACTATGGGAAAGATAACGTTTGTATAATTTGCTAGATCAATAACTAATTGAAAATCAGATCATTATCTAGTGTTCAAATGAAGCCGGTGTGCTATGCTATCACTCCCGTCATTTGTAACTTATAATTCGACATTAATAATCCTAAACAGCAGCTTCATCTTCTACTACTTCGACCAGCTCATGCTCCGTATCCGGTAGTTTTTCTTTCAAATCTCGATTGACGGCAATACTGACATTGAGTTCATAGCCGATCAGTAGAAACAGCACGTTAATTTCGATCCAAAGCATGATGACCATCACTGCTCCAATAGATCCATACAACTGATTGTACGCGCCAAAATTATCGACATAGAAAGAGAAAGCCACTGAAGTCAAAATAATCAGCGTCGTCGCTACACTTGTCCCGGGCGAAAAGAAAGAAAATCGCCGATGCGTCGCTGCTCCGTATCTGTAAATAAAGGAAATACCAAAATAATATAGCCCAATGATGACTACCCACCGCACCACATACAGCCCAATCTTGCTCAGCAATTGTAAGTTCAAAACATCAATCATCCAATTGATAATCAAATCGCCCGTAATGATGAAAATGACGGAGATCAATGACAAAAAATACAACACAAATACCAGCGCAACTGCCACCATTTGCCGCCGGACGACGGATCGCTGCCGAAAGACTTGCTCATAGGACTTTTCAAATCCCCTGACCAGCGTTGCCATCCCATTAGAGCTAAAGAAAATCGCCAATACGAAACCAAAAGAAAAGAGCGCGAAACGCGGACGTGTCACAATGTCTTTGACGAAATTGAAAAGGGTATTTCCGGCACTACCGGGGATAATGCTCTGGATTTCAAGATACAAGATATCCTCGTACTGCTCCAAGCGCGGTATGTATGCCGAAAGTGGACCACTGATGAGCGGCACTAAAGTAAACAGCGCAATCAGTGAAGGAAAAAGTGACAAGAAGAAGCTAAAAGAAATGGCTTGCGCTCGGATGAAAAGATCGTCTCGCTGAATCTCGTTCCAAAAAAAGACACCAACATCCCATATCGGTGTCTGATGAAATCCAGGTAGAGAGTGCGTTTTCGTCCATGTGATCGCTGCGAGCAACCAGGGATGCTCCGTGAAAAAACGAGTGATTTTGTTGAATACTGTTTTTCGCACAACTGCTATTTAATGAACGAAAAGCCACGATCTCATTTTACAAACATAACAAATTTTGAGTAGAATGGATTAAATCACGAAGCGACCAGCACCCATCGGACAGTCATCACTATTGCAATCCTTGACTTGTCGCCAGATTACGGGTAGCACTTTTCATCTCAATTCGCGTCATTGGTAGACTTTCTGGATAGTTCTCTTGAATGAAAGTGACCATCTTTTCACGAATTTCGCAGCGCAAATCAAAAGCGTCGCTAGAACTTTGCGCACTCACCAAAATACGAATGGTCATCGTCTCCGGCGACAAGTCTGTCACTAACACATTGCGCACGCGACCATCCCAAAGCGGATGCCCTTCGGTGAGCCGTTCCAGTTCTTGACGAAGTGGTGCTATGGGTAGTCGATAATCAGCATAGATAAAGACCGTCCCTAACAACTCTGCATTGAAGCGTGTCCAGTTCTGAAAGGGCTTTTCTATAAAATAATTGAGTGGGACGATGACGCGCCGCTGATCCCAGACGCGCACGACTACATATGTCAGTGTGATTTCCTCTACGCGCCCAAATTCGCCTTCCACGATCACGACATCATCTATGCGGATGGGTTGCGTGAAAGCAATTTGCAGCCCAGCGAGTAGATTGGCGATGGATTTTTGAGCGGCAAAACCAATAATAATCCCCGCCACTCCAGCCGAAGTCAACAAACCTGTCCCGATTTTTCGGACTTCCTCAAATTCCAGTAGTGACATGGACACTGCGATCACGACAATGATGACGGCAGCTATTTTTCGGATAAACTGCAACTGTGTCGCAATCTTGCGCTGCTGCAAATTGTTGGCAGTATCTATTTCATTTTTGGCTTCTACTATTTCTATAAATATATTGGCGACGCGCATCAATGTCCACGCGCTCACGATATACAGAATAATCCGTAGTAGCACTCGAATGCTCGCCATCATGTCCGCAGTCAGCGGTAGTACAGATGCTTCTTCAACATTTAAAGGTGTTGCTTTTGCAGCCTGTATGATAAGGAAAATGATCGTAAAATGAGCAACGGGACGTTCCAGATTGCGGACGCTAGAGTTGTAAAGCGACTTGGGTTTGTAGCGTTTGCCGTTCCATTTGAGCAAGCGAAAAATAACCCAAGTGAGTACCACGCCCACGATGACGGCAACACCAATTAGAATCAAAAAAATCAACCAGCTATTAAGATCAGAGAGGTAATATTTGACGAGTTCTTTCATGAAGTATTCAGTGTTATTCAAACTTTGAAAGAACGAAGTCAAAAAGCAAGAAGTTCAGTCAACATCATTGTAACAATCGCTCGTAGACGTCCGCTAGTACTGCTCTATCCACTTCGTGGTTACCTTCAAAGATTTCTGTATGTACTTGTAACTCATTGGAAGTCAATAGATCTTCGTGCATTTTTAAAAACTTGGGCTGCAAATATTCATCTTGTGCGCCATAGACAAAATAGAGCTTTTTGTCTTTCAGATATACCTGTTGCGGTCGATAGTCAATGTCCTCTGGAAATAATCCCGCCCAAAGTATCAGATCATGAAAATGCGGTTCTTTTGCCATCAGCCAGCGACATTGAGTCGCACAACCTTGCGAAAATCCAAATAACTGAATGCGCACCTCTTCTGGCAACTGCGCTCGATAGTGTTCATACACTTGCTGGAGATAATTGCTATAATCTTCGATTTCTGACAGCCGATTTTCTTTGGTCATCCATGAGGCTGCTACATCGCCGGTTACGCCTTTCCAGTAGAATCGAGACAAACCCTCCGGCGCGACAATAAACGTCTCCTCATTCAGCAGACCATCAAATCGACGCAAAAAGTGCTTCGCCAATTGCGCATAACCATGACAAGCGATGATGAAGTATTTTGTCTTTTCGCTAGGCTCACCTAAGGTATAGTAGTGAGCGGTGCGCTGAACTTTGAGCTGGTGGTGTTGCATATTGTTTTGGTAAAAGGATGATTTAGCGTTTTAAACCTCAAATCGCAATTTCGACTTACATTTCGTCTGCTTTTTTTGGTGAAATTGTTAGACCTACACAACTACATCAAGTTTATCTGTAAGATTTTGAATGAAGCCCTCTCACGCATCACGTATCGCGCGCTCATCGCTTCGCCACTTCATACTCCACAATATACCAGCCCTCTCGCGTCAGATTATTCACCCAATCACCCAAAGACTGAGTTGCACTACCTTTTCGGAAACTGACTGTCGGGAAGGTCTTCGTCTTCACCGTTTTTCCTTCTAAGTTTTTGACGCGCAAAGTGACTTGAAAACGCGCACGATTGCCACTGTAATTGATAAAAATAGGCACTTCCTCTCCTATCGAATAAGCGAAATCGGTCGTTTGACTACCTGCCAATACCTCTTGAAAAGCCATCTGTGTCGCATAGAAATTGAGCTTTTTGTAGCCTTTGGCATCTAAGATAGTCGTCGGGTCGCCACCATTCCATAATTTAGCGGAAAAAATACCATCATAGTTGAGCCAGCGTTTCTTGCGCAAGGTTTCATAAGTACTCATCGCTTGCCACGCCTGACTGATTTTCCAAGCTTCATACGGCAATTCCGAACCGATTGCCAAACTCGGATAAGGCGAAGCATAAGTTTCAGAGTAGCGATACGGTACGCCGCGCACGGTAAATGGATTTTCTTGTCCGGCTAGGCTTTCGCTATCGTAGTTGATATAAATTTGGTCGTCGCTGCTTAGGTATTTGTAGCGCAAACTATCGACAGTATAGTCAATAGGGAAATTGCGCAAATCATCCCAGTCTTTCCCAAAGCTCAAAGCCCGATCTGCATTGCCACGCACGACTAAAGAGTCACGCCATACCATCGCCAAACTGCTATCTATAGGCTGGTAGTCTCTCATACTTGGATTGTACAGACTTGTGCCATCTTGACTGGGTAATCGTCCGTCGATATACTTGGTATCTGCATTTGTCAGAGCGATCAACACATTGGCATCATTTTGATTGACGACTTCATAAAATCGTTCCATCCAAGGCAAAGCTTCTGCCGTAAATCCATTGAACATCAACCCTCTAGGTGCTTGCCAAAGGATAACACTCGGATGATGACGCACTTCTTCTATTCGCTTTTTGAGTCGCTCCCAATCGGCTGACCAAGGCGAAGATTGCTGCAACTTGTCCATTTCTAAAATGACCAAAATGCCCAACTGATCGCAATAATCGAGGAGGCGATCTAGGTCTAGATTGTTCAAATTACCGACTCGGAGCGCATTGCCATTCATGACTTCCAAAGACGCCAAAGCCCGCCCAATCCACTCGTCCATCTCAAAGCGTGGTTCGCTATAATTATCGACTTCAAAAGGCAGATAGTCCGTCAGATTCGCACCGAAAAGTGGCGTAACTTGATTGTTGAGGTATAGGCTACCATCGCGCTGTTCTAGTTTACGGATGCCTGTGACGAAGGTATAATCATCTTGCAAATTGCCCTCACCGTCCAATAGTTCAAATTCAACTTGATAAAGATTGGGCGAATTAGGTGACCAAGCACTCAGTCGAGGCAGATTGACCACCTCACTAAAGTCCATCGCTTGAAATGCGCGTAATTGCACATCAAAAGATTGGTTGAAAACGGTGCGTGTACTCGCTCGCGGATGCCAAGGTGTCATTTTGACCCGAACTTTTCCCTGCCAAAAGCCATCATTCTCTTCTGTGGGCTGCTCTATCAAAAGTCGTGCATTGAGGTGTAGCTGAGAAGCGTCAGCCCCTTGTGTCGCATACAAATTGGCACTTTCGATATAACGAGAACCTGTCAAATCCAAGAACACTTTTTGTAATTGCCAGCCGTCTCCACCGCGCATTCTGATCATCAACTTATTCGGCTGATTGGGCAGCAAATCCCTGCTGATGTCTAGCGTCAATGTTTGTCCTTGACGATGGACGTAGACGATTTTATTGTTGAGCCAAATTTCTGTGTTTGGCGCAATTTGCTCGAAATGTAATTTGGCTTTCTGGAAATTATTAATCAACAAAGGCTTACGCAAAATCAAATCCATGTTACGAAAGCGGTCACCGCTTTGGACGGGGAGTTTGATCTGTTCCCATTCCTCGTCTCGAAAGTTGATGAGTCCCAAATCGCCCAGCTCTTCGGACAATTCAAAGCGATCTTCTAAGAAAGTGCGCCCTTTCGGAGTCGGAAATTCGCCTTCAAAAGGATTGATATTGGGACGTTCGTAGCTCATACCATACAGATTATCCAAAGTAGAACCAACGGGCAGTTTGAGGAAGAAAGTCTCTACGGGATTTTCTGTCAGTGTACGTACAAAATCTGCTTTGACTTCATCATTGATAAAGAGGCTGAAACGACCTGCTTCTACATCGACGAGCAGTTTGAAATTAATGAGCGTATCCGTATCAAACTGAGCGACACCGATCGGCAGACCGATCTTGGATTTATAGAAACATTCGCCTTCGGAAGTGATGCCCATCAAGACAACCGGATTCCCTAAATTATCCAATAACAAGAAAGCAGAACGCTCCTCTGACTTTGGAATATTGGTTTCCCACTGCAATGCAAATCGCCAGTTTTCGCCATTGTTAAGATCTAGCGGATAGCTAAAATCATTGATGGTTCTGAGTTGACCATTTTCTAAGATAACATTGGGATCTTGACTCCATTTTGCTAGTTGTGCTTGCTCTGTTTTTTGTCGTCCTCTGTCATATACTTTCCACCGCCAGTCTTTCAATTCGATGCGCTGTCGCTGCTCCGGCAAAGGTATTTCTTTGAATCGGGAGACAATTTTGTCCACATCTGCTGGAAAGACGGCTTGCTGATCGAGATCGCCGTCTTGAAAAAAGAACTTCGTGAAATCTGCATACTGATCCAGATATTGGATGCGCTCTTGCGGTGTAAAAAGCGTCGAGTCACCATTGAATCCAATCGTACCTTGTGCCGACGTAGAATCGCCAAAGTAACGCATCTCGTAAGATCGGGAGACTACTTGAGCCTGCGCTGTGATGACTTGTAGTAGACAAGAAAAAAGAAGACTTATTTGTAAAAACTTCATTCGGTGTAGCCTTAATCATTATTGTTTGAGCTGAAAGTGACGCAATTATATGTGCATCTCTTTGACCAACTCATTGATCGTATCATTTGTTTGCTGGAGACTGATTCTCAGTCGCTTTCCAAACTGTAATCGGGCAGCAAAGATTGTATTTTTTCTTTAAAATGGAGTAGTCAATGAGCCTAGTGGTTGTATGAATAAGTAGACTGTCAAAATGGTTGCATTCTTTGCCACAAACTCGTTTGCCCTACTTTTCACAAATGCTTACCTTTGTCGGACATTAGACAATATATATGTATTATCGATCAATCATTAATGAAAACAAGCTAATAGCTAGGTAATGTGAAATAAATAAATTGCTACTGTTGATAGATAGCTGAAAAGAAAGCGTACCGTAAGTAGCGATTTTCAGCTATCTCTCAACATATAGTGTAGCAATTTTTTATTGAACTCAGACTAAGAGCTAACTGCTAAAATACAACACAGTGGGAAGAGCATTTGAATATAGAAAGGCGACGAAGTTCGCTCGTTGGGACAGAATGGCGAAAGCCTTCACAAAAGCTGGTCGCGAAATCACCATTGCTGTCAAAGAAGGAGGTCCAGATATAGAATACAACTCCAAACTCCGTCGTGCCGTACAGAATGCCAAGGCGGTACAGATGCCCAAAGATCGCATCGAAGCAGCGATCAAAAAAGCAAGTTCCAGAGATGCCGAGGACTTTCAGGAAATCACTTATGAAGGCATGGCACCTCATGGTGTAGCCGTCGTCGTCGAGACCGCAACAGACAATCCGACCCGCACTGTCGCTAATGTCCGTTCTTACTTCCGAAAAGGTGGTGGTTCATTGGGCACACAGGGCATGCACGATTTTTTGTTTGACCGAAAAGGAGTATTTACGATACCAGGTGAGCAGATCGCTAATGCAGATGACTTTGAGTTGGAGTTCATAGATCACGGACTAAGTCGACTGGAAAAAGATGACGAAAGTGGAAACTACAAAGTCTATGTCGATTTTCAGAATTTCGGGAATATGCAGTCGGCACTGGAAGAACACAAAATAGAACCGGAAAAGTCAGAGCTGGAACGCATCCCAAAGCATGAAAAAGAGCTAGAGGAAGAGCAAGTAGATGAAGTGTTGGAGCTGATCGACAAGCTGGAGCAGGACGATGATGTGCAGTCGGTGTTTCATAATCTCTCTTAGAGTAAGGAGAGTTTTGAGAGCGGAGAGAGCTTCGAGAGAGAATGTACACGATGCATGAGCGCAGTAACCACAAGTTATTCGGTTGAATACCTAGCTTCATATAAAGCGTGCGAATTTACCTGTCCTCGACAATCGGGATTCGCACATAAATAACAAAATTCCAATCATGCAAAATCTCCAATTTCCCATTAAGTTTGCCTTTAAGATTTCGACCTTATCGAATGATTTTACGGCAACGGACACGAGCGGCAAGCTGGTCGCTTATGTGCGCCAAAAAATGTTCAAATTCAAGGAGGACATTGAGATTTTTGGCGATGAACGTCGAGCGCAACTGAATTATCGCATTCGTGCAGATCGCTGGCTGGATTTTTCGGCGGCTTACAGTTTTTATGATGCAGATGGGACACAGTTTGGAAAGATTGTGCGCAAAGGCTGGCGGTCGATCTGGAAAGCAGAGTACGACATCATCGACCAGCACGAACAGTTGCAGTACAAAGTCAATGAAGAAAATGCCTGGGTCAAAGTAATGGATTCGATGTTAGGCGAAATTCCAGTTGTCGGTATGCTTACCGGCTACTTTTTCAATCCTTCTTATCTAGTGACTAATAAAACCGGGGCGACGGTCGTCAAGCTGACGAAGCAGCCTTCGTTTTGGGGACGAGAATTTACAGTAGAAAAGCTGGGGACGCTAGACGGTGATGACGATGACCGTATCATGCTAGGGCTGATGATGATGATTTTACTGGAGCGACGGAGAGGCTGAGACATCAAGGTAGATTCAAACGACCAGCTCATAATTGGTGCTTCTTCCACCTTCTTCTTTTTTCAAAATGTTCATTTCTATCAATTTCTGAATGTCTCTCAAAGCGGTATCATGAGAACACTTGGTCATTTTCGCCCATTTTGTTGTTGTTAGTTTTCCAAAAAAATCATCGAGCAGTTTGTTCAGCATCTTGATTTGACGAATATTTAGCGACTTGTCGGAACGCTTCAACCAAAATTGATGTTTTTGCATCACTTTTTGGATGATCGTAGACGAAGCTTTCAACGCGTTAATCAGGCAGTTCAAAAACCAAATCAGCCAGTCCGTAATATCCAGATCACCCTTCTGTGTTTCCTCCAATATATCGTAGTAAGCCTTTCGCTCCAATCGAATTTGAGCAGACATACTATAAAAACGCTGGGTAATGCCATCTGACTTGGCGAGCAGCATATCGGTTATCGCTCGCGCCATTCGACCATTGCCATCTTCAAAGGGATGAATCGTTACAAACCATAGATGAGCAATAGCTGCTTTGAGCATGCTATCCAATTGTTGTTCTGAATTCATCCAGCTTAGGAATTGCTGCATTTCTGCTGCCAATCGCTTCGCTTCAGGTGCTTCAAAATGGACTTTTTCTCTACTCATGGCACCTGAAACAACTTGCATTGGTTCCGTAGCGTCATCTCTCCAGTCACCCACTATGATCTTGTACATACCGCTCCTCCCGGTAGGAAAAAGCGAAGCATACCAGTCAAATAATCGTTCTTCTGTAAGTGGTAAATCATGTTTTTCAATCGCATCAACCAACAAATCGACAATGTCATCCACTTCTCGATTGGAGGGAATCAAGCCACCTGTTTCCATTCCTAAGCGGCGCGCCAAAGACGATCTGACCTGTTCTACATTCAACACTTCTCCCTCAATCTCAGAAGACTTGATGATCTCAAGCGTGACTGCTTCCAGTGTCGCTTCATTTTTTAGCTCAAATCCAACCAGCTCCATCCGACCGATCAACTGCCCTTGCAAACGACGTACTTCTCCAAATAAGAAAAGCAATTGGTCGCTGTCCCATTGAAACTGAGGCCAAGTTGGTCGCTGATGAATGTAAGTTGCCATATTGGTTGGATTGATGGCAATTTGTGCTTTTTATGGCTTTAAAGCAACTATTCTACGCAATATATGCATAGAATAGGATGATTTTTCGACGTATCCTGGAAAGAGCCGCCATCACTTCATTCCCAAATACCGAATCTCAAAAGACAACTTTGCCGTCTGCGGGTCGAGTTGTGCTTGCCATTCGCTACGGTCGTTGATACTGGAGGCAATGTACTGCCCATCGGAAGAGAGCGACCAGTTTTGAGAAGAGATATAGTCATTTATATCGACTACACTGGTGTCGATGACGAAGCTCGTTTGTTTTAGTTTGCCATCGGTCTGACAAGCGCATTCTTCTGCCAACACTTGAGGCACGTTGATGCCGGTACGTAGCTCAATATTGTCAATATTGAATCGCTCGCAGTCCGTGCGATTGTAAATATGACGACTCAAACCAATGTATGATGACATCAAGCCACCAATGCCCAAAAGCAGTACAGCAGCGATGATAGTTAGCTTCTTCATTATCTTTTGCTGCTCAAATTACCCATTTTTATCAAATCGGCAGTTTCATCCGCTTGATCTTCTGCTTCACGATGGGTTTCAAGCTTTCTACGGCTTCGAGTAGTAGCATTTCATCCGATGGGAAGTCACGCGGACTATTCCCGATTACTCGTCTACTTTCTTTACTCAATGCCCTACGATCTCCTCTATAAGTGGCAGCATAGTGCTCGAAGAGTGCTTCTGCCGTCACGCTTTCTTCTTCTATCAGTCGCTGCCGACGACGATCATACGCCATCAGTCGTCCGGTCACGATGGCTTCCTTAGTTTGATGGACTTCCAAAATATCAGCGGCGATTACCTTCAAAATAGGCACTTTGATGACATTGCCGCTGCTGTCTTTTACGGTATCGCCATTGTCATCTAGCAGGACGCGCTCGCCATCTTCTATTTCTTTTTCATCTCGATAGCTGCGTTCGCGGACACGCTCCGGACTCACCTCCAGATTTTCTAACATCAGTACGAGTTCATAATCGTACTGCACGCCACGTTGTGCTTCTGTATCATAGATGCGCCAGCGGCTATTCATGTCTCTGACATCTATGGACAACAGTGCGCGCTCAAAGTCACGGGACAAAATCGCCCGCCTATCTTGCTTGACTTTGAATAACACATACTGCGTCCCCAATACTAAAGCTTCTTCCATCAACACTTCTCGATTTTTGTAGCGTGGTACATATTGTTTGATGTTATCCAGATGCTCGTAGGCTTCGCGGGCAGATCGCTTGTCGCCTTGTCGAGCTAGGATCATTTCAGTCGTAGCCAGCTCGTACAAATGCTGTGCTGCCTTGTTCTTAGCTTCCTGAATGATGCCATTGATTTTGACGAATCGAAATTTGGCTTCTCTGCCTTTATTGTCTCTCAGAGGCACGAGCGGTCGCACCAGATCTTGTCGTCTATCAACTTTTCGTGCCAGATCGTATATTTTCGCCCAATTCTCTGGTCGTCCTTCCCCTCTTAGTTGTTGGATGCGTTCCATATCTCGCGCATTAGCTTTGAAGAAAGCATCTTCTAGTACCCATACCTCGTCTGCTTTTTTCTTCTTCTTACCTGCCAAACGCTGCACCGATAGCCGAATGGCATTGTCGTAATTGCCTTGCTCTGTCAACTTCTGTGTAGAGCGGCAACTCCCCAAAAATACAAGCCCGAAACTAGCGGTGATGATCCAAAGTAATGATTTCATAAGTGAAGCGTTTTAGGGACTTGGAAATAAATAAAGTACGCAAAATGACGAAGTTATTTTTTCCTTTATCAAGGCGAAAAACCGCGCATAGCCGCGCTACGCAAGGATTTTTTCAACGCAGGGAAAGGAGAAAAGAACGAGTCAGGTGCGTAGGTTATATTTTTCCACGTCCCTTAATGGTGTTCTATATTGGTTCTTGCTATAACAGATATAAGCTCGACGGATAAGGCTGCACCTAAGTTAGTGCAGTCGCTTGACTTTATCAATCCATTAAGAAAATGAGCATAGGTTTAAAGGTTTATTTAGGAAATTAGGTCTATTTATAGACGTCTCGAACTAATTTGATAAATCATTACATTGGTGCTACATTTAGATTTGCTATTTGAATCTTACGAAAAAACTCACTCTGAAAGCAGTCCAGTTCCAAAAGCTTTTATGGGATTTTAAGAAAGATATTTACAGAAGCTGTCTATTGTCTAAAAATCTACCGTCTAATATCTTTATAATATGGATATCGAAACCACTCACGAATATTGCACTGCCAAGAAAGGCGTCACCGAAAGCTTTCCTTTTGACAATGAAACCTTGGTGTTCAAAGTCGGCAATAAAATGTTTGCGCTGATGAGTCTAGAGCGAAGACCTCTCTCTTTGAATCTAAAATGTGACCCTGAGCGAGCCATCGAACTCCGCGCCGCACACGATGAAATACAGCCCGGCTTCCACATGAATAAAAAGCATTGGAATACCGTCAATTTTGAAGGCAATCTATCGCCGAAATTACTACGCGAATTGATCGATCACTCTTATGACTTGATTGTCGCTTCTCTGCCTAAAAAAGTGCAGCGAGAGTTGGAAGAACTTTGATTGATTTTGTTGTTCAGTTATTTGCTTTTTAGTGTATAAAAATAGGTTAATTCAATTTTTTATTCTGAATAAAATTAAAATACAAATATTATATTCTATATTTATTGCTGTTCACGATTAATGTACCTCCTTTGTCATTTAGTCGTGTCCGCGTGAATTTCCTCTTTTCATTCACCAACAGCATGACAAATGAAATACCACACTAAAAACATTCGGAATGTCACCCTCTTGGGGCATTCCGGTTCTGGAAAAACGACCTTCGCCGAAACCATGCTTTTTGAATCCAATGCCATAAAGCGACGTGGCACAGTCGAAGATCAAAACACGATCTCTGACTATACCAACATAGAACGAGAGCGTGGCAATTCCATCTTCAGTACCTTACTACACGCGCATTGGAAAGACTCTAAAATCAACATAATCGACACGCCCGGCTACGATGATTTTGTAGGTGAAGTCATTTCTTCTCTCAAAGTAGCTGATACGGCTGTCATGCTCCTCAATGCCAAAAATGGTGTCGAAGTCGGCACAGAGTTGATTTGGGATTATATAGAAGATTTCAATACACCTGCCCTCTTTGTCATTAATCAAGTCGATCACGAAAAGTCCAATTTTGAAACCACCTTAGAGCAAGGACAGAATCGCTTTGGCAGTAAAGTCCTTCCAGTACAATATCCACTCAACGAAGGCTCCGGTTTCAACAAAATCATAGACGCCTTGCGAATGGTCATGTATGTCTTCCCGGCGGATGGTGGTAGACCTGATAAGCAAGACATTCCTGAAAGCGAAAAGGCAAGGGCGGATGAAATGCACAATGCGCTAGTAGAAGCCGCCGCTGAGAAAGAAGACGGCTTGATGGAGAAATATTTTGAAGAAGGCACACTTTCTGAAGAAGATTTGGCTGCCGGGCTGTGCATGGCGATGGCAGAAGGCGATATTTATCCGGTATTTTGCTGTTCTGCAACGAATAATATGGGGAGCGGTCGCATCATGGGCTTCATCAATGACATTTGTCCGTCTCCTGCTGACCGACCGCCTGCTCAGCTAGAAAATGGAGAAGAATTAGCGTGTAAACTAGACGAACCGAATACTCTTTTCATCTTCAAAACCATCTCCGAGCCACGCGTCGGGAATGTTTCTTACTTCAAAATCTATTCTGGTAAAATTGCATCTGGCGATGAAATGCATAACGCCAAACGCCGCAGCACAGAACGCTTTAATCAGCTCTTTGTCGCAAATGGCAAACAACGCGATGAGGTGCAAGAACTAGCAGCCGGAGATATTGGTGTTTCTGTCAAACTAAAAGATGCCCGCACCAATGATACCTTGAACGAAAAAGGCGTAGAACATCAAATAGAGCCCATTCATTTTCCAGAATCTCGCATTCGTGTTGCTGTCGTGCCACCGGGCAAAAACGAGATGGAAAAGCTGATGAAAGCGTTGCACCAAATCGAAGTAGAAGACCCAACCTTGGTCGTCGAGCAGTCCAAGACATTGAAGCAAACCGTTTTGCATGGACAAGGTGAATTGCATCTGGATTTGATCGGCTATCGCATCGAA
Source organism: Bacteroidota bacterium (assembly GCA_038749535.1). Taxonomy (GTDB): domain Bacteria; phylum Bacteroidota; class Bacteroidia; order Chitinophagales; family Saprospiraceae; genus JAAUTG01. The sequence goes on from JBCDHX010000023.1 coordinate 28,561, forward strand.
AAGGTCAATAACGTACACATGGAATTTGAGCAACCGCGCATTCCTTATCGCGAGACCATCACCAAAACGGCCAATGCCGACTATCGCCACAAAAAACAGTCCGGTGGTTCCGGTCAATTTGGAGAAGTCCATATGCGCATAGAACCATACTTTGAAGGTATGCCCAATCCTGACGGCTTGACGGTACGCAATACAGAAATCGTTGATCTGCCTTGGGGCGGCAAACTAGCCTTCTACTGGTGCATCGTCGGTGGCTCTATCGACTCCAAGTACGCCAATGCGATCAAGAAAGGTATCCTGCAAGTGATGGAGGAAGGACCACTGACCGGATCGCCTTGCCAAGACATCCGAGTAAGTGTCTACGATGGCAAAATGCACGCCGTCGACTCGAATGATACCGCTTTTACCTTAGCAGCCAAATACTGTTTCAAGCAAGCATTTAATCAAGCTAGTCCACAGTTGCTAGAGCCCATCCAACTCATAGAAGTCCTCTGTGCAGAAGATGTCATGGGCGAGGTGATGGGCGATCTACAGACACGCCGTGCCATCATCCAGGGGATGGATATGGAAGGTCACTATCAGAAAGTAAGTGCGCATATTCCGCTGAGTGAGTTGTACAAATACTCGTCTAGTTTGCGCTCTTTGACACAAGGCAAAGCGAAGTTTCATCAGGAGTTTGCGACCTATCAACAAGTATCGCATGATATACAGCAGCAGCTGGTGAAGGAGAATGAGATGGCGGGGGCTTAAAAGATTTTAGACAGTAGACGATAGATGTTAGACTGTTTTCTACGTCGATGAATGAGAAAGAACGAAAGGCAGTCATCTTATGGGTGGCTGCCTTTTTACTTTCACTTTCGATACAGTTGCTTAAAAACGATCCCATTCGTTTCCTTCATCTGCTTACTCAAAGTCGGATAGGGCTTACCGTTTTCTTGAATGAATCCTTGCTTGAGCAGATCACGCAATGGGTCGTATCGGTCTCGATATTGGCATTTGATGTAGCCGATGACATAAGGCAACTGAATGACTTGCTTGATATAGCCGTCATAAAACTCAGCGGCTTTTTCTTCTGACAAAAACTGATGCCAAAGTGTGCGCGGATGTTCAGGTGTATAGAATGAAAAGCCATGATCGGTGATCAAAACAGGTTTTCCGCTGAGTTGATGTAGCTTTTCCCAATAAGTGGCATCGAAAACAGATTCGTCTGTGCCTTGCCCTACATCCGGTCCTTCTGTCGGTCCTGCTTGGATAGAAACGGCATCAAAATATTTGCCCGTGAGTCGTATGATGTCATCGGTATGATCGTAAGATTTTAATTTTTCACCGACGACCAAAGCTTCAGGATCATAACGATCAAAGCTTTTCCGAATCAAGCGATACATTTCTTCTACAATGACGGCTAAAAACAACTCGTCGTCTGCTCTCACTTTTGGTCGCGTCAGTTCCAAATAGTCAAAATCGTAATTAGCAGCCGCTTCCCAGTTTTCCAATTGTCCCAAACGATACGCTTGCTGAAAAGCTAAAAAGTCATTGTCATAGCGCTGCTTTAAGAAAGAAACATAGCGTTGTTTGCCAGCTGTACTTCCTTTCAGTTCTCGAACAAATGATACCCAATCTGTCCCTCTTCTTCGCCTAGAAATATCTAGCTCATAATGAGGTGTATCGCTTAAAGAATAGCCAATAATCCGCTTATCTTTTGTCCCAACTTCGCAAGCTGCTTTGACTTTCTGATCGATCTCTCGCGCATATTTTTCGCTGAATACATCTGTGTAGTGAAATTGATTGGCAGGCAACCAGTGAGCCGCTCTATGCAATTTTAGTCCCAAAAATCCGGGATGAGAAGACAACATGAAATCCGGCATCCCATAGCCACTACAGTTGAAATTCATGTCTGTCAAATTAGTGATGGCGGCGTCTCGGTCTGCTTCGGTCTCTGTATCAATATGATTGACGCCGATGATATACATTGGATGACCTTCGGGTGTGACAAACCAATGGCGATTATCAATTTTTTGGATATGCCAGCGATTGGTTGTTTCTCCTTTTTTACCTGTGTAGCCACCAAATTGGTCGAGTGACTGGGCTAGGAGGAAGAAAGGATTACAGGTAATGAAAAGCAATATAAAGTAACGAGATGTGCGCATTGGATGAAGAATTTGATAACCAATGAAACATTGAAATCGCAAAAAGTTGATCGTTGTTTTATCTTTGCTGTGCCTAAATGTGAGTTCAATTAAAGAAAATGAGCAAACGCAACAAACTACAGAAATTCGCGGAGATATACAGCTATCCACACGTGTTTGAAAACTTCAATCCAAAAGAGCCCAAACTCCTCGGTGAGCAAGGAAAAGAAGTTGAACTAAAAGGACAATGGGCGTCTACTTTTTTCCAAAATGAGCATCCGATTACATTAGAGTTGGCGTGCGGAAAAGGAGATTATACCATTGGGCTGGCGCGTCGTTTCCCGGATCGCAATTTCATCGGTGTCGATATCAAAGGCGCACGAATTTGGAGAGGCGCGAAGACAGCCTTGGAAGACAATCTACTCAATGTCGCTTTCTTACGGACGCGTATTGAGCAATTGCACTACTTTTTTGGCGCACAAGAAGTGGCGGACATATGGATTACCTTCGCCGATCCTTTCCTCAGCAAACCCAATCGCCGACTCACCAATCCTAAGTTTCTAGATATGTTCCATCCATTATTGCAACCCGATGGATACATTCACCTCAAAACAGACTCACTGGATTTGTACGAATATACTTTGGAAGTGATGCAAGACGTCACTAATTATAAAATCGTCTATCAAAACGATGACATCTATAGTAGTGAACTTTATGATGATGCGCTGGAGATCAAAACGTTCTATGAAATTTCGCATTTGAAAGCAGGTAAAACGATTAAATATATTCTACTACAACGAATTGAAAGCTAATGACATACGATAACAAAAGGCTAACTGTCAGAGAATGGGCAAAAGAAGACCAACCTCGCGAAAAGCTACTCAAAAATGGAGCTTCAACTCTATCAGATGCAGAGCTGATTGCTATACTGATGCGTGTAGGTACAAAAGGAGAATCTGTACTCGATTTGTCCAAAAAGCTATTGGCACAAGTCGACAATGATTTGGATGAACTGGCACGGCGTGGTGCAAAACAACTGATGAAAATCGATGGCATCAAGCAAGCCAAAGCCGTCGCCATCATGGCTGCATTAGAACTCGGCAAACGCCGCCAACTCAATGAAATCAAGAAGAAAGTCAAAATCACCTCTAGCGCAGATGCTTATAACTTGATCGCTCCGCTGTTGATGGACTTGCCGCATGAAGAGTTTTGGGTACTCTTTCTCAATCAAGCCAATGTTGTCATGAGTCGCGAGCAACTCAGTCAGGGCGGCATCACCGGAACGGTCGTCGATGCGCGTATGATATTCGGAAAAGCACTAGAAGCGCAAGCTACGTCCATCATTCTGGTACACAATCATCCTTCCGGGAATCTACGCCCGAGTCAGGCTGATCTGGACATCACGAGAAAGCTGAAAGCAGGTGGTAAATTGTTGGATATCAAAGTGTTGGATCACTTGATTATTGCCGGGAAAGGGTATTATAGTTTGGCGGATGAGGGACAGATGTGATGTTATTAGTAAATACAGCCGATATTATTGTTATCTATTCATGACCCAACTAATTGAAATGCTAATCAATGACACTGTTTCTCCCGTTTGAAAATTACCTGTAATTAAATATGTAATTAGCCCTAAAATTGATCCTGAAATAACCGGTGCAACTATTTTATCTAGTACCCACTTTCCAGTTATCATCTTAGATTTTTTACGTTCTTCTGGTACTGCCTCAACTCTTTCAGTGCTCTTATCTGAAGGCTTTGATTTTAATACTTTTTTCACTAGATCATTTAGCAATGGCACTAAAAAGGTAATGATAAGTGATGCTACAGCAGGAATTCCTAAAATAAGAACCCCTTCATTACCTAGATTGTCGAGCAACCCTTTTGACAAGAAAAAAACATTTATGAAAAAGCATATAATGTATCCGTAAACGAATCTTTTTAATTGTTGCACTTTTCCCATTGCTTTGTTAGAAAGTACTTCAGTGTCATAATTGCTCATTAGTTTAGCGGTCTTATATCCTGCTACAGACGGAAACAAGAAACAAAAGAGAATAAAGAAGAATTCTCCACTTCCATCTCTCAACTCGAATAGTTCAATTACTCCTATCGTCAATCCAAAAGCCAGTGGCATCCAGAATATTAATCCGGTTAATATTCCCCACATAATTCCATCTGAAGTAAACCTTGCACTTTCATTCGTATTATCCATATTGCGAAATTTACACCCGAAAACTCAACAAATGATGTCGAATATACTCATTGAAATGCTCTTGTTCATCAAATAAGAAATTGACTTGTACAGGTAATACAAAAACAGGCAGTTGATGCTCTACTAAATAGTCACGATGCAGTTCCAAACGCATGGCATCCTTTTCTGTGGTCAAGATGACTTTTTTCTCTCCCTTCATTCGCTCAAAAGTCGCACGTAGCGAACCGATATCGTGCTTTGTAAAGTAGTGATGATCTTCAAAAGACATCAAAACGATGGACTTCACTTCACTTTCCAAATGATCCAATAAATAGTCTGTTTTAGCGATGGCACAAATGAGCAGGACATCGACTTCTTGATTGAGCTGGGCGCGGTATTTAGAATTGAAAAGATAGTAGGGCGAACTGTATTTGTAATAAGAAAAGAAAACACGCTGATGATCGAGTGGTGCTATTTTTTCGACGATGCGTTCGCGTCTTTCCATAGACAAATCGGGGGGACATTTGCTGACAACGATAGCATCGGCACGCTCATAGCCGCTCCGCCATTCTCGTAGTCGACCAGAAGGCAGTAAGTAGTCATCCGTGAATAAGTGTTGATATTCGGTCAGCAAGATGTTGAGACTCGGACTGATCGCTAAGTGCTGAAAAGCATCATCCAAAATAACGACTTGTGTTTGTGGTGCTTGCTGCACAATCTCAGGAATCGCTAGACTTCTATTTTCACCTACCGCTACGGCGACATCAGGATATTTTCGCTTATACTGTAAGGGTTCGTCTCCGACTTCATTGGCACTTTGTCGCGGATGGACGAGTAAGAAGCCTTTCGTTTTCCGTTTGTAGCCTCGACTTAGTGTCGCCACATAGACATAGTCTTTGAGCAGTCGAATCAGATACTCGACATGTGGTGTTTTTCCCGCCCCACCTACTGAGAGATTACCCACAGAAATCACCGGAATACTAAATTCTGAGCTTTTCAGTATACCACTAGAATAAAAGAAAGCGCGCGCGCTGATACCTAAACCATAGAGCGCAGATAGTGGAGCAAGTAAAATTTGGCTGAGTCGTCGGATATAAGTATTCAATGAATGGGCTGTTTAATAATCGAGGCGTTTTTCTAACATCTTGAGTGGTAGACTGGTTGATATCTGCCAAATATGTGGTGAAAAGGATATTTTTACTGAAATTTAGCTATCCATAGCCAAAATCAGCCGTTTTTTCTTTTGTTTTGTTGGAACTCATCCTAGTAAACATGGTACAAGCGAAACGATCACCGATCATATCAGATACGGAGGACTACATAGAGAAGCATTTTAGGGAGCAAGTCTCTTCCGACTATGTCTATCACAATATGCAGCACGTCCAAAATGTCGTGGAAGCAACACGCCGTATCGCTCAGTACTATCCACTGACGGAAGAAGAACTGGAGATACTGGAAATTGCTGCTTGGTTTCACGATTCAGGTTTTCATGAAGGCAGCGAAGGGCATGAAGAACGAAGCGTCGCTTTGGCAGAAACTTTCTTATCAGCAAAAGACTATGCAACCGAGCGAATAGCGCGCATACAGGCTGCCATACTCGACACCAAACATGGCGCGCAACCCGAATCACTCATCAACCAAATACTTCGAGATGCAGATTTGAGTCATTTGGGAAGTGTCGCTTATTGGGAAAACTGTGGCAAAGTGCGCCAAGAACTCGCCATCACGCAAGGCAGAATCATGTCTGAAAAAGAGTGGATTGATTTTGAATTGGCATTTATGGAGCAGCAAGCATACATCACGGATGTTGCCAAAGACCTGTATCAAGAGCGCAAAGAAAAACACATCCGACAACTCAAAAAACAGCGCCTCCGCCTCTACCCCAATGAACTACTAGAGCAAGAGCAGTCCAACAAAAAACGAAAGAAGAAAAAGAAGAAGAAAGCCCAAAAATCGAGACGAGAAAGTGACCAAGAGCAGTACGAGGAGGACGCAGAACTAAAAGAACTGAAGCTCGGTAGAGGCGTAGAAACCATGTACCGCAGTACCTACAGAACACACATCAATCTGAGTTCTATCGCCGACAATAAAGCGAATATCATGCTCAGTATCAATGCGATCATTATCTCCATCGTCGTTGCTTCTTTAGTGCCCAAGTTGGTCGATTTCACCTTCTTTTTGGTGCCTACGGTCATGCTATTGCTGGTCTGCCTCATTTCTATTGTTTTTGCGACCCTTTCGACGCGCCCTAAAGTGACAGAAGGGAAATTTACCATGTCCGATATTCAAAACAAGACTTCCAATTTGCTCTTCTTCGGCAACTACTACAATATGGACTTGGAGACCTTCCATTGGGGCATGACAGAAATGATCAAAGACAGTGACTTTCTGTATAGTTCGATGACGCGCGATCTCTACTTTTTGGGCAAAGTATTGGCAGAAAAATACCGTTATCTAAGCATTTGTTACAACTTGTTCATGTATGGATTGATTTTGGTCGTCATTGCGTTCTTTATTGCCTTTGCCGTAGGTAGCAATGCCGCATAAAGTCATCTCTTTTTGACAAAAATTATTGGTTGGCTTCCCCTATCTTTGCGGTCGAATAATTGCATGTAACTATGTTTTCACTCGAACCATTGATTCGACCCAACATCCGCCAATTAGCACCTTATTCTTCTGCTCGCCACGAGTTTGTGGGCACGGCAGAAGTTTATATCGATGCCAATGAAAATCCAAATGATACCGGACTCAATCGCTATCCCGATCCTTTGCAACAAAAGGTCAAAGCAGCACTAGCCAACTACAAAAAAGTAGATTCAAAACATATCTTTCTAGGCAATGGTAGTGACGAAGCCATCGACTTACTGATTCGTATTTTCTGTGAGCCACGCGTCGATCACATCATCACCCTGCCGCCGACTTATGGGATGTATAAAGTAAGCGCGGACATAGCTGACGTGGAAGTCAAGTCGGTTTTATTGACAGCAGATTTTCAGCCAGATGTAGAAGCCATTTTGGATAAAACCGATGAGCACAGCAAACTACTTTTCTTATGTACACCCAACAATCCGACGGGTACGCGATTCGAGCAAAAGTATGTGCTGGACTTGACTGCGCGCTTTCCTGGCATCGTCGTTATAGATGAGGCATATATCGACTTTTCCAGTCAAGATAGCTACACGCAAATGCTAGATGACTACCCTAATTTGGTCGTCTTGCAAACTTTTTCCAAAGCTTGGGGGATGGCGGCGATTCGTTTGGGTATCGCTTACGCGTCCACTGACATCATCCACTATTTCAATAAAGTAAAACCGCCTTACAACGTCAATATTTTGACTCAACAAGCTGCGCTAGACTGTCTGAAACAGGCGGAGCAACAAGAGATATGGACAAAAGAAATCATCGCACAGCGCGACCGGCTTGCAAAACAACTGCTCAACTTACCTTATGTCCAAAAAATTTATCCTTCTGACGCCAATTTTCTACTGGTGCAAGTCGAAAAGCCCAACGACTTATACCAATTTTTGGTCGATCACGGCATCATCGTTCGCAACCGATCTACTGTGCCGCTTTGCAAAGGTTGTCTGCGCATCACCATAGGAACAGCAGCAGAAAACGAGCGACTGACACAAGTTTTGACCACTTATCAATAAATCCAACTATTTGCCGACCGCACTCGACATACTACAACAATATTGGGGCTATCCGAGCTTCCGAGCACCACAGCAAGACATCATCGAATCGGTTTTGGCAGGAAAAGATACGTTAGCCTTATTGCCGACGGGCGGTGGCAAGTCAATTTGCTTTCAAATTCCGGCACTATTACAAGAGGGCATTTGCATTGTGGTGTCACCTTTGATTGCCTTGATGAAAGATCAAGTAGCACAACTACGACAGCGCAATATCGCAGCCGAAGCAATCTACTCTGGGATGCACTACAAAGAAATCGACCGGATTTTCGACAATTGTATTTATGGGAAAACCAAACTGCTCTATTTATCTCCCGAACGCCTTCTGACCGATATTGCCCGAGCGCGGATCGCCAAAATAAAAGTCAATTTATTCGCTGTGGATGAAGCCCACTGTATCTCGCAATGGGGCTATGATTTTCGACCGCCTTATTTGGAGATTGCAGAGATCAGAGAACTGCATCCCAAAGTTCCGGTATTAGCATTGACAGCGACAGCGACCAAAGCAGTAGAGGCAGACATTCAAGACAAATTGGCATTCTCGAAGCCTCATGTATTCCGAAAAAGTTTCATGCGTCCCAATTTGGCGTATGTCGTCTTGCAAGAAGACCATAAAGAGCAAAAAATGCTCGACATTTTACAAAAAGTGAAAGGGTCAGGTGTGGTCTATGTGCGCAGTAGAAGAAAGACGAAAGACCTGGCACTCCTGTTACAGAAGAGAGGTATACGGGCTGACTTTTACCATGCCGGACTAGACGCCAACACCAGAAGCCAAAAGCAAGAAGACTGGATCAGTGATAGGATACGAATCATGGTCAGCACCAATGCATTCGGGATGGGGATCGACAAGCCGAATGTGCGCTCCGTTATTCACATGGATTTGCCGGATAGTTTGGAAGCGTACTTTCAAGAGGCCGGTCGCGGCGGTCGCGATGGCAAAAAATCGTACGCCGTATTGTTATACGACAACATCGACAAAGTCCGACTAGAAAAAGGGCACGAGCAGGCATTTCCATCTATGAAGACCATTCGGCAAGTGTATCGCGCATTGGGGAGTCACTATCAGCTAGCGGTAGGTGGTGGCGAAAATCAAAGCTACGATCTAGATATGACGCAGTTTGCAGCCACGTATCGGCTGGATCTAGTGGAGACTTTCAATAGTCTAAAAGTGCTAGAGCAGGAAGGTTGGTTGACGCTGAGCGAAGGGATATTTGTGCCCTCGCAGTTGATGATTCGGGTCGCCAAGGAAGACCTTTACGCCTACCAAATCAAAAACGCACAACTCGATAAAATTCTAAAAGTCATCCTACGCTCCACGCAAGGCGCATTCGGTAATTACGTCAAAATCAAAGAACGACAGCTCGCCAAAGTCCTCAATATTCAACTGCAACAACTGCAAAAAGCATTGGAAAAAATGCAGACGGACGGCATCATTCATTATCTGCCGCAGCGCGATCAACCACAGCTCACTTTCCTGCAAGAGCGTGTCGATGCGGACAATCTAAGCATCGACCACACCGCTTATCGCTTTCGACAAGAACAGCAAGCGCAACGTATCCGTCATGCCATCGACTATGCGGAGCGGTTGCAGTGCCGCAGCCAGCAGTTGTTGACTTATTTTGATGAAGAAGAGCCGGAATTGTGTGGCATTTGTGATGTCTGTTTGGGTCGTCATGAAGCTGAAATTGACGAAGACGAGATGAATACTTATCGCTCGAAAATTCAAAAATTACTAGGCAAAGAAAGTCTGAGCGTTCATGAGTTAGTGAACAGTTTCACGCCGAAGCGGCGACAGAAAGTGCTGAGTGTAATTGAGATTTTGCTGGCGGAAGAGGTACTGGAGAAGTCGGGAGAGGTGATTCGTTGGAAAAAGTACGTATAAATTATCATCTACTTTTTAAGCTTCAACATTATTTAATGATTGAATGTTAAATTGAATATACAATGTAGAGTTATGACAGAAAATCCGATCGTCAACAGTTATCTACGGCTCTTTGAACTTATGCCTATTCAGTTTAAAGTAGATCTCATTGCTGGTCTTTCTCAAAGTCTGAAAAAGCAGTTGCCTACTACTCCAATTGTCAATAAACAATTACTATTTGAAGAGCTCAAAGGTGTCTGGAAAGACAGAGATGATGATTTGGAGCAGATAATTATTGATAGTCGTACCATCTCTGATAGAGAAATCAATTTAGACTAATGAAGCAATATTTGATGGATACTGAAACTTGTATTTCTTATCTGAAAGACCGATATGCTATTCCTGATAAAATTGAAAGTGTGGGAATTGAAAATTGCTTTATATCAGAGATAACAATCCTAGAGTTGACTTACGGTGCGTACTACAGTAACCGTTTAGAACATCATCTGCAAGAAGTCGAAAAAATCAGACTATTGTATGATGTGATTCCTATCCAAGAATGTGTGGAGCATTTTTCTAAAGAAAAAGTTCGTCTTCGAAGAATAGGGTAACTTATTCCTGACTTCGACTTAATTATTGGGACAACTTCTGTCGCACTCAATATGATTATGGCAACAGATAATCTAAAACATATCGGTCGAATTGAAAATATCAAAATAGAAAATTGGCGAGATAGGGAATTTAATGAGTTTCTACATTGAGTGTCAACTGAACTCGATCATCAGATACCTATCCATAGCATACCTACTTTCAGCAAATACTCATCTTACAGTTACTATCTAATCAACCACCGATCATTCCCCAACAATCGGCAGTCAATTAGCTACATCTTATTTACTCTTCTTCCATGACCTCACTTCCACGCATCACCGCTTCTTGATGATTGATGGATTCCTGGTGGATCGCCTTATATAGAGTCTCTACAAAAGTTTTGCTAAGTCCTTTCGCTTGACCTTGTGCGATAGCCGTATCGAGGATGTCGCGCCACCGAGACGATTGTAAAATGGCAATATTGTTTGCCTTTTTGTATTCACCGATCTTGTCGGCAATCTTCATGCGTTGCTCCAACATATTCATCAGATCACTATCCAGTTCATCAATCTCCTGACGCAAATGGTCAATATGGTGCTGATACTCCATATCGTCTGAATCAGGACGACGCGTCACCAACTCTGACACCAACTGTCCGAAAACAGCAGGCGTGATTTGCTGGGCTGCGTCGCTCCATGCTTCATCTGGATTTGGGTGTACTTCTGTCATGATACCATCAAAATTCAAATCCAATGCCTTCTGTGCCACCATTTGTAGCGTATCGCGACGACCACAGATATGACTGTTATCACAAATGATCTCAATATCCGGGAAGTGATTTTTTAAATCGATCCCAATCTGCCATCTCGGTACATTGCGGTATTTGGTCTGTCCATGGTAAGAGAATCCACGATGGATGACGCCAATCTTTTTGATACCAGCTCCGGCAATGCGCTCAATCGCACCCATCCACAACTTCAAGTCTGGATTGATCGGATTTTTAATCAAAACTGGGATGTCTGTGCCTTTCAAGGCATCTGCGATTTCTTGCACCACGAAAGGACTCACGGTCGTCCGCGCGCCTAACCACAATACATCTACGCCAGCTTTCATTGCCTCGAAGACGTGCTGTGTGTTGGCAACTTCAGTCGTTGTCTTCAGTCCGGTTTCTTCCTTAACTTTTTTGAGCCATTTTAGCCCAACGACACCTACGCCTTCAAATGAATTGGGGCGGGTGCGTGGTTTCCAGATTCCGGCGCGAAATAGGTCGATGTTTTGCTTCGCTAAAGCGCGTGCAGTGGTCAATACTTGCTCTTCCGATTCTGCACTACACGGTCCGGCAATGATAATCGGTCGTTTTTTGTCGAAAATAGGTTGAATAGTCATAGCTTTTTTTTAGCTGTTAGCTAATAGCTGTTAGCCATTAGCTGTTCAGTAGTATATTATTAAATTCAAAGTGATAAACTCAGATAATTGCTCAAATAACGAAGGTCTAGTTCTTATACACGATCTGCTAAAAGCTAATAGCTCAAGGCTAAAAGCTCACTTACTCCAAAATCTTACGTATATGATTCGCCTCCTCCATCAACTGATAGAAGCGATCAAAGTCTTTTTTTATCAATAGGGTACGAAAGCGCGAGAGGGTGTTAATGTGTTCATCCAAAACGTCTAAGACATTATCGCGATTTTGACGAAAAATGGGAATCCAGGTATCCGGCGAGCTTTTTGCCAAGCGCACCGTCGAGCTAAACCCGGTACTCGCCAACTCAAATATCCGCTCCTCGTCTTTCTCCTTTTCCAATACCGTCAGCGCCAATGCAAACGAACTGATATGCGAAATATGCGACACATAAGCCGTATGTATGTCGTGCTCATGTGCTTCTAAATAGGTGATTTTCATGGGGATGGATGTATACAATCCTTTGACTAGCTCTACGGCTTTCGGATCGCTCTTGTCGATGTCGCAAAGCACAGTATACTTATGATCGAATAAATTGGGCAGCGCTGCTTCTACACCAGAGTATTCTATCCCTGCCATGGGATGCGTAGCGACAAAATTGGCGCGTTTGGGATGATCGGCGATGGCTGCTAGCAACTGTTCTTTAGTTGATCCAACATCGATCACGACTTGTTTATCCACTTCGTCTAGCACTTTTGGCAATAAGCTCAACATAGAATCGACGGGCGTCGCGACGATAATCAAATCCGACTTTTGGATGGCTTCTTGAAAAGGCAATGTCTCATCGACAATCTTTCTGCGCAAGGCTTTATGCTCGCTTTCCATGTCCTTATCCACACCGATGATGGTGGATGCAAAGCCATTTTCTTTGAGTGTAATGGCTAAAGAACCACCGATCAATCCGATTCCTATGACTGTAACGATCATGTCTGAGTTGTTATGCTGTTTCTACCATTTGAGCGACTGTAGTTGCCGCTTTCAATTGCTGAATACGCTGAATAGCTGTTTCAAACTTCTCTAAACTGCCACAGAGCGACACGCGTACATATTGTTCGCCATTCGTTCCGAAGATACCGCCGGGCGTGATGAAGACATTGGCGTTGTGTAGTATTTCGTCGGCTAGCTGATAGCTATCTTTGTACGCATTTGGAATTTTCGCCCAAACGAATAAACCGACTTGATTACGGTCATATTGACAGTCCAGTAAATCAAGTAACTCAAATATTTTCTCTCGACGTTCACGATAAGTGTCGTTCAGTTCATGGTACCAGCTTTTCGGCAATCCCAATGCTTTTACAGCTGCCAACTGGACAGGCTTATACATCCCAGAATCCATATTGCTTTTGAAGCGGATAATGGTGCTCAAATATTCTTCCTTTCCTGCCAACATTCCGACGCGCCAGCCTGCCATATTGTGTGACTTACTCAATGAATTGAGTTCCAAAGCCACTTCTTTCGCCCCTTCGACTTCCAACAAACTGATTTGTTCGGTATTCAAAATGAAGCTATAAGGATTGTCATTGACCAATAAAATCTGATGTGTTTTGGCGAATACAATTAGCTCCTTGAAAAAAGACAAAGACGCTTTCGTCCCGCTTGGCATATGCGGATAATTGATCCACATGATCTTTACTTTCGATAAATCTCGCTCCACCAAAGCTGTCAAATCAGGCAACCAACCATTTTCAGCCGTCAAGTCATAAGGCACGCTTGTCGCACCTGTCAATTTCGTCACCGCTTGATAAGCCGGATAGCCCGGATTCGGTATCAAGACTTCATCGCCAGCTTCCAGATAGGTCATCGAAATGTGCATGATCCCTTCTTTCGACCCGATGAGTGGCAAGACTTCTGTCTCAGCATCTAACGCTACCTGAAAGTGACGTGCATACCATTTCGCAAAAGCAACCCTCAACTCTGGCAATCCATTATAGCTCTGATACGCATGTACGTCATCTCGGCTGCTTTGCTCCTGTAATTCGGCTATCACCTCCGGTGCAGGTGGCAGATCCGGGCTTCCGATGCCTAAGTTGAGGACATCTTTGCCCGCCTCATTCATCTGGCGGATTTGTTTGAGTTTCGTCGAGAAGTAGTATTCTTTGACCTCTCCTAGTCTACTGGCTATTTGTATCATGTTTTTTGATGAATTGCTGAACTGAAAAACGGACCATACGCGACTCACACGTATTCGCTTGTCAATTCATCAGTTTGTCAAATTGTCATTTTTTCATTTTCTCAAACCTTCATAATCTAATAATCATGATGCTTCCCCACTTCATACATCCCCATCACTGTCAGATCATACGTCAGCGGACGTATGGCTTCGATGGCTTGCTCATAGCTCAACTGACCTGCAGCCACAAAGTCGACGAAGATGCGATACTCCCATGGCTTACCCAAGATAGGGCGAGAGTGGATACTCGTCAAATTGATGTGATAAGCAGAAAGGATAGACAAAATGCGGAACAAACTACCTACTTCATGATCCGTCGAAAAGCAAAGACTCACCTTTTCTGTCCCTTCCGTTTTGGTCGGTACATTTTCTCTTTCTAGTACCCAAAAGCGCGTATAGTTTTCTTTATCCGTTTCGATGGAAGGAGCGATGATGTCTAAGTCGTACAGTTCGGCGGCTAAAGTACTGGCAATAGCACCGATATGTGTCCAATTGTTATCGCGTATCGCTTTGGCACTCAAGGCGGTATCGCTGGTTTCTATGAGTTTGAGGTGCGGATATTGGCGTAGAAATTCACGAGACTGAGCAATCGCCATATAGTGAGAATGCACTTCTTTGAGATCTTCAATTGCGACACCTGGCAGCGTCATCAAATTTTGTCGGATACGGAGGTAGATTTCGCCTGTGATTTTCAACTTGGACTGTCGCACTAAGTCGTAATTATAAGCAATGCTGCCTGCCACCGAGTTTTCAATCGCCATCAATGCAATATCAGCTCGCTCCGGGTCTTCTGTGATCCGCACCAACTCTTCAAAACTATCCGCAGGTGTGATGTCGATGTCCTCCCCTTCGTAGTACAATTGCGCAGCGATCTGATGGAAAGCACCCGCATAGCCCTGAATGACAATGCGTTTGCCCGCAGAATCTGCTGTTTTCGTCATGAGTTGTGAATCTGTGTAGTGCATGTTATTTGTTTGTAGAGACACAAAAAATTATTCTTTTGTCGATGACCTAGGCACAAAAAAAAAGCCCCACTCTCGCGGGACTTTGGAAGCAAATCAAATTTGATATTAGACAATAGCTACCTTTTTCATCCCGTGTGGAATAGAACCCCAAAAATAAAAGTAAAAATAGTTGCTATTGAATGTCATTTAATTCGATTGACTTGAGTTAAATTTGAGACGAAGCTAAGGATTATATTGATATGGCACAAGTCCATTAATTATTTGTTGTCCTTAAAATCCGATCTCCAAACCTCGAATTTAGTATAGAATGAATAATTTTTCATCTATTTATTAAATAAAAATAAATGTGAAAAGTACTGATAAGTAGCAACTTAAAACATATTTATCCGATTAATGATAGATAGATGTGACTTTCTACTCATGATCTACATCTAAATAGTAAAGACACTTATTTTTTAATACTTTAAACAAACTCGGCATGAAGCTAAGTATTTTATCATCCGTATTCTTCTTCTTTTTTCTGAGTGTATCGACTGCGCAAGTCAGCGGTACATTCACGTACAATGGCGACCGCAAAGTGCGCGTCATTGAGCCGGGTTCAGGTCAGGCATATACCGAAGACTTTGCCTTTTTCAAAGACTTACATTTCGTTCAGTTTGGCGTTTATGGCGCTGACTACAATGTATACGACATCAAAGCACCCAAAGGTGCAGGGCAAGTTTGGTTGATCTATCATCCAGATACGCGCATGAAAAACGGCGTCCGTGGAGCGTACTATATCGTACAACCTTTCGCAAATGCTGGAGAAGCGAGAAATGCTGTCGCCGGACTGAAAAAGCAAAAACTCAATGCCTGGTACAATCCAGATCTGACCGGAGTGGAATTTGTGTTGCTGGGATTGACAGGAAGTTTTTAGTGAATAGTCTGACTTAGGGATGCGAAACAAATAATCTAAGATTCTTGGCTTGTTCTTTTTCCCGATTTCTGCGTTGAAAAGCCTCGCTGATGCCCTGCATTTTCTACGTTTTTCGCCTTGAACTCGAAAAAAATAACTGTGTCAATCTTGCTGACCTTATTTATTTCGCATCCCTTATATTAGGTGAAGGCTTTACGGCTGCATAAAGCCTTCACCTATATTTTTGCCACTGAGTTATCAATCGACCCTTCTTCCGCCTGCCGTTCGAGACTTCGTATTTACTCGTCTCACCTTTTTCAAATCGACCATCAGTGTAGCATACGCATCATCACTATCTATACGATAACGTTTGCCATTATACGTGACGATACCGCTACGCTTTTTCCACTCTGAGGCGAGTACCAAGTAGCGATTGCTGGCTTTCGGATTGGGACCAAACATCAGATAGGCATCATCCGAATCTTCAAAACTGATGGCAAGGCGATTGGACTTTGGCGAAAAGGCTAGTACACCTGGTGTTCCTCTACGGATCACGACCCGTTCTTGATCGCCGCCGCTGACGACTTTAATTTCTCCATTTTCAATGCGCGAACGACTCGATTCAGAGACCCGACGCAAGACAATATCTTCGGATAGATAGAACTGAATGCGTTTCAGTTCTGCTTCCGACCATTCATTTTCTTCGTAGAGTCGTTGTGTAAAAGGGGTCAAATTGGGATTGCAAGCACCCAATAGAAAGGTAGCGAGGAGGAGTCCAAAAAGCGATTTTTGCATAGGTAATTTCATTTTAGAATGTTAGTCAATTCAACTGTTGTACATTCCAAAGAACTGGCTTTAACGCAGAAAGTAAAAAGCGAAATTCCAATTTAACCGCAAATTAACGAAGCTTATGAATTTGTGAAATGCTAAAAGACTTTAGATCGCTTCGCTTCTAGACTTACTCAGCAGTAGATTGTGCATCAAATCTTTGTATTTTAAGCTACCGATGTACTGGACTATTTTATAGAAGACCTATGGAAGATGAACAGAATGAAATAACAATCTCTTAAAAGTCACTCATCAACTCTCGCGCACGCCGCCCAAATTCAGCGACGCCACCTGGCGCATTTCGTCTATACAGATCAGCTTCCCAGTTGGGATTGTTGCGCTCACCTATGGCATCAGAATGCAGCAAGACATAGTCTCCTGCTGCTAGGTTGGGATTGTAGAACAAAAACTTGACGTTGTTTTGTTTGGTGACGGGAAACTGATAGTACGACCAGATTTCATACGGCGGTGCAGAAGGTTCGTCCTTGACATTGATAATGTCGTCCGGCTGACCATATCGTAGATAGCAATAGCCTCGATCAGTCTCAAATCCGAATCGAAAACCAGACTTGAACAACTTATCGACTGCTTGTACGACTTCCATGTATTTCATGTAGTTGTAGTCAGGATAACGCGGGCTTCTCGTGCGCCAAAAGTCAACTAAGAACTGGCGCTTTTGCGCTAAGTCTTTTTGCTTGAGGACTCGATTGAGTGTATCCGCTTGATTGTTGGCGATGATGGGAGAAAGGGCGCGCAGACTGTATCGCAAGTCTTCTGCGGACAGCGTATCATCAAAATGAATATCTTCTATCGGGATCGCCATTTCAAATTCTCGCCGAATGATGGTGCTTTTGGTAGCTTGCAGTATGTTGTTGCTGTCGCGCACTTCCAAGACCAGCTCATATTCGCCCGTAGGTACATCACCTATGTCTAGTGCCAATAGTAGCGGTCGCAGTGATTTTGCTTTTCGCTTCTGATAGGCAATTTTTAGTTCTTGATCGGTATACGTTCGCGCTTTGCGGAGGAAATATTTGAGCTGGAAAATATCAGATCGCTCCGGCGCATAAAGCTCTGCGTAGAACAGCAGCTTGTCGGTATACCCTGGATAAGTTGCATCCACGAGCGGCTCTAGCTGGTATCGTTGTTTGGTGAAAGGATGATTCGGATCTTTGGCAGGCGCAACAGAAACCAGCAATTCAAGATCGGAAAGCATCACTGCGTCATCGTTATAGTCAATGACAAAACCGGAAAGCGACTGTGTGGTATTTTCGGGATCATTATTGTCCAAAAACTGGACTTCTAAACTATACGCTCCATTGGGAAGAACATACCGCTTCAAATCTACTAAATCCGGCACTCGTGTGGCTACCGGACTTAGCAAATTGAATTTATCGGCGATGATAATCTGATCAGATTGTCTGATGATGACCGTGACGGCGACACTCGCTCGATATAGGCTATCGGACACCATTTCATATTGTAAACTTTGTCCTTTGATATGCGCATACAATTCAATGTACGCTTTATCGTCTTGCTGAAAACTAGCGTATGCCACTTTCGCTTCTATAGCAAAAAGCAACTGACTACTCAGCAAAAAAAGTAGTGATGGCCCAATTACTCTCATCATTCCATTGCTTTATTAAAGACCATTCTAAAGTCGTAGTTCTGAATATTGGTCGTCAAGATCAACTCATCTTCTGTCAGTGACTCGATCACGTAATCTTGCTCAAATCCGTTGCCTTCTTGCTCGATTTCCATACCTTCTACTTCATATTCGCTACTGCCTTCCATGGTCGGCATATTGGTATCTAATGTACCATCTTCCGAAAAATTGAAGTATAAATCAGATAGCGTGGTCGTGGGATCGCCGTTGCGAGAAGCTTCTTTGAGCTCCCATTTTCCATTGAGTTGTGCTGTTTCTACGGCTTCTTTTGGCTCACTTTCACATTGTACGAATGCCAATGCAGCTAGAGCGATGAATAGGACTTTCTTCATGATATGAACCTATTATTTTAGTGAAGTATTAGGTGAATGAGTCTTGAACTCCATCCATTGAAGTCAGACTTATAGGAACGTTGCTCGTCTATGAAATCGTCTATTCATGAAGATAAGCCAACGATCAACATCACCTCAAACAGCTAAACTTCTACTTCGGTTCTCTTTAGTTTCCATCGCTTGTGCGTCCAAAGCCAGTTGTAGGGCGTCTCTTTGATTTGTTCTTCCAGTCGATGGGTCACTTTTTCGATGATAGCATCCATCGGCATCATTCTAGGCTCGTCCGTAATCAACTCAAACTCGATGGAGTAATAGCCGCGCTTGACGCGTTTGATATTTGTCATCACAACTGGATAGTCATAACGTTTGGCATAGATTTCCGCTCCCCGCATCACTGCAGTTTCTTGATTTAAAAATGGCATCCAGTGAAATTGCTGTCGTTTGGAAGGAGACTGATCGGTCGCAAAAACATAAGCATATGCTTTATCCGCAGCGGCGGTGATAAAATCTTTGAAATCATTTTTTCGCACCAGTTGCATCCCAAATTGTGCACGAGAGGCTTTGACTTTCTTCTCCAAAACCGCATCAGACAGTCGCTTATAAATCGCAACGATGCCATGTGGCAAATGGACGCTCAGGGAGGTCACCGCCCACTCCCAATTACCACAGTGTCCGGAGGTAATAATGACACTTCTACCATTTTGGATGTAAGGACCAAATATTTCCGCATTAATGAAATGGACGCGTGATTTGAGTTCTTCGGCAGGCATATTGAACAAGCGAACGATCTCGACCATCACATCACAAAAGTGCTTAAAAAACTGCTTGCAGATGGCTTCGATCTCCACTTCACTTTTCTCCGGGAAAGAGCGACGCATATTGTTCATGACTAGTTTTTTGCGATAATGAAACACATGATAGATTAGAAAGAAAAGGACATCTGCGATCCGATGCAGTACCGAAATAGGCAGGTGAGAAAGTGGTGTGATGACCAAAATGAAAAGTAGTCTACTCATATCAGTTGTCGATGTTCTCCTGAAAAGTAAATGTCTGCTTGTCTAAGTTAAACGCACAGAGGTGATGCATCCCTTTTTTTCGATACACACAACCTGCATCTATATCAATCGCCGGACAGGTTTCGATGTGTTTGAATCGTGCTTGAATGATGGATTTGCTAATCGGCGTATGTCCATGTACGATGATGCGCCCATTGAGCCAAAATGTATTGATGCGGCTGTACCAAGACCGAATCCAGAGCATACTTTCTTTGTCGAAAAGTGGATCGAAGGCTTTGAAATTCAGTCCGGCATGCACCAAAATATAACTTTCCGTCTCTAAATAGTAAGGCAATTGCTGCAAAAAAGTCAAATGCGCTTGCGGTATCGCTTTGGGTGCTTTTTTATAATAGCTGTCCCAAGTCGTATCGCCACCAGCACGAAGCCAGCGCGACTGTGCTTCCATATTTGTAGTCAGTGCGTCAATCATCATTTGGTCGTGATTGCCGCGCAGACAGCGCACGTCAAAACCGTCTTTTTGTAACGTCAAAATATGATTGATGACACCTCGACTATCCGGTCCTCTATCGACGTAGTCGCCCAGTAAAAAAAGCGTATCCGAAGCGGAGAAATTCAGCTTTTTCAGCAACGCTTTGAACGTTTTGATACATCCATGAATGTCAGATATGGCGTAGCGGCTCATAGCAAAAAATCAAGGTTGAGTGGTCGAGGAAGATGACTGA
Source organism: Bacteroidota bacterium (assembly GCA_038749535.1). GTDB lineage: Bacteria > Bacteroidota > Bacteroidia > Chitinophagales > Saprospiraceae > JAAUTG01. Next base: position 49,069 of record JBCDHX010000023.1, read on the forward strand.
TCTCTTTTGAGTCGAATGCGTTTCATTTTCGGACCATATCCCAGTTTGGCTCTTTCGGAAGCAATGAGCAGCTCTTCATTCGTCCAAAAATCTATGGCTTCATACTGACTGGTCGGCGCACAGATACGTATTTTTTGCTCTCGGACGATGGAGCGCAGAAAGCGACTATCCGAAAAATCTTCCAATACATAAAGACTCACTTTACTGAATGGAAAAATCTTTAGAAAAAAACCATAATTGTAGGTCAGCAAAGCAGCAGTGCGTCGATCAGGACTCATAGCAGCGGCAGTGACCACTCTATTTTTCAGGTACAGACTATCCCGCAAATAAGCAGTCTGTTGACCCGGTTGCGCTGCGATCTGATAGTGTTTGGTGTAGTAGTTGCCTTTGCCCACTTCGTTTTTAGAGAACAAATGTAAGCTATCCCGAAACCAGAAAAACCCTTCCATATTGAAATTGCGATCGGCGACAGGTGGTGGAAAAGCCATCTGGTCGGGATAAGCGTATTCGATGGAGTCTAATGTACCGCGATGCGGATGGAAGATATAGATTTTGAGGTTTTGGCGGTTATTGTTGTTGTTACCAAAGTCACCGATATAGATATTCCCATCCTCATCATGTGTCAAATCTTCCCAATCAATATTCAAGAGAGGCAAGGCGATGATGTCTTGCACATCACCATTCGCATCTGTCAGATAAAGCTGTGGTAGATCGCCGCTATCATTGATCCAATAGAGACTGTCAGGACTGGCCATGTAAAGTCCAGAAGCTTCTCGGAGTTGCTTAGGAAGCTTTACATTCTTTTTTTGTGCCCAAAGACCAGTTGTCAAAAGCAATAAACTTAGACCCAGCAGCACTTTCGATATTTTCATAAATCCGTTTGTCGTTTGCGCTGACAAAAATAGGAGAGTTCGAGCGTTCAAAAAATTCAAATACTACTTTTTAGATTTATTCTTCTTTTTCCGTCGGTTGGATACGCTTGTAAAACTTCCTTGATTTGTCGCTCAACAGTTCTGCATTAATTTCTACCGCTTGGATGATGTCCAGCAAAGCATTGATGCGTGCTTCTGTCTCAAAAAACTTATTGACGATCACCACTTTCCGATCTTGTAGCAGACAGTAACCACTCTGAAAATTCCCTTTTTCATAGCGTACGATATAGCCGACGTCTTCTAGTAGTAATTCCGCTTTTTTGAGGGTTTGTTTGGTGAATTTTAGCATATAAAAATGAATTAGAAATGGAGGACAAAAGTATAGTAATTTTGGAAAGTAAAGTTTGTGATTGCGAAGAATAGTAACAAATCAATAACGCCAATATACATAACACATTTGCTCAAAAGGTATGAAAACAAGACTGATTCTTATTAATTTTCATAAGAAATTAAATGAATGACGAACATCTAGGGATTGACATTTACTATATTATAATATATTGATAATCAATTGCTTAAAAATTTATCAATACTTATTTATCTGATTTTCCCTTTTGACATTCAACCTGTAAGAAATCAAAAGAGCATGAAATCATGAAATGTATGATTATTATATAAACCAATTATTACTTCTCTCCATTACATACACATCTTTCCTAAACGAAAGGCATTTTTCTAAGCTACTTACACAAGACTACATTTTTCGGAACGACAATCTGCAGATTTCTTCAATATTTGTTAACCGATTAATTTTTTGTTTATGAAAAGGTTTATTCCTTATTCTGCTAGGATTGAGTGTGACTTCCTGTGACCAAGATACTCACACACAATTACCTGAGCCAGAACAACGAATCGAGTTGCGCTCGGGTGCAACTGTTTCTACTAATGGCGTCAGTAGCCCTCGGTTCATTTTTAATGATGAACTATCATTCGAAGGGTTTATACAACAGCTGAATACGTACAACATTGATTCCTTTCTGACTACCTTGACGCCTTACAATTATCAGTCTTTCTATAATCGTACAGGTGTTCATCTAGACTCAGTGGATACTTTTGATGAGCCTGTCTTAGAAGCTATTCTAAATGCTTATGGAGTAGTAGAAATAGATGGTTATCTTATCAAGATGCATCCGACTTGGGATAGAATATATGTGTTACCAAACACTGCCTCTCCGGCAGATCAGCAAGCTTTTGAGCGGGCTGCTTCTGATGTAGATGTGAGCGCACTACCTATCCCTACAGCTACTATGCCTTTAGATTGTGACTTCTTTGGTGTTTTAGATGCCAATAATGGTGTGATTCCACCTAATCTGGATTGTTCATCGCAAGCGTCATCAGGTAAACGCTGCTCAATCAATAGAGCTATTAAGGCAGAGGTGATATATGGATGTGAGAGAGGATATCGTGCTAGCTTGGAGATTCGATATCGTAGTTTTGGCTTCCTTAAAAGGCTCAGGGTTATATTTCAACATGTAGAACTAGGCAATGCTCCGCTCGGAATAACTACACCTGCTCCTGTAGATTTCGATAGAGAAGTAACAGCAGAATGGTTAAGGAGAAATAGTAGTAATCTAAACCTGTTTAATGAAGACTTCAATGGGTTTGAACCAGGGAGTCTTTTCAACGATGGTGACGAAAGCTTATATACCGGAACAAGATGTTTGACCTCAGGAAGTGTAACAGCTAGTATGAGATTTAGAGATCGATGTGATGGTAGAATTCGCCAATTGGGTCCTATTACCTTAACGTTCTAGAACCAATTTCTCTAAGGTCGTCTCCTAATTATCCGGTTAAGGGATGCGAAACAAATAATCTAAGATTCTTGGCTTGTTCTTTTTCCCGATTTCTGCGTTGAAAAGCCTCGCTGATGCCCTGCATCTTCTACGTTTTTCGCCTTGAACTCGAAAAAAATAACTATGCCAAGCTTTCTGACCTTATTTATTTCGCATCCCTAGGAGTCGACTTTTAAAATAACTAGAAAATGAAAATATTTACTTTAATATTTATAATATTCATTTCTTGTCAAGAGATCTATTCACAAGAATCAATTGGTACCCAAACAAATGATCATCGTCGATTTGCATTGAGTGTAGGTATAGGACTAACACAAGCATTTGATCGTTATGAAATTATTGGAGTAGATAATCCTGGTATCGAATATATTACTCCAAGTCAAACTAATCTCACACTTGGTCTGACATGGTATCACCGAAGTAGATGGTTCACCTCATTACATTGGCATCAATTCTCTTCAACTTCAGGAATAAGAGCAACCAATAGATTCTCGGCTAACGGAAGTAACAACTCTGATATTCTCAATCTGGTGAACGAAAGAAGTATTACATTCAGTGACTATAGCTTTCGTGTAGGACGTACCCATTTTTTTAAAAATCCTAAATGGCAGACTCGCTGGCTAGCAGGAGTGAGTATAAAAAATATCCCTTATGATATTTTTTACTTTCCACTCAATGCATCCGATGACCCTATTTTCAGCCTAAGTCAAAATCTAACCCCTGAAACACAACTAGGCATCGCTCCCAGTCTACAAGCCGGCTACCAAATCGCTTATCGAGGAAAAAGGATGGGTCTATCACTGATGATACTAGGCAATCTCGGACTGAAGTACTACGTCCTAGATGAATATACCATCAGGATTGATTTTGAAGAATTTAATACAACCATTAATAGTAAGAACGACTTGATCGCAGGCATCCTTCAGTACGAAGTCTATTTTGGCAATACTACAACGAGTCGAAAAGAAAAAAGAAAGACCTCTCTACCCGACAAAATTTACAAACTGCTGCTGATAAATCAGCCAACGTTCAGCAATAAGGTCAAATAGGTAGTCAAAAATACGTTTAATGCTTCGGTTCATTTTGATGGTTTCCCGAATGGTATCTATCCCTTTTC
>JBCDHX010000024.1:0-51913 GCA_038749535.1 Bacteroidota bacterium
GAGATTGTTTGGAAAAAGCGATTCGACGATTTCATCAAGATGAAAACTACTTGAGGCAGCTTTTCAGACCAATTCAAGCCTTACTCGACAAGGTCGATCATGCTTTTCGCTTGCAGGAAAGTTTTGTCACCTAGAGTGGTATTACGCACTAAATAGATAGTCTTACCGTAGAAAAAAGCTGAAAGCTTTGACCTACGAATAGCCATCGATGGAATCGGTGGTAAGAGAATGATATTGAACAACCGGGAAACGGTTGAACTGCTGTGCATGTATTTTTTGCTCAGTGCATTAGATAGTATGCTTTTCTAGAATATCTTTCATTACTTGAATACGTCGCTCGCCACAAACAGAAAGGCTGTATTGCTGCTGAATCAGTTTGTAAGCATTTTGGGTAAGTCGCTGTTGCAGTTTTGGACTTGCCATCAGTTTTAAGATAGCTTCACTAAAATCAGCGGCAGTGTCAGCGATAAGACAGTGTACACCATTTTCTACCGCAATTCCTTCCACTCCAATCGTCGTCGTGATGACTGGAATCCCACTAGCGAATGCTTCTAAAATTTTGGTGCGAATGCCGCTGCCGATACGTAGCGGAACGATGAGTAGGTGCCCACGAAGCTCAGTCGAAATATCATCTACAAAACCTACGAATTGTATGGGGCAATGGCGATTGAGCTGTCGCTGAGTTGTTTGCTGCCATTGACTAAAAACGCGAAGTTGTTGTCCCTTCATTTCGATTCTTGAATGCAGTTTTTGCCAAATCTGAGTAGCAAACCAGTGAACGGCGTCGTAATTGGGATAGTGACTTTCATTACCTACAAAAGCAAGGTGTTTATTGGACTCGGAGAATGAAAAAACAGGAGGTTGTAGCTTAGGATTAATAGCAAACGGGGAAATAGACAATTGATGATGAGGTATATCTTCCTTTTGTAAAACTAGACGATCTTGATGACTGAAAACGAGGATATTATCGTAGTTTCGAAGCCATCTTATTTCTTTCCGTTTGTTCTGTCGTTTTCGTTGAGTCAGTAGCAAACGATACCAAAAAGGCAGTGTCGACAGCGTCCGATCGACGCACATATAAAATAGCTCGTGATGCACAAATACTTTGGGGATATCGGTTTTAAGCAGTTGACCTAGGCGCATGGACGGCGTCAATTCGCATACCAATAGATCGTAGCTGTTGCTATCGAGTTCTTGCTGGACTTGAGTCACAAAATAGTCGGGAATGACGGCAATATCTGAGGCTAGATGCGGGTTAGTCCTTAACTTTTGACTAGGTATTAGTAAACGTTTTTTGATCGTTGAGATCTTTTTTCTGAGCTTTTGACATTTAGATTTTCGCTTATGCGTAGGTGGAGCGACATACTTGAAATATGCTGTCTGCCAAAGTGACTCGATGGCTTGCTGCTGCTCTTGATTATTGCTGATAGTCATCACTGTCATCTCATGATACTGACTCAGATATTGATTGACGTGAAAAAAAGCGACCATTCCACCATTGCACAACGGATAGGGAAACATGGGCGTAACGAGTAAAATTTTCATTGATGTGCTGTCTGTCTTCCTTTACGGTCAGACACGGACAGTCCAGATTTAATAATCATTACTTTTGTGTTAAATGCTTATTAAATCACGGATGTCTTATATCACCTCAGTGCGAATAATGCTTTGTACAAATCAAGTGTACTACATTAGCGCACAAAATTAATAGAATAGCTGAGAATCTATTGAAAAAGTAGAAGTTCGCTCTACTGAATCTGTGAACTAAATAATCTATGCCATTCATCGCATCCATTCCTAAGCCACCTACTCAATACGTCAAAAGCGGTAGCATCAATATCGCTTATCAAGTCTTCGGAGAAGGCAAAATAGACTTAGTCTATATCCCTGGCTGGGTGTCTAATATCGACTGGATGTGGCTTTGCCCTGAGCTAGTCGATTTTTTGACCAAATTAGGTCAAGTCGCTAGAATTATTTTGTTTGATAAAAGAGGAACAGGATTGTCTGATCGCATTGTTGAGTTATCAACTTTGGAAGAAAGGATGGATGATATTCGAGCAGTCATGGATGCGGTCGATTCTAAGAAAGCGATTTTATTTGGACATTCGGAAGGTGGCTCAGTCTCGGCTTTATTTGCAGCCACTTATCCCAACCGGACGCTGGCGCTGATCGCTTTTGGTATTTTTGCGAAGCGCAGATCTGCGCCCGATTATCCTTGGGCACCGACGGATGAAGAGCGGCAGGTTGTCTATGATATGATCGAAAATAGCTGGGGCAGCGGCGAGATGAATCTGACTGATCTCGCGCCTTCTAAAGCCAATGACGCTGCATTCATGGATTGGCTTGCCAATTATTTTCGCTCTGGCGCGAGTCCTAGTGCTGCTTTAGTGCTGACTAAAATGAATACGCAAGTGGATATTATTGATGTATTACCGTCGATCAATGTCCCGACTTTATTGATGCAGCGCAAACATGATATAGACGTCAAAATTGAGGAAGGCAGATTTATAGCCGAGCGCATCAAAGGCGCGACATTTGTGGAATTTGAAGGGAGCGATCATCTGTTTTGGGCAGGCAATACGCAGGAAGTGCTGGACGAAATGATGAACTTTATCGAGACACTTCGACCAACTCAGCAGCGAAAAGAGCAATTATTAACCATTGTCGTGGCGAGTATTCATTCCAATCGTGCTATTTCGAGACGTAGTTCTTTGATTTCTATCAATGAAGAGCAACTCAGGCAGCAGTTCATTCAAAAATATCGAGGGACGATTCGCGCTGTAGAAAACAATACGTACGTCCTCACTTTTGAAGGTTCAAGCAAAGCGATTCACTGCTGTTTCGATGTGTTCAATGCCATTCAAGCCTTGAATATGCAGCTCACCATCGGCATTCATCTCGGCGAATGTCTAATCATCAATGACAAGTTGGTGGAAACCTATGCTGTCAAAGTGGCTGAAGTCGTTCACCAACAAGCAAGTATCGGGCAGATATTGGCGACTCAACCGATTGCACACTTATTGCCAACGGAAGCTTTTCAGTTTTCGCCCATCAGCAAAACATATTCCAAACAACTCATCCCACCTTTATTTGTCGTGGAAGATCCTTATTTAGAGACTGTCAGCGAGTTCACACAGCGCGACAACCTGACACACAAACACGGCTTTCTTTTGGACAATGTGATGCAGTGCATTCAGGACAATTTGGATAATGAAGCCTTTAGCATTGAAGACCTGTGTCAGCAAACTGGACTCAGCGAACGCCAACTGCAACGAAAGCTTAAAGCCATTACGAATAAATCGCCCAATCAATTGATCCGTTCTGTGCGCTTGCATCGAGCCAAAGAATTGCTGCTCAACCAATCGGATTCTATCGCGGATATTGCTTTTCAGACAGGCTTTTCAACACCTTCTTATTTTTCTAAGTGCTTTAAGAAGGAGTTTGGGATGAGTCCGTCGGATTTGTTGTGAGAAAAATGGCATGATGACAGTCCAAACTTTGAAGCGTCATTGGATACACCATACTAAGAATCAATCGTAGCAAAGAATCATACGTTTTTTTGTGATTCCTCGCATTGTCCTAGAGGGACAAACTGTTTATAGTTATTAAATCAATAGAGACCTAGCGTTCCAGCCCGATATATCGTCATGGTGAAGGCTGTTCCTACAGAACGCCAACCAGGTAACACTTTTGTCTGTAAACAGATGATTCCTACGGAATATCTTTACCAAGATTTCCTGTACACTCTTACATAATATTTTAGTGAGCAAGTACGGTTTTCTGTTACCAAAAAATTTAATCCTCATCACCTCTCCGGACACTCCAAAAGAGAGTTTCGCATTCCTCCGTCGGATTTGTCCTAACCATGTCGGATTTGTCACAGTAGCCTCATGCTGCAATATTTTCCTGTCGGAAATTTACCACTCCACGTCGGATGCTTTCTATTCATCCGAGTCAATCTTCCCTAATTTTATGGTATAGAAAATGAGAAACCCACTCCTTTTTCACGAGACAGAAAATTGAAGCAGTTGAGCATAAATAATTTCCGATTTTATGACGGTATTTTTTTCGTTCATATTTCGTTGAAAAGCCTCGTCGATAGCTTGTTCCGACTCCTCGGAAGGCATCGCCTGTGTTTTTCGCCTCCCGCAAGCGGGACAAGTTCATCTGAACAAAAAACCTACTCAGTCAAAAAGGGAATTTATTCACCCTCAACTACTTAGGATTATGAACACTTCTGAATTTACGGTTTCAGAGACTCAGTGCATAGGTTTAGGTTGGGCAAAAAAAGCCCAGCCTAACTTTTTGAAACTCGCTTTCATCACTACACTTTTCCTATCTATGCAGATGACCACAAAGGCGCAAGATGCGTTCATTACCGAATGGGATATATTTGTGACGGATACAAGCAGTAATACTATTTCCCTCACAATTCCTTTACAATCAGGCACTTATAACTTTGACTATTCTTGGAGATTACAGTTTGATACTTTTGCAATCATTAGCGGTACACATACCAACGCAGACGGCGATTTTACGACTACATTCCCGTTTCCAGGCACATATCGATTAGAAATAACAGGCGAGTTTCCACACCTTAGAGGCTACCCAGCCAATCAACTCTTAGATGTGATTCAGTGGGGCGATATTGAGTGGCGGGATTTCGGCAATATGTTCCAAGGCTGGCCAGGCGTTTCCTTTTCAGCGACAGATGCGCCCGATCTGTCTCAGGTGGCAAATATGCGGCAATTATTTCTGAGCGCACGTAATTTCGATGATGATCTCGACGATTGGAATACTTCCAATGTGACCAATATGGCACAAGTTTTCGAGCAAGCCACCAATTTTAATGGGAATATTACCACTTGGGATGTCTCTGATGTAACCTTCTTTTTCAGGATGTTTAAAGATACCGAAAAATTCAATCAAAACATCAGTAGTTGGGATATGAGCAGCGCCAATAATGTAGAAAGGATGTTTGATAATGCAGACGATTTCAATCAACCGATAGGCGAATGGGATGTGAGCAATGTAACGAAGTTTAGAAGAATGCTAGCCAGTATGAGTGACTTCAATCAACCGCTAGGCAAATGGAAATTTCGTTCTAATGCAGATTTTAGTCAGTTTACAAGTGGCACTAATGGTGTAAGTTGCGAGAACTGGTCGTCCACTATTTTGGGCTGGAATTTTAGTAATCCAACTCTACAAAATCTCCAGATCAACGGCTTCAATGAGGACTACGATGCTGTAGCTTCCCGAGCTCGGGATGAGTTGGTGGCGAGAGGATGGAACATCTTGGGAACAGACATCGGTGGCGACTGCGGTGCTTTTCATGAGTTCCGACGTCAAGATGTATTAACGTTGAGTAACGATACGCTTTTTGGTGATTTGTTGATCGCTGGTGGCACGGTTACGCTGGATGCCATTGTGATTGATGCGCCAGGCTTAACGAATTGTCTGGCAGAGGAAAGCATTACTTTAGGTGTTGGTTTTCATGCACTTTCGGGTAGTCAGTTTACAGCAAGAATTGGTGCGCTAGAGTGTACCGCTCCTGATACTATTTTTCCTGAACAAATAACAACCATCGATCACCCTGTCAAAGAAGCAATCACTCCCCCAACAATAGAAGCACGTACTCAAGTTTCGTTGCCTACTTTGGACTTCACCGTCGCACCCAATCCTTTTTACGATCATACTCAACTTTGCTTTCAACTACCTGAATCCCAAATGATTAGCCTACGATTATTCGATCAAAGGGGAAGACTGATACGAACAATCATTCCGACTCAAGAATACGCAGCAGGGGAGTATAATTTTCAATTGCGCAATGAGCAGGGGTTGAGTGGGTTGTATTTTTTGGTGCTGCGGACAGAGAACGAACAAATGGTGTGGAAGGTGATGGTCAGTCAATAGAATAGAGCATGGCAACACATTTTTTCACAATCATAAATAAATATGAATACCATATCAGTTTATGCTTTTCTGTTCCTTTTTTTAGTCGCCACATTGGGGGCTTGTGAGTCAGAAAGTACAGGAGAGATAGCAACACCAGACAATCCAGAAATTTGGACTGGTGCCACCGTTACATTTGAAAAAACGAATGATGCCGACCCGACTTTGGCAGCCAATCAAGACCGTATCACAGATAAGGTAGTACTGACTAGAGGTACTGATGGGGGTCAGTTATTCAACATTCAAGTGGAAAGCAGTTCTGACAAAGCCGAAAGTCCTACAGGCACGCTTTGGGCATTGGGGACCACTGCGGACATCGACGATCTGGATTTTCAAAATTTTCGGGCGACGATCAAACCCAAATCAGTCGTCGGTAAAGATTTAGTACTTTTTTTAGTGGAAGAAGAAATTTATATTGACCTTAAATTCACTAAATGGTCGAGCAATAAAGGTGGCGGCTTTGCTTATGAGCGGGCTAGTGAGTAGAGAAACAATATAGGAATTAAAGGCTCAACTGATTATTAATCAACTGATTATCAATTAGTTAAATCTTTATTTCGTATCATCCTTTCTTAGAGCTTATATCGAGAAGCTGGAGGAAGATACTTGAGAAGCTGTTTTTGACAAAATGAATTTCAAGATACACCCGAAGTAAAAAGCCGGTCATATCATTCAGTGTTTATTTGTACTTTGTACGTCTAAAAAAGTAACAAAGAATAAATTAAACGACCAGATTATGAGTACGACAAGACGAAATTTTATCAAAAAAACAGCCTTGACTTCTGCCGGGTTGGCAGTCGGGTTTTCTGCCAAAAGTTATAGTAGAATCATAGGTGCTAATGAGCGTGTCAACGTAGGCATTGTGGGCTTTTCCAATCGCGCTAAGTATTCTTTAATCCCCGCCTTTCTAGCCAATAGCAAAGCTCAAAACTTTGACATCGTAGGTGTCTCTGACATCTGGAATCGACGCAGAAATGAGGGCGCAGCTTTCTTGAAAGAACAAATGGACAAGAAGGTGAAGAAATGGCGCAACAATGAGGAAATGTATGACAAGAACAACATCGATGCGGTCATCATTTCTACCGCCGATTTTCAACACGCCTTGCATACTGTACAAGCAGCAGAAGCCAAAAAAGATGCTTACGTAGAGAAGCCTTTTGCAGAAACGATGGCAGATGGGCGCGTGGCTCTAAAAGCCGTCAAGGACGCTGGCATTGTCTTCCAAATCGGGTCACAGCGAAGAAGTGGACGCAACTACCATACGGCTGCCGACTACATACAGTCCGGCAAGTTTGGCGACATCGTGATGGTAGAAATGACCTGGAATGTCAATCAGCCTGGACGCTGGCGGTTGCCTCAATTGACGCGAGAAATTAAAGCTTCTGATACCGACTGGAAACGCTATTTGATGAATCGTCCTTACGAAGAATGGGATCCACGCAAATACTTGGAATACCGTCTATTTTGGCCTTATTCGTCAGGTATTCCGGGGCAATGGATGTCGCATCAAATCGACACCGTACACTGGTTTTCAGGTCTAGATCATCCGAGAAGTGTGACTGCCAATGGAGGCATCTACCTTTGGAAAGACGGACGCAGCAATTTTGATACCATGACGGCGGTATTCGACTACGGACCTGCGAACGATATGCAATCTGGCTTCCAAGTGGTCTATTCTTCTCGCTTCACCAATTCGGCAGGTGGCACGAAAGAAATTTACTACTCAAACGGTGGCGAACTCAATTTGAAAACGAATAAAGTGACCCCTACAGGTGGATTGTCAGAGAAGCAAGCGGCGCGAATGGATATGCAGCCGAATTTGCTGGAAGAGTACAACCTAGCCAATAGTGGCGCGAAAGTGGTGACATCAGCTAATACAGGCGCAGACAACATGACAAATCTGCACATGCTAAACTGGATGGAATGTGTGCGTAGTCGAGAAACGACCAATGGTCCGGTGGAAGCCGCTTACAATCACTCTATCGCCAATATCATGACGACGGCTGCTTTGCGCACCGGCTTGAAAACGACTTTTGATGAGCAAAATCAAGAGGTGATTTCTGGTGGCAAGGTTTTTAAGTATTAATCGCTGAGTGAGGGCTTCATTCGCGACGTTATTAGTCGGGATAAGCTCAAGGTGAAGCCCTTACTCACTTCTAGATCGCTTCGATAATTCTGACTCATCTTACAAAATAGGATACAATGCGACTTAAGTTCCTCTCCTTATCTTTCCTCATTTTCGCTCTACTAGCTTGTGAAAACGAACCCTCATCTTCTACAGCAGAAACTGATGATGTGAAAGCATCTACACCTTCTGTTACTTTCAAGGCATTGCCTGAACAGCGAATGGTAGAGATTCGCCTCGATGATGAGTTATTTACCACCTACCGTTACCCTACTGACATCGCCAAACCGATTCTGTATCCACTCACAACAGTCAGCGGCAAAAAACTGACACGTGGTTTTCCACTTGAACCTCAAACTGGCGAGCGTACCGATCATCCGCATCACATCGGTTATTGGTTCAATTATGGAGATGTCAATGGATTGGATTTTTGGAACAACTCGGAAGCCATAGCAGAAGTCGACAAGGATAAATACGGCAGCATTCATCATGTAGAAGTCGTCAGTATGGACGAAGAAGCCGGGCAATTGGTCGTCGTCCACCATTGGAAAACGCCTGATGACGAAACGATCATTGAAGAGACGACGCAGTTTACTTTCTCCCAATCAGAGACTACCCGCATCATTGACCGAGCAACTAAGCTCAAAGCTTTGATAGATGTTGATTTCAAAGATAATAAGGAGGGAGTAGCAGGTATCCGTGTTATCCAAGAATTAGAATTACCCTCTGCTGCTGAGGATTTAGTGACGCTCATTGGCAACGATGGCTTACCTAGCTCTGAAAAACAGAGCAACACAGCCGCCAATGGTGATTACTTGAGCAGCGAAGGTCGGACAGGTGGCGATGTATGGGGACGACGAGCAGAGTGGGTAAAACTAGAAGGAACGGTCAAAGATGAAATCGTCTCATTGACTTTAATCGATCATCCTGATAACGTCGGCTATCCTACCTATTGGCACGCAAGAGGGTATGGACTTTTTGCAGCTAACCCACTAGGACAAGCCATTTTTTCCAAAGGAGCGGAACGCCTTAATTTTAAACTCGCAGCCGGAGAGTCAGTCACTTTTAACTACCGCTTACTCATTCACAACGAGCATTCCTTGACTGCTGATCAGATTGAGTATTATGCCACACAATTTGAAGGGCAGTAATATTGAAGGTGGTAAAATGAGCTAGACAGCGCAACAGTAGACTGACAGCATATGATCTAAAACTCCATCGCCAATGCCTGCTGCGTCTCATGTCGCTGTAGCGCATATTGAATCAATCGTGTAATTAATTCGCTCTGCGAAACACCTTCATAAGCCCACAATTTTGGATAGACGCTGATGTCTGTAAAGCCCGGTAGTGTATTCAATTCATTGACAATAATCTCACCAGCCTCAGTTAGGAACATATCTACTCGCGTCAGTACTGCACAGTCGGTGACCTGATAAGCGCTTAGTGCAACTTCGCGCAATCGCTCTACTGTTTCAGCATCCAAATTGGCAGGTACGACAACTTGTGTCTCGCTGGCAGTGCTGTATTTTTCTTCAAAAGAATATTCTTCTGCCGCGACGATCTCTGCGATATTTTGGCTGGCTTTGGGCTGATGATTGCCCATAACTGCACACTCCACTTCCCGGCCATAAACGGCTGCTTCTATCAACACTTTTTCGTCGTATCGAAATGCGTCTTCTAGTGCCGCTTGAAACGTCTCTTTATTTTTCACTTTATGCACACCAATAGAAGAGCCTGCTCTGGATGGCTTGATAAAAATAGGTGAGCCGAGTGCTGACACGATTTCTTTATAGTCCAATTGCTCCTTTTCATACTCAAAAACAACTCGATCTGCCGCCACACCTATTCCTGCCTGTCGCAGTAGTCGTTTGGTCACATCCTTATCCATCACCGCAGCAGAACCTAATACATCCGGCCCGATGAAAGGCAGGTTCAATAATCGCGCCAGTCCTTGCACTGTACCATCTTCACCATTGGGCCCATGCAGCACCAAATAGAGCAAGTCAATATTCAACGGCTCTTGATTGTCCAGTCGGATAATCGGTTGGGCATCACCTATCGCAAAGCCAAGCTGCACACCCTCCTCAGTGACATATTTGCCGGTTGTATTTATATCCGTCAATCTCCATTTGCCTGTTTGGTCGATACCGATACTGATGACATTGAACTGAGTGCGATCGATGGCGGCGGCGACGTTGCGCGCAGAGCGGACAGAAATTTGATGCTCCGGCGATTTTCCGCCGAAAATGATGGCTATATTTTTCATTCGTCGTCGAATTGGTTGAAAGGGTCAAATGTAGACATTTCAATGAAAAGTGAATCGTCCATGATTAAATCTTCATTAAAATTCATTTGGTTAAAACGACCTCTTGCCCTACATACTCAATATCACCATTGACCAGTTCCAGAGCGACGACACAAACGTAAACGCCAGTCTGCATATCACCACCATCCCAAAAAACTTTTTCTTCCTGCGTAATGGTCTCCGACTGAAAGATCAAATCGCCCCAGCGATCAAAGATTTGGAAAGTAGCCTGTTCGATGAGTCCCCCGAATTTAGGAAATACAGTAAACTGATCGTTGGTGGTGTCTTCATTGGGAGAAAAAGCCGTAGGAATGTATAGATTGGCTTCCAGATCTATTCGACAACGGGCATCAGGCAGTGGTGGTACGACTAGAATAGAATCACTCACTATACAACCTAGTTCGTCGCTAACCGTTACGCTATAGATGCCTTCCAATAGCCCGTCGAGTGTAGATGCAGCTTGATTCTCCATGCCCCAATCAAACTGAAAAGGCGCGACACCACCGATCACTTCCAATGTAATTTGACCATCGCTCGCATTGATACAGGAGGGCGGAAGGCTTTGATACTCCAAATCGAAAGTGAGTGCTTCTACATTGACTGTTCCTTGCACATTGCCGACACAGTACTCATCATTGAAGCCGACAAACTCATACCGACCCGGTCGATCCAGTGGCAGCGAAAACGGGTTGAGCGTAATACCATCTATCGAAAATGGAGACGACCCATCTACCGAAAAGTCGAGCGACCAAGGTGCTTGTCCGGGCAAATCGATCAATAGCTCTTGCAGCGGACGTCCTTCGCACCAGTCAAAACTACCATCGATAGATAGGCTAGGAATCTCTTGCAAGCGTACATTGACCTGAGCAGAGTCTATCGCGCCACAGAAGTCACTCACGATCACTTTATACGACTGAGGCGAGGTGATTTGATCTGTGATCGTAGCTGTGCTATCTCCGGTATCCCAAACATAAATCAGCGGCTCTACGCCTGTCGCCACGTCTGGGCCAAAAGTAAAGGGCTGTCCGGCACAAACAACAGCGTCATCAAAACTCAGACCGATATCTTCTTTGGAATCTTCTATGTACAGCCGAGCCGTGTCCTGTGTGACGCAGTCACAAGTGATCGTTTCGATGATGATTTCTATGTATTCCCTTTCTTCCGTTATCGTATCCGGGATGATGGTTATCGGTAGCACAGAACGAAAGCTACTCGATAAGATAGTAACGGTGTCGGGTATCAGCTCGTAGTCTACACCCGGCGTCGCTGTCCCTTGTATGATATAATTCAATGCGACTTCTTGCCCTCTTCCAGCGAATCTACTTTTAAAAAAAATAAACTCGCCTTCCAAGCAATTTTCGTAAACGGTATCGCCATCATTTCCTCTTACATTGGCTTCTACACTTGCGATGCCCGTCGATTCAAAGCTCTTGCCTTCCAAAAAAACAGCAGAATCTAGCAGTGTATCGCTCACATCACCCACCACAAGCCGAATGCGATAAGTTTCACAAGGAATGACCCTGATAACGGCTTGTAAAGTTGTCGTAAAGCCATCAAACTCTATTGTGGAAAGGCTCTGAGGATCGTATTCTACATTGCAAGCATTGGCGTCGAGTGGCGTAAAATTATTGATGAAATAGCTGGAGTTTTCGAGATGGTTGACAGTGTTGATGGAAACAATTTCGTCGCTCTCTGGAATTTTTGCAATGTTGATAGAATTATCGAATCCGTCGCCTTCTATACCTGGACCACTGATGAAGAAGCCAAAAGCATCATTGAACTCACTCCCCACAAATTCGCAATACTCTTCCGAGGCGAATACATAGTTGAACCCTACAAATTGATTGGTCGGGATGAAGTCAAATTCTATCCCAACTACATCGTGGATGCTGGGTGTACGAACTGCTTGTTGTAGATAGGGCGCATTGGCTAACCCATACAGCATTCCGGTAGTCGATGAATTGAAATTGGGTCTACCAATATCTTCCAGTCTTCCGGTCGTGAATACGATACCTTTATCTACTGAAATCGCCTCTTCACCGCCAGAAAATGAGCCAATCGAATTGATCGTCCCAATCGTCCGAATATTGAACACCTCTATACAATTGTCTTGCTTAATAAACTCCTCTAGGACTAATTGTTCTACATCATCTGTAGGTGTAATTTGGACAGGACTTTGACTAAAACATACATCAACAAAAAGAAATATGCAGAACCAAATGCAAACAGATAGGTGATTCATAATTACTTTGATTGTATGGACAAGATAGCTCAAAAAGAGTAGCTAAAAAAAACTGCCGCAACACTAAGATAAGTATTGCGGCAGCTTGATTTAGATAAGAAGTGTAACTCTAAGGTCTGCATTTATTTGATAAGGGACAATTTCCGTGTTTGTATACCTTCATCCGTCTGAATCATCAGTAAGTACATACCGCCTTCTAGATGAGCTGCATTTAGTATGAACTGATGCATTCCGGCTGCTGTATTGCGCTGACTCGCGATGGTACTGACTCTTTTACCAGACAGATCATATAATTCTACTTGCAAATCGCTCTCCGCTGCTAGTTCCACCTGAACTGTCGTTTGTTCGCTGAATGGATTTGGGAAGACATCCACTTCGTTTTCTACTATCACAGTACTTGACCGCCCTTCTATCGTCAAAGGAGTGGCGTCGACTCTTTCTCCACTTACTGCTGTAATGATTCCTTCTCCTTGCCCACCTCCAAATGATGATACACAAGTTTGTATGCGCGCTGTAAAGGTAGAACCATTTAATGCTTCAAATCCTTCTTGTAAGATGATAATTTCTCCTGCTTCAAAAGTTACTACATTAGGCGAAGGGACCGTACCTGTGGAAGTAATCGTATCTGCTGCTGTGTAAGTGTCTGATTCAATTTCATCATTCATCAATATGTCCCCATCTACTGCGAGTAAAGATGGACAAGTGTCTTCAGAAATAGGATCTCCTAGTATATCCATTCTCATAGTAAATACTAAAGGATTGCCATCGGCAGAAGTTCCTAGACCAAATGGATTTCCGGGCGAACTTCCTATAAAGCCAGTTACTAGATTTTCTTCTACCAGAAACCATTGCCCTTGAACACCTGAGTTTGGATCGATTGACGCTTGAACAATACCTTCTGTGGGAATAGTGAATCCGCCACCAACGGTAATCGTCCAAATAAAGTTTCCGGCTTGTGGCAAGGCAAGTGTAAATCCGTCTGCAAAATTTCCAGAATTATCAAAAAAGCTAAACGATAGCTCGCCACCCGGAAAATCTACGCCCCCGACGAAAACGAATGTATCCAAGACCGCAAGTGTTCCTGTAGGATTGCCGGTGCCAGATAAATCCATGATATAATCCTCTTGACCTATTACATCATTTGCTGCAGCGATTGACAAAAATCCGGCATTGCCATCAAAACTATCAAAAGTGGTCGTTATTTGTCCCGTCAACAATGGAATCAGAAGAACAGAAAAAATGAGTGTGTACAAAAATTTCATGATGGAGAATATTGAAAAAGTTAATAATTGGTTGATCGTTTTAGCTCATCAGAGGATTTGCTCATATACATGGTCTGCTATTGGATAGTATCATGTCCTGCTATGACATTTTCACTCGAAGGAGGTGGCAAAAATAGATTGGGATTGATGAACAATCAGGAATGTTGTAGAAAGCTGTTGTTAGTATGAAAGTCAGTTTCCTCTTCGTAAAGAAACAAAATTTTTCTTAGATTTCAAAAGTGGCTCTGCCTGTGGCTACGGTGATTTTTGTGTAATTTGTTACCGACGAGAACAGAAAAAGAGAGCTGCATTTTAATTACTCCCTATATTCGCCATTTCTGGTTTATCACTCGCAATTTATTAGATAATGGCAACAGCACTTTATATTCTCAAAGCCGTACATATCATCGGATTTATCTCCTGGTTTGCCGGATTATTCTATCTAGGACGTATGTTCGTCAACCATAGTGAAGCTAAGGCAAAAATAGAGCCAGAGCGATCCATTTTATTGCGCCAGTTTCAATTGATGTCTGAGCGAGTCTACAAAATCATCTGCAATCCGGCGATGATGCTGACGTGGACGGCAGGGCTGACGATGCTTGTATTGGGTGTCATTTCCCCAATTGTCCCCAACTATCTGAGCATAGAAACTGGCACGCCCGGCTGGATGCACCTGAAACTGACACTGCTCTTTTTGCTAGTGGGCTATCATATCTGGTGCAAGCGCATCACTAGCAACTTGAAAGATGATGACTTTGAGTTTGATGCTTTCAAAGCACGTCTGTTCAACGAAGTCCCTACCCTATTCTTAGTCTCTATCGTTTTCACAGCAAGTTTAGGACGTATGGGTTTACTCAATTATGCTTATCTCACGATCGGTGTGCTGATTTTCGGATTCATGGTCTACAGAGGTGCAGTTGCCTATCGGAAGCGTAGAGAACGTGCCGAAGCCTAACCGAATCTATCCATTTCGGATAAAAACACGACTCGCTCCTAGTTTACTGTAACTAAGTGAGTTAGCTTGCGTTCTAAATGTTAAGATGTCGAATTGTAGGCGCTAACCCGTCTAGTAAATTCGATACACTTAAAACATTGCCTACAGTCGCTACAAGGTCGAAAGATCGGCTTTGCCTACTAGCCAATAGAGAAAACTTTTGAATCAATGTACGAGTGCATACTCTACCCGATATTGTCGGGCATAGGTGGTGCTGCATTGGGTATCTGGATGGGTCAATTGATTGCCGAGCGCAAGTTTCAACTGACCGCTGCTCAACGACAAACCGCTTATTCACAACTGGAAGAGAATCTAAAATCAGCTAATGAAAAGCTGAGAGAAGAAGTCCGGCAGCAACACCGCCTGCGCATGGACTTAGAAGCTCGTGACCAGAGTCTTTTCAACTGGAAGCAAAGATTTCATGAACTGGAAACCACCAATGTCCACCGTATCTATGAAAGTGATGTACCGGAGGAAATGGAGCGATTGCGTGAGCAACTGGCTTATGAAGAAACAACCAAAAAAGAACTTCAAGACACCATTGCACTTTTAGAAACAGACCAGCATAAATTGACCGAAAAATACAATCACCTTATGAACGAAAAGGAGCAAACACAGACCCAACTTGACGAAGCCCAACAACGTCAAGAAGCACTAGAAAATAGCTTGGAAAGCGCGCAAGCTTCCTATGTGCAGATACAAGAAGAAAAAGTAGTCCTGAACGAAGAGCTTTCACTGTTGCAGGAAGAAAAAGAGGTGCATGAGCGTGCATTGCCGCAGCTACGCGAGCAGTATAGCGAATTGCTGGAGCAGTACAATGATTTGCAACTACGCAACAACGAGGTCGTTCATGAAAAAGAAGAACAAGCGACTCAACTACAACAACTGCGGATACAGCAAGAACAATTCGAGCAAGAATGGCGCAGTAAATATGACACGCTAGAAACTGCTCATCAAACGCAACTGTCAGCACTCGAAGACAGCCAAGCGAAAAACGAAGACTACCAAACGCAACTCGCACAACTACAAGAACAGCAAGCCACACAAACAACGCAACTAGCAGAGCAGACCACGTCTATTGCTGATTTGCAAAGCGAACAGCGAGATATTGTAGAACAATTGCAGGAGAAAGAGTTGCAGCGATCTGCTTTAGAGACTCAAGTGCTAGCATTTACGCAGGAAAAAGATGCGCTGCATACGCAACTGCAAAATCTGGCAACACAGAAGGCAGAGACGGAGCAGCAATGGCAACAGCAACTCCAGGATTTGGAGCAAGAATATGCGAAAGCCAAAGCTGATTTTGAGACAGAAAAGACAAATTATCAAAGTAATATCACCGATCTAGAAGCGGAGCAGCAACAGCTACAATCGCAGCTTCAAGAGCTGCAGCAGCGATTACAAGCAGCGCAAGACAATTGGGATACAGAACGTACTCGCTTGCAAACGGCTCATGACGAAAAAGTGGCGCAGATGGAGCAAGCAGAAGGAAGACTAGATGAACTCGCTGAGCAGTTAGCTACTTACAAAACCAATCAACAAGAACTACTGGTGCAAAAGGAAGAAGCGTATACTCAACTACAAACAAAACTGGACACACGGCAAGAAGAGCTAGAAGCACTATCCAGTCAGCAGCAGCAGTTACAGATCCAACTTACTCAAGTCCGTAATACAGCGGAGCAACGCCAAAACGCGCTAGCAACACGCAATGCTACTCTACTCAGCAAATACATTGCTGGACAAGAACAGTTGAAAAAACTGATCGACCGCAACGAAGCACTGATCGTACAAGTCAATAACAAAGATCAAAACCATTTACAAGCCAATCAAGGTCTAGCGCAACAGCAACAAGAGCAGGCTAGAGTAATAGAGTCGCTACGACGAGAGCGCGACCAACTTGCTGAGCGCGCGAATGCAGTACCCACAGCAGTGCAACAATTACAATCACAACTAACTAATATACAGTTAGATAAAAACCAACTATCTACTCAGGTACAAGAGTTGAGGCAAGTCAATCGAGACCTACAAAGAGAGCTGCGGGTACAAGTCAATAAGATGACAGAACACACAAATAATTATGCGCAATTGCTCAAAAACAATAGTGAACTCATCAGTGAACTGGTACAGCTAAAGTCGAATATGGCAAATGAACGTGCCAAGACAATAGCAGCTTTACAAGCTTGTGAAGAACGATATGAGCGGCTATTGAATCAGTAAAAAGTACCATTCAAAAGCGATACAATAACCTCAAATTCAGCCACTTTTCGCGCCACGAGACCAAGGTAGGATTGTCTATTTGCAAATCCAATAAAGTCGTTGACCATCGTCCATCGATACCCCAATGTTCGTTGATAAAGTAAGTCGCCCCGAGCACGACTGCGGCATTATTGAGGCGATAATTTTGAGCGGCGGTGATGTCTTCTTCCATGCGGTCGAGCACCTCAAAATTGATAAGTCTGTTGTAGGACAGCCCGGCATTGAAGTGGAGTTTCCAATCCAAAAATCGAAGCATGACCGGGACTTCGACATAATTGAGTTGGATGTTTTCAAACTCAGAAAGCGGGTCGTCACCTCGCACGCGTCGACTGCCACGCTGACTGTAACTAAATTCTAAACTCACTTGCCAGCGTTCACTCAAAATGGTAGCGACTTGTAAACCACCATTTAGTCCATATTTATTGAATCCAAACAGCCGATCTCCGTCGATTTGAGTAACATTGAACCCACCTAAAATAGCACCTTCAAATCGGCTTTGTGTCTCTTGCTGAGCGGCTGCCAAAAAGGTCAAGCAACAGAACAAGTTCACCAATTGACTTTTTATACATATCATTTTATCTTCCTCGTTTCGTAAAAGCAAATCACAAACTGAAAGCAGTTTAGCAACAATCTGCTTAACTTCGTCAGTCTATTCCCAAAGTTCGGGACAAGCTGTCCAAAACATACTGTCTAAGAGACTAACGCATGAAAGCACTTCAAACAGATTTTGTTTCGCCTATTTCTCTCGAAAATCTATACCGCGCAAAAGTAAAACTTCGTGGCGTAGCAGAACATACCCCATTGAAAAAGAATTATCGCTTGTCCGAAAAATATGGTTGCGATGTTTGGCTCAAACGAGAAGATCTACAAGTTGTGCGTTCTTACAAAATCAGGGGTGCGTACAATAAAATGTCCAGCCTCTCCCCTGCTGAACTAGAACGCGGCATTGTCTGCGCTAGTGCAGGAAATCATGCCCAAGGCGTTGCTTTTGCCTGCTGGAAAATGGGTGTGGAAGGCAAAATTTTCATGCCCTCCGTGACGCCGAGTCAGAAAGTAGAAAAGGTCAAACTGTTTGGAAAAGACAAAGTCGAGGTCATCCTGACGGGCGATACCTATGACGATGCCTACACAGAAGCCAAACGAGAAGCGGATGAAAATAATCTGACCATCATACATCCTTTCAACGATCAGTGGACAATAGAAGGACAAGGTGTCGTCGGTCTGGAAATCATAGAAGATGCAGATGCGCCAATTGATTATCTATTCGCGCCCATCGGTGGTGGTGGTCTGATGAGCGGCGTGGGTAGTTGCTTTAAACAAATGAGTCCGCAAACTAAGCTAGTAGGTGTAGAACCTTCGGGCGCGCCTTCTATGCAAGCAGCGTTACAGCAGGGAAAACTGGTGTACTTGGATCGTATCGACCCTTTTGTAGATGGCGCAGCTGTGAAACAAGTCGGTGATTTGACATTTGAAATTTGCCGACAAGTGCTAGATGATTTAGTGCTGATACCAGAAGGCAAGGTCTGTACGACCATACTAGAAGTGTACAACGGCGACGGCATGGTGGTAGAACCGGCGGGCGCGTTGTCGATTGCTGCATTGGATTATTACAAAGACCAAATCAAAGGTAAAAGTGTCGTTTGTATCGTGAGCGGCGGCAATAACGATATTACTCGCACAGAAGAGATCAAGGAGAGATCGCTTTTGTATGAAGGTTTGAAGCATTACTTCATCATCGAGTTTCCCCAACGGGCAGGTGCGCTAAAAGAGTTTATTGAGCTTTTAGGACCGAATGACGACATTACGCGCTTTGAGTACGACAAAAAGAACAGCAAAACTTCCGGTCCGGCACTAGTCGGCGTGGAGGTAGAAGATGTCAATCATTATGAAAGTTTAGTGGAACGCATGGTGCAGCATGGCATCAATTTTAGAGAATTGAATAGCAATCCTATGCTATTTAGCTGGTTTGTGTAGGACAATTAAAAATAATGACTATATATGAGTATTTTCTGCAACCTATTAATTTTCCTATTGACAGTGTACTATAATTTCCATATGTAAGCAACTGACTAATAATTGATTACAATTATGTCTGATTTTTAATGTCACATATTTTTTAGTTCTATACTTTAATGTGTAAGTTTACATTTAAATGGTTCTTTACATGTGGAAGAACTGTAATCAACTACTCAATGTAGTATTCTCCTGACACACGCTTACGATCACATAAGTAAGCCAGGTTAATTGTTCGGTTGTTTAAAGCAATCGTCAATCTTAGTTGAACACGTCGTTTTCCAAAAATCGTATTTAAGGTTATTCACTTTGTAAAAAGTGGAATTTATTGGTATCGTAGCATCCCGCTCACAGGGGTCGTTAATGTTAAGCTATTGTGTTTGTACATGTAGACAGAAAAGCATTTCCTACCGTTGATGACTCGTGTCTGAAGAGATGCTAAAACAAGCAGCAGTTTTGCGCTTATTCAGTTACACTTATCTACACGAAAGGCTTATGCAGATATTGAGAGAACTCGTGCATATTGTAAATCGAAACAAAGTACGCTCCATCGAGGTCATCGGAAATCCGAATGAAAATCAATCCATGATTACAGAATTTTACAACTGTATCATAGAGGAACAACTGACTTCGGACGAAGAGGCAGCCATGCACTTTTATGGCACTTCTGCCAACAATCACAACTACAAAAAGCTCAAAAATCGGCTCAAAAATCGGCTCATCAATACCGTCTTTTTCATAGATGTCAAGCAGCCCTCTTACAATGAGCGGCAGAAAGCTTACTACGAATGCTACAAAGACTGGGCAGCTGCAAAAATTCTGACAGGTAAGCATGCTCGCCTTTCTGCTGTCAATTTGTCCTTAAAAATTTTGAAGCAAGCCAAAAAGTATGAGTTCTCAGAGCTAGTGATCGACATCGCTCGGTTTTTGCGACTGCACTACGGCACACGAGAAGGTAATCTGAAAAAGTATGAGCAGTACAACGAGCTTTTTGCAGAGTATGAAAGCATTTGGCAGAAAGAAAACTTGGCAGAACATCTCTATGTCGAGTTGGTGACACGCTACGTCAATAGCAAAGCAACTCAGGGCGAAATTCACGAAAAGGCGAAGTCTTATTTTGAGCAATTAGCACCACTCCTATCAGAATACCATACCTATCGTTTTCAGTTTTGTACCTCGCTGATCAGAAATTTGATTTACGTCAGCATCAATGACTACGACAATACGGTGCGTGTATGCCAAGAGGCGATTGACCTATTCAAAGCTAAAGATTATGAAGCGAGCGTACCGATGCAGATTTTCTTACATCAGCAGTTGATTAGTTACACGCAACTAAAGCAGTTCGATGCTGGAAAACAGGTTGCAGAAACCTGTATTTCTTTGTTAGAAGAAGGTTCTTTCAACTGGTTCAAGCATCAAGAATTGTATTTTACCCTATCCATGCACACCAAACAATACCAGCAAGCTTATCATATCTTCAATGAAGCGATCAAGCATCGACGCTTTCAGTTCTTACATCCACACTTACAGGAAATGTGGAAGATCTATGAAGGATTCCTGCACTACTTGGTGGCGATGGAGCGCATCGTTATCGATCCGAATGACAAAAAGTTTGCTAAGTTCCGACCTGGTAAATTTTTCAATGAAACACCTATCTTTTCTAAAGACAAGCGCGGCATGAACATCCCGATTTTGGTCATCCAAACACTGTTTATGATTCATAAGCAGCAGTACGACAAAGCCATCAATCGGATCGACGCCATTGAGAAATATTGCTCGCGCTACCTGCGTGACGATGACACGTTCCGAAGCAACTGCTTCATCAAAATGCTGCTACAAATTCCTATCTCCGGTTTTCATAAAGCAGGTGTAATGAGGCGTTCTGATAAATACCTAAACCGCTTGAAGTCAAAAACCATCGACATTGCCAACCAAGCTTCAGAGATCGAAATCATTCCTTACGAAGACCTTTGGGACTTTGCAGTGGATTCTTTGAGCAACAAATTTCAGAGAAGTCGAAAAATACAGTCCAATCGGGCGTAAAGATATCCGAATTACAATACAAAATAATTAAAGTGGGGCGAAGAGCACAACATCAAATTTGCAAATAATAGACTTACTATTTTGCGAGATAATAAAATAGCTCACACTTTCCAATATGTACACTATGAATAAAGCGATCAAAATAGCCGCCGCTCAGATCGCCCCAATATGGCTCGACAAAATCAAAACCACCGAAAAAATCATCGACTACATCGAGAAAGCCGGAGAAGCCGACTGTCAACTCGTCGCTTTCGGTGAAACTTTACTACCAGGCTATCCGTTTTGGCTGGACTTCACGGACGGCGCACGCTTCAATTCTGATCTGCAAAAGGACTTACACGCTTACTATGTGCAACAAGCAGTACAGATCGAAAATGGTGATTTAGACGGCATCTGTGCGACCGCAAAAGAGCATAACATCGCAGTGGTGCTGGGCATTGTAGAGCGAGCAGCTGACCGTGGCGGACATAGTGTGTACTGCACGATGGTCTACATTCATCCGGATGGTACGATCGGGCACACGCACAGAAAACTGATGCCAACTTATGAAGAACGGCTATGCTGGTCGCCGGGCGATGGGCATGGATTACAAGTGCAGCAACTAGGTGATTTTACTGTTGGTGCGTTGAATTGTTGGGAGAATTGGATGCCGTTGCCACGTGCAGCTTTGTATGGATTGGGCGAAGATTTACATATTGCTATCTGGCCCGGCAATGTGCGAAATACGGAGATTCTGACTCGATTTCTGGCACGTGAAGGACGATCTTATGTGATCTCCACTTGTGGTTTGTTCAGGAAAGAAGACATTCCAAAAACACAACCGCACTATGACTTTATCTATGCACAATGTAGTGATATGCCTGCCGATGGTGGCTCTTGTATCGCTGCACCGGATGGAAGCTGGTTGGTAGAACCATTAGCCGGAAAGGAAGAACTCATCATCGCAGAAGCCAATCATCAAGAAGTTTTGCGAGAGCGTCAAAACTTTGATGCGGTGGGGCATTATTCTCGCCCTGATGTGACGAAGCTCATTGTAAATCGAGAGCGACAGAGTACAGTTGAGTTCAAATGATAAATAGGAATAGCAAGGCACGAGTCTGATACGCATGCCTTGCTGATACAATTACTCAACTAAATGATCTGAAATATCGCGAACTGCATCGGGGTTTTTTGGATCAGGTCCGTATTCATTTGCTCCTTCTTCACCAGGTGTCACGGCTAGAATAAAGTTGTAAATCGGAATCAAAATAAACCACCCGCTCTTACCGACATCGTGCATTCGACGCACTGCAACCGCCAGAAATGGAATCATAACAGCTAAACTCCAGATCAAAGATATGCCGAAATCTTCCAGTCCCATAGCCGTATCAACTGCCATCAAACCCCATGAGATCAAGGTGGTAAATAAATAAAAGTACCAATATTCGGAGCGTCGTGCACGACCTTCAAATACGGCATAGTTTTTCAATACTTTAGTGAAATAATTAATTGGAGACATGATCTAATGTTTTTAGTGATAGAAAATAGGTTAAGCGTTTATAGTCTTTTGCCAAAAATAGTCCTTTTCGACCATAAGATCAACCTGTACTGTCCTTCATTAGTGAAAGACTACATGCAACACCACCAAAGACACCGCCAACCCAATCCCAATCGCCAGCGTCCGCTTCGAATTGTACTGAATGATATTTTGTTGAAAACCACCTTTCAAAGATGCTAAAATCACTACGATCAAAGCGATCAAAATCACCCACATCGCCCGCACAAAATAGTTGATGTCTGGAAAGAGTGCAATGACGATAAACTGTAACGGAACAGTTGCCAAAACAGCAATAAGCGTTACTTTTTTGTTTGGAGTCAACAAGAAAGCCGACGTGCAAATAATGACGACAATGCCACAATTGATATAGTAGCGCATCGAATTTAAAGTGTGTGTAAATGCAGCTTCTGGATTCTCAAATTTCAAATACATCAACACCAAGCCCATCAAAATACCTGTGCAAAGTGTCACCAGAATCGTTTGCTTCCCGGCTTTGACCATTTCATTTTCAGTGGCTTCTTTTTTGATATAGCCTTTGTAAATATCGACCGACCAAAGCGTGGCAAGCGAATTGAAAGTCGAATCGACAGTACTCATTAGCGACGCAAAAAGCGCACATAGAATGATTCCTTTGACGCCAATCGGCAAATACGTTTTCACTAAATACGGAAATGCCATGTCTGGCTCACTCAAGCCATTTTCGCCCAAAATGCCCACCAAAGCAATACCAGGTACTACGATAATAACCGCCATCACATACTTCATCACACCGCCAAACATCAGTCCAATCTGTGCTTCTCGTAAGTTTTGGGCAGCCAAAGAGCGTTGCACAACGCTTTGGTTGGCACACCAATAATTTATATTTAGCAAAAACAAACCGAAGATGTGAATCCACGGCAATTGTGGATGATCGGCTGGCAAATGCAAGTGCATCAAGTCAGGCGTTTTGACATAGAGTTGCTCCCAACCACCTAGATGATGAATCGAAATGAGCAACACCGCCAATCCACCACCCAACAAAATCGCAAACTGAATCAAATCCGTTTTGACGACTGCGCCTAAGCCGCCGAGATAAGTATAAGTCGCCGAAAACACACCCAGTCCAATCAAAATCACACTTACTCGAACGATTCTGACTTCACTGATGAAGGACAAGTAATCTGCAAATACCAAATCGGCAGCATACGCGCCCCAAAAGAGAGCTGCGCCTAATGTGATCGTCGAAAAAAGCAGTAAATTGGCAGCCGAATAACAAAGCGCAACCGTTTTTCCCAATTGCTTTTGAATGAATTGCGTAATAGTAACAATACGATCTTTCAAGTAAAGCGGCACAAAAATAAAAGCTGCCATCAGAATGCCTTGCATCGCATTGATCTCCAGATTTGCTTGCGCTAGACCGTATAAGTAAGCCGAACCCATCATGCCCAAAAACTGATAACCTTGGACATTCGTAGCAATAGTGGAAAGTGCCACCGAATACCAGCGCAGATTACGATTGCTGAGAAAGTAGGATTCGACATTGGCTTCTTCTGTTTTTTGGCGACCAGAAAAAGCGACAAGAAAAACGGTGAGGAAGTAGGTGCAGACGATGAGTAAGTCGATCAAAAGGAAAAGCTTATGTGAGGGTTTGGTTTCCTATCAAGCCCTCGTTTTCTTTAAAGAATCCGTTAAAAGCAGGTCGTCGTGGGAAACGACAACCTGCTAAGTGTATTACGGTCGCGTCAAACCGGCTGGCACTTGCACCGCAGGAATCGACTGTTGCTGATAAGCTTTGTTGAACGCGTTAACGCGATTCAAAACACCTTGCATGGACTGCTGATACGTTGTCCATTCTTCGCCCAAATCTTTTAATCGCTGCTTTGCACCTTTTGTCGGTTGCGGCATGTAGCCATCCGTTCGGCTCTTCAAATTCATCAATTCGGCATTCAACTGATTTGGGAAATTGATGACATCCTGAAATGTCTTTTGATCTGGCTGAATCAAATTGCGCTCCCAAGCTTCTACCGATTCAATGATAGCTTTAGAAGTATCAGCAAGCGCAGTTGTACCTTCATTTTTGCGCAGCATTTTCTCTAATGCCGACAACTGACTTTTCACTTCGCGCATCTCATTGACCGCATCGTGCATGGCGCGGACTTTATCTTCTACCGACATCATCAGTTCGGCTTGCGCTTCATAATCTTCCGCTGTTGCTTCTACATCTGGATGCGGCTGAACGGTGACTTGTGTTTCACTCACTTCATCGGCTCTTTTCAATCGAAATGTATAGTCGCCAGGTGGTACAATACCTCCACGATAGTCGCCGAGTACAAATACACCTTCCACAGCAGGCAAGGTCTCAGTGCGCATATCCCAATTGAAGCGATTGACACCTTTTTTAGTCGATAAAGTTTTAGCTGGAGGTGGTCCGCCAGGAAAGGATTTCATTTTCTTTTTCTCACTCGAATAAGAACGGATAACTTGTCCATCTGCATTGATGACTTCCAAAACGAGGGCAGAACTGTCTTCACTGTCTGGCACAAAATAGTCGATGATGACACCGCCTAGTGGGTTTTGACCTTGACTGCCTCCAGAACGTCCCGAAGACCCGACATTGAAACGATAGCTGTCTTTGGGTTGCATAATGGCAAGTTCAGTTGGCTGACCTTTTGTTGTTTGCAATGCACTCAAATCATCCAAAATCCAAAACGCGCGTCCCGAAGTTGCCGCGATCAAATCATTGTCTTGAATCGTCAAATCCAAAATTGGTGTCACAGGTAAATTAGACTGAAAACGCTGCCAATTTTTGCCATCATCGAAAGAGACATAAATGCCAGTTTCTGTTCCAGCATACAATAGACCCTTCACTTTTCGATCTTCACGCACGACGCGAACATAATCTTCTTTTTCAATACCCTTCACACGCTTCGACCAAGATTTTCCATAGTCTTTTGTGACGTAAATAATCGGTTGAAAATCACCGAATTTATAATTCGTGACGGCTACATAAGCTGTAGCAGCATCGTGGGGCGACACTTCAATAGAATTGATGAGTGTTTCTCCAATATTCGGTGGTGTGATAGCTGTCCAAGTTTTACCATCATCGCGTGTCAAATGCACTAAACCATCATCCGTTCCGACCCAAAGCGTGCCTTGCTCATGAGGCGAAGCGACCATATAACTAATGGTGTTGTAATTCTCGCCACCGGCTCCTTCGATGGTGAATGGACCACCGCCAGCGGTTTGTTTGCTTTTATCATTTCGTGTCAAATCAGGACTAATTTCTGCCCAACTTTGCCCACGATCTGTCGATTTTAAGACCACATTTCCTGCATGATAAATGATGTCAGGATTTTGAGGTGCAGCCACGATAGGCGCATTCCAATTGAAGCGATATTTCATATCTTTCGGCACAGAACCTAATCCCAAAACTGGATATGCCATGATGTCTTTGGTCATATCTGTCTTGTGATCGTAAACCGAAATATTGCCTTGATAGCTACCGCCATAAACGTAGCGTGGATTGTTGGAATCGAATGCCAAAAATGCACTTTCGCCACCTGCCACAGGATACCAATCTTTCCAGCCAATGCCGCCGCCACTCGTTCGGCTCGCAATCGCTACGGTAGAATTGTCTTGCTGACCTGCGTAGATGTAATATGGAAAACGATTATCCGCAATGACGCGATAAAACTGAGCGGTCGGCTGATTTTGTTGGGTACTCCAGGTTTTGCCGCCGTTGAAAGTGACGCAAGCACCTCCATCATTCGCTAGAGCGATATTTTCTGTATTGGCAGGATTAATCCACAGGTGATGTTGGTCAGAGTGTGGATTGGAGATCGGTTTGAAGGTCTTGCCGCCGTCGATGGACTTCAGCATTGGAGCATTCAAGACATAGACTTTATTCTCATCTTTTGGATCAGCAAAGATTTCGATATAGTACCACGCTCTCGCAATCGTAATGCGATCTTTGGAAGTTTGTGACCAGCTCATGCCACCATCGTTGGAGCGATAAACACCACCTTTTTCGCCTTCCGCTTCGATATTCGCATAGACGACATCGGAGTTTGCAGGACTTACGTCAATCGAGACTTTTCCTGACTCACTCGGCAAGCCTTTTTCTAGCTTTGTCCAGTTGGCTCCACCATCGGTTGATTTGTACAAACCACTACCTTCTCCACCACTTTGCACTTTCCAAGGCAGGCGACGATGATCCCACATGCCAGCATACAAAATGCGCGGATTGCTGATATCTATACTCAAATCGGCTGCGCCAGTATTTTCATCGACGTACAAAATCTGTGTCCAGTTTTTACCACCATCCTCACTTTTGTAAACGCCACGCTCTTTATTTCCTTTATGCAGCGCACCTTGCACTGCTACATACACTAAGTCAGCATTGGTTGGATGAATCCGAATTTCAGCAATATGTCGAGAGTCAGGCAAACCGATGTGTTGCCACGTTTTTCCTGCATCCATTGACTTGTACATCCCGTCTCCGTGGGAAGTCATCACGCCACGAACGGCATGTTCGCCCATACCGACATAAATCACATTTGGGTCGCTATCAGCAATTGCTATCGCACCGACAGAGCCAGTTTTGAAGTAGCCATCAGTGATGTTTTTCCAGCTGACACCAGCATCGGTCGTTTTGAAAACGCCACCGCCTACGCTACCAAAATAGTAAGTCATTGGGTCGCCCAAAACGCCTGTGATCGCATTGGAGCGACCGCCTCGAAAAGGGCCGATACTTCGCCACTCGAGTCCATGAAATGTTTTAGAAAGGGTATCTTTTGGGAGTTTTTCTTGCGCTTGAGTCGGTAGGAAACCGATAATTAGTAGCGCGATAAGAAGCATCTGTTTGTTCATATTTCGCATTGTTTGAAGCGAAGATAATGAAATCAGAGTGTTCTACCGATTTTGGATTTGGAAGGGGGAAATTTTGACAGATATATAGAAATGTAGAGCGAGGATTAATGAGAACATGGATTAGACAGATTAAACGGATGCGAACAGATATATGAAAGAAGATTGTTACTCACACAGAGAACCCGCGAAAATTAGTTCGATCCGTTTTATCCCCCGAAATATTCGGGACAGGCTGCGTTCCTATCCCACTCGCCTTAACAAATACTTACTCTTTCATAAATCGAGCATGATACAACTCATTTTTGATCTGAATACGAAGTATGTACCAACCTTTGACAAGATGAGCAGTAGTAATTTCTACCTAGTTGGATAGCTTGATGCGTTGGTAGTTCGAGCGTAACCATTTCATTGCCGACCGTAGGATAGATATTGAGTGGCTGTCTAATGATTTTCGTAGTACTAACTGGATTGAAGCGTGGCGATTCTGGACGATTGATATTAGTGGCTGAACCTGTAGGAATGTCACTATGATGCAACACAAACTGATCAATAGCGTGTCCTTGCGAGCGTCCGGCAATTTCAATTGTATAAATACCTACGGTATCAAATTCCATAAAGATCTGATGCGGATCATTGTCGTTGGTATTGGCTGCCCATGTCCAGCTGCCCAGATTGTTTTGATAAATTTTGAACCATCCATTTTTCCCTGAGCCTTCGGGATTAGGCGTGCGACCACTGCCTTTTGGATAAACTCGACTGCTGCCCCTTTCAGCATAAAATTCGGAGACATCTCGACATCTCAGCCAGCTATTATTATGTTCTGTGTTGCTACTGCCTTAAGCGATCAAGATTTCCACCGTCATTTTATGATCGCCAGGTGTATTGAATAAATTGCTTCCTCTATAATTCAAGTAACTACTTCCGGTAAATCCGCGAGTCGTTGTATCCACTCGCCAAGCATCAGGAACGATTAGCGACTCCATTTCGACGATGGCGAGACCGTCTTGTGCTCCAAAACGCGGTATTTCCTGAGCTTGAGTTGATATGACAATACAGCAAATTAAGATGACAATATATGTGGAAATATGTAACTTCATAGCAATGATCGTTTTGTTTCTTTAAATATACAATTTGTGCATCTGATCTAGGTAGCTTTCTTACAAGCAGTCATCCATGTTAAAGCGATGGCAAAGAGACCTAGCATTTTTGGTATTCTCATTTTGTTTTGTTTTAATGAACCTTTCTGCGATGATAGTATCACTTTTCTTATCTGCCACCAGTTTTAGCCTTTTTTTTAGTAACGATGATTTCAATGTGAGAATAATCGGGCAACATCAACAAAGTCGGCATCCATTAGGTTAATATAGCTTTACTATCAGATCAATATTTCGACAATTTTCCCACACATCATTGATTCACCTTCACTTTCATAAACATAATACAACTAAACTCAAATTAAAATTATGGATCAAAAGCAAGGCTTATTTAGTCAGCTCAAACATGATTTACCCGCTGGTGTCGTCGTCTTTCTCGTCGCGCTTCCACTCTGTCTTGGTATTGCTGTCGCTTCTGGTGCGCCTCCGTTCAGCGGACTGATCGCTGGTATAGTGGGCGGTACAGTTGTCGCTCTGGCGAGTGGATCCCCATTAGGCGTGAGTGGTCCGGCAGCAGGTCTGGCGGTCATTGTTTTGAATGCCATCATCGATTTAGAGGCATTTGATGTCTTTCTTTTGGCAGTCGTCATCGCAGGTGTCATACAATTTGTACTAGGGATTTTGAAAGCTGGTGTCATCGGCTATTATTTTCCATCGGCGGTGATTAAAGGGATGTTGGCAGGTATTGGTATCTACATATTCTTAAAGCAATTACCTTACGTTATCGGGTATGCGATAGGACCTGAAAGTGACCTTACCCTGACGGGCGGGAACATTTTCATCCAGCTTTATAATATGTTTGGGGAGATCACCACGGGAGCAGGTCAGATCACACTAGGCGCAATCGTCATCAGTACGATTAGTTTAGCTATATTGATCCTTTGGGAACAACCGTTTATGAAAAAATTAGGATTTACGTCTATTATTCAAGGTCCTTTGGTGGTCGTTGTCCTTGGGATTGTTTTATATGAAGTTTTCCAAGGTGGCACTATGGCGTTGTTGCCAAAACAGCTCGTGACGATTCCTGTCAGCGAAGGAATAGGCGATTTAGTAGGCTTTTTGACTTTTCCCGATTTCAGCCAAATCACAAATCCTCAAGTATGGATAGTAGGCGCGACGATTGCAGTTGTAGCATCATTGGAGACTTTGCTTTGTGTAGAAGCAACTGATAAACTAGACCCACAACGCCGCGTCACCCCTACCAATCGAGAGCTTTTGGCGCAAGGAGCAGGCAACTTTGCGAGTGGACTGATCGGTGGGCTTCCTGTTACACAAGTGATCGTCCGAAGTTCAGCCAATATTCAGTCCGGTGGGAAGACAAAAATGTCCGCTTTTTTTCACGGTATTTTACTTTTGGTTTGTGTCATCACGATACCGAATGTCATCAACCGCATTCCTTATGCTTCTTTGGCAGCCATCCTTTTGGTGGTCGGTTTCAAATTAGCGAAACCTGCTGTCTTTAAGCAGATGTATAAATTAGGTTGGTCACAATTGATTCCATTTTTGGTGACCATCATCGGTATTTTATTGACGGACTTGTTAGTTGGTATAGGCCTTGGATTGGCGGTTGCCATCGTTCAGATTTTGTGGAACAACTACAAGCTACCTTATCATTTCGACCCAAAAACGTATGTAGCGGGTGAGCCTATTTTAATTCAATTGAGTGAAGATGTAAGCTTTTTGAATAAAGCAGCCATTCAAAATACGTTGGAGACTGTCCCTAATGGTGCTCATGTCATCGTTGATGCGACCAATGCGAGGACGGTACATCCTGACATTCTAGAAATCTTTGAAAACTTCAAATATCATGGTAATCTCAGGAATGTCACTTTGGAAGTCAAAGGGATTGATGATACCACTTCGATTTTTAAAGGTTCGCCTCTTGGTGGACTGAGGGAGTCGATGAGGGTTTAGGTTCACTTTTACCATACTTTAGGAAGGCTGCGTACTCATTTGGGTGCGCAGCCTTTTTTTAGTCGAATTTCGGGTAACTAGAAAATGGGTTGAACGGAAATTAAGAGCCATACGTTATCAATACTCAATGAGAGCGACTCGAGTTAGAAACTAACTGGAAGTTGGCTCCTAACAAACTAAACAACACTACATGGCAGAATGGAACGTTGGTGGTTCCAACGAAAAGAAAGGATTACGAAAAGAAACAGAGCACGCGATTGTGGTCGGTGTCATTCGGCAAAAAGATGATCCGCAAGAAGTCAGAGAGCACTTGGATGAACTGAAATTTCTAGCCCTCACCGCGGGTGCAAAAGTCGTCAAACGCTATGTGCAGCGTATGACACATATTGATTCTCGCACGTTCATCGGGAAAGGGAAACTGGAAGAAATCGTTCAATATGTAGAAGACAACGAGGAGATTACTATGGTCATTTTTGATGATGACCTGACTGGCAAACAAGTCTCCATTTTGGAGAAAGAACTGAAAGTCAAAATCGTAGATCGAAGTTCTTTGATTCTGGATATTTTTGCAGGTCGTGCCAGAACAGCTCAAGCTAAAACGCAAGTCGAACTCGCTCAAATGCAGTATTTATTACCGAGATTGAGAGGATTGTGGACGCACTTGGAACGACAGCGTGGTGGTATCGGGATGCGCGGACCTGGTGAGCAAGAGATTGAGACGGACAGACGTATTGTAAGAGACAAAATTAGCTTGCTCAAAAAGCAATTGGACAAAATAGATCGCCAAAACCAAACACGCCGTAAAAATCGAGGCTCCTTAGTACGTGTCGCCTTGGTCGGTTACACCAATGTCGGGAAGTCTACTTTGATGAATGTCCTCAGTAAATCAGATGTTTTTGCAGAAAATAAGCTATTTGCGACTCTAGATACAACTGTCCGAAAAGTCGTTTTTGGGACGATGCCCTTCTTGCTTTCTGATACCGTCGGTTTTATCCGAAAACTACCGACTCACTTGATCGAGAGTTTCAAATCGACGCTAGATGAAACGCGCGAAAGTGATATTCTAGTGCATGTCGTCGATGTGGCGCATCCGCAATACGAAAAACACATCCACGCCGTCAATGAGACCTTACGCGATCTAGGCGTTTTGGATAAACCGATGTTGTACGTTTTCAACAAAATGGATCTGTATCGCGAACGCTACTTCGACGACTACCTAGATCCGGAGACACAGCAAGAATTAGAAGCAGAGCTTCGTAGTAATCTCCGCAGCCAATTTGATGCCGAAAATGTCTTCATTTCTGCTCAAAATCAAGAGAACATCGATATTTTGCGAGATAAGCTTGGTGAAATGGTGAAGGAACAGTACGAAATCCGCTATCCGTATCAGGCAAAACAATGGTAACTTTCAAATGACGAATTACGAATGTCAAATTCGCTAATCATAGCTATGTCAGCGGTCTAAAATCTACCATCTACTGTCTAAAGTCTTAAAACAAATGCTCGAAAAATACGCACAACTCCTAGTGGACTACTCACTAGAGATACAACCTAAAGAGAAGCTATTCATTCAGTCTAGCTTATTGGCAGCACCTTTGGTCAAAGAGATTTATCGACTAGCGACGCGACGCGGCGGGATCGTAGAAACGGATATTTGGTTTCAGGGACGAGGGGATATTTTCATGGAAGAAGCAAGCTTTGATGAGCAATTTGATTATGTTTCCAATTTGTATAAGGAGGCGATGCAGCACTTCGATGCTTACTTATACATCCGTGCTCCGTTTGAGGATACAGAAAGTAAGCCGACACATTTAGAGAAAAGAAAGAAAAGGCAGCTTGCCTATACGCCTTATCGAGACATTTATAGCAAACGAACAGCCACTAGAGAACTCAAGCGTTCGCTCTGCCAATATCCGACTCTAGCAACGGCGAAGGAAGCCGGAATGAGTCTCGAAGACTACACCAATTTTGTATACACCGCTTGCAATTTGCATCATGAAGATCCAACTGCTGCTTGGCTCAAAGTACGAGAACAACAGCAAGGTGTTGTCGATCATCTAAACACTTGCAGTAAAGTACGATATGTGACGCAACGCACTGATATTGAGTTCAGTACGAAAGGTAGGACTTGGATCAATTCGGATGGACAGACCAATATGCCTTCAGGAGAAGTCTACACGTCACCTGTCGAAAACTCCGTTAATGGCACGATTTATTTCTCTCTGCCCTCGCTTTATCAAGGCAGAACAGTCCGCGATGTACAGCTTTGGGTGAAGGATGGATATATCGAAAAATGGGAAGCAAGTGAAGGCAAAGATTTTTTGGATGAAATCTTTTCACTCGAAGGCACGCGCCGGTTTGGAGAAGCAGCTATCGGCAATAATTACAACATCCAGCGTATCACGAAGAACATTCTATTCGACGAAAAAATAGGCGGCACTGTCCACATGGCAATCGGTCAATCCTACCTGCAAGCAGGCGGCAAAAATACATCTTCCGTCCATTGGGATATGATAACAGATATGCGAAATGGTGGCAAGATTTTTGCAGATGAGGAAAAGATTTATGAAAATGGACAGTTTCTAATTTGAGCAAAAAAGAAAAAAAGCAACGCATGTCAAACATCCTTCGCCCTCATGCAGAAGATCAATTTAGCACAGAACTGGAAGCCTTAGCCGCAGCAGATGAACGACAGCGTCCCACCAGTTGGAACCTATCGCCACAAGCAGTAGTACTTTATTTGATGGGCGGACAACTGGAAGACGGGACGATTATCACGCCTAAGTATTTTGGTAGTCGGCGACTCATGGAAATTGCGGTAGCGACGCTAGCTACAGATCGTGCTTTACTACTTGTGGGTGTACCCGGCACTGCCAAAACTTGGGTGTCAGAGCATTTGGCAGCAGCCATCTCTGGTCAGTCTACTTATCTGGTACAAGGTACGGCGGGTCTAGATGAAACGGCATTACGATACGGCTGGAATTATGCACAGCTACTTGCCAAAGGTCCTTCCGAAGCAGCGCTGGTAGCTAGTCCGGTGATGAAATCCATGCAAGAAGGTAGAATTGTGCGTGTGGAAGAACTGACACGGATTCCGGCGGATGTTCAAGATGCCTTGATTACTTTACTGTCCGAAA
The DNA here is from genome assembly GCA_038749535.1 of Bacteroidota bacterium. GTDB lineage: Bacteria > Bacteroidota > Bacteroidia > Chitinophagales > Saprospiraceae > JAAUTG01. Next base: position 33,780 of record JBCDHX010000024.1, read on the forward strand.
AAATTCTACCTGTCCCGGAGTTGAATACAGAAATTCAAGCTCGTCAAGGATTCAACTTAATCGCTACTGCTAATACTCGCGATAAAGGTGTCAATGAATTATCGAGTGCCCTTCGCCGTCGCTTCAATACGGTCACCTTGCCACTACCCAAAACGATAGAAGAAGAAGTCCAAATCGTGACTACACGTGTGGATGCTATTGGAGAAGCACTGGAATTGCCGCCTATCAAAAGCGTGGAAAAGGAGATTACTCGGCTGGTCACTATCTTCAAAGAGCTGCGAGATGGCGTCACCACAGATGGACAGACCAACCTAAAGTCCCCGAGCAGTACACTGAGCACCGCAGAAGCTATTTCTGTCGTCAATAATGGTCGGGCTCTAGCGGCTCACTTTGGCAATGGTGATCTGAAAGCTACTGATCTGGCAGCGAGCATCACCGGAGCAGTCATAAAATCGCCCAATCAAGACGAACAGGTGTGGCGCGAATATTTGGAGACTGTGGTACGAAGCCGGAAAGAATGGAAAGATCTCTACAAGGCGTGTAAGGAGTTGTTGTGACCATTACAAAGTCCGATACACTATGATAAGTTTTGCTATTTTTAGTTGGGCTCTCAATCAATTTGCTCACCTATCGTAGGTTGGCTCATCTTAAAGATGATTTCCGAACATTTCATTACACTTCCTGTTAGACGCTTCATAAATTGACCGATGGTCATTGTCAATGAAGCATAAAAATCAAGAGCGGCTAGACGCAAGAGAACAACAGATCATAGCGGCTGCTGAGGCAGTACTGCTAGAAGTGGGTATCGACCATTTTACAGTCAATCAAGTAGCTGAAAAAGCAGGGATCGCAAAAGGTACGATTTATAATTATTATGAAAATAAAAATAGTATTCTTGCCAGACTAGGTGCAAAAGCACTTGACTTACTACATCAAACTTTCCAGAAAGCAGCAGATCAAGAAGACTCCTATTTGGGCAAAATAAAGACGATTTGTTCCGCTCACTATCAGTATTCAAAGACTTATCCGCAGTATAGTAATCTCATTTTTTATGTCGAAAAATTAGAGTTTGATCGTTTCACTCAAAATTACGTCAGACGAAGTCATGCCATCACCAATTATATCATTTACTTGATCCAAAAAGGACAGCAGACTGGCGAAATCGCAGCAGATATAAAGCCTAAAACATTAACCCACGTCCTTTGGGTGGTGAGTGTTGGGATGACCGAATTTCTGGAAGTACGCAAAAATCTCCTTAAAGAATATGACAATCTTGACATTGATATTATGATTAACTTATTCAATAGGATTCTTGATAATGGACTGAAAAAATAGTTTTTTTCCGAACAAAAATGACCGTTGGTCATTCTATCGACCGACTCCAACAGCGAAACTAGAAACCCGCTTTGGCATCATCACGCATAACAATTATTAATCACTTCTAGCACTTCAACTATCATTTATTATGATTAAAACAGAATTACAGAAAGAGATTCCACTGCTGCTCCAAAAGATCACACCTCAGGCCGATTTGAGCTTGATGATGAAGGATGAAAATTTCCACATCTTTATGGAAGCGCTTCGGAGTGTTGACGCCTTTTCGATGACACTTATTGAGGATTTGCCGAAAGGACTATCCAACAAAGCCGTAAGTCTGCTACGTCGGTTGCGCTCTGCTTATGCCTTGCCTGCCGGTCAGTTTTTTATTCTAGTCCGTCAGCTCGCAGAAGAAATTATACCTGAAAAAAGTGAAGATTGGCAGCAATTGTCAGAAACTGCGCTTCATCACACCGAAAGCAATACAAATATCTCAAAGTTGCTCCTTCAGTATAGCGAAAATAAGGAGGTCATCGAGTTGCTCAATGACTTAGAAGTCCACGATCCTCATGCGATCTATCCCACTTCTCCTTACCGAACTTCAACCGGAAAAGTGAATTCCAATGAAAATCACAGTCATATCGAAGCGGTGATGTCCACTTCTACGATGACCGAAATCCATATCGAAGAAGGTATTTTAGATCATGACAATACTATTCTACGCGATCTTTACAAACCGCTCGGCAAGTGTATCTGCGTCATTGACTCTAATGTCCAAGAATATTTTGGCGATGAAGTAATCGCTTATTTTGAGCATCATAATATCGAAATCAAACCTTTGGTCTATCGCGCCATGGAGATCGATAAAGGCATCCACATGGTCGAAAAATTACTCGCTGATTTCAAGCGATTGGGTGTCTCTAGACAAGAGCCAGTTTTGATCGTCGGTGGTGGTGTCATTGCGGATATTGGTGGTTTGGCTTGTGCGCTTTACCATCGAAATACACCTTATGTGATGTTGGCGACTTCTATCGTTTCTGGCATAGATGCTGGTCCTTCTCCACGTACTTGTTGCGATGGATTTGGCTTCAAAAATCTATTTGGCTCTTATCACGCGCCAGTGTTGACATTGACGGATCGGACGTTCTTCAAGACGCTTCGCACTGGTTGGATTCGGCATGGTGTGGCGGAAATTATCAAAATGGCGTCCGTCAAAAACGAGGAGTTGTTTGACTTATTGGAAGAAACTGGCATAGAGTTGGTCAATTCTCAATTTGGGCTGGATACAGATAATAAAGAATTGAGCGACAAAGCCAATCGCATCCTCGCACTCTCTATGTGCAGCTACGTAGAAGCGGAATATGACAATCTTTACGAAACTCATCAATGTCGTCCTCATGCTTTTGGTCACACTTGGTCGCCGGGCTATGAAATTCCATCGGGTATGTTGCATGGTCATGCGGTTGGTTGTGGTATGGGCTTCGGAGCGCACTTGAGCTATTTGCAAGGTTGGATCAGTGAAGAAGAGCGCGATCGTATTTTGAAACTCATCAGCGATTTTGAACTCAGCCTTTGGCATCCAATTCTTGATGATACGGAATTGATCTACAAAGGTCAGGTCAAAGTGATCGAAAAGCGCGGTGGCAATCTAGTTGCACCACTTCCAAAAGGTAAGATCGGCGAATGTGGCTATCTGAATCGCTTGACTTTCGAGGAATTGCAAAAAGCAATGGCAGGCTATAAAGCTATCTGCGAAACTTATCCGCGACAAGGATTGGGCGTAGAGTCGCATTGTAGCGAAGTGGGATTAGAAGATCCTTCTACAGTAGCATATTCTCCGCTTCTGGAGGCGGAAATGGCAAAAGTATAGAAGTGTAGACGATAGATATTAGATGATAGACCGAAAATCATTATATATATATCTGATTTTCAGTTATTTAAGCGATCTAATGTCTAATCTCAATATTATAAATTAAATCACCTAATCGCTTTAGCTATTAGACAAACAAATCAGGAATAATTAGCTGATCTGTAACTATTCAATGAACAAGTCTATTGTCTAGTATCTATTATCTAAATGTACTGACAGATCAACTCGTGGACAAAATAAGCTTTACCAAAGTAGCTCTTCTGCCTTACCACGCGCAACTTTAGCAAAGCGTGAGGTAACCTGAAATTGTCCATAAGTCATTGGGTCAATACAACTTGTGCCGACACCTCGGCATCTAAAGTCTAAAAAAATGAATATCAAAGCCTTATTTATCGGTTCCATCGGCGTGGTCACAGAGACTTCTGATTACCAACGCAGAGCCTATAATCAAGCCATGAAAGAAAATGGATTGAGTTGGAATTGGGACAAAGACACCTACAAAGAATTGCTGAAAAGTAATGGTGGCAAGCTGCGACTAGAAGTTTTATCTAGTGCGACAGGACAGCCATTAGAGCAATCCAAAATTGATAAAATTCATGCGCGAAAGACGGAAATTGCTGGTGAACTGGTGCGAAAAGATCAGTTGAAACCACGAACTGGTTTGATCGAATTGATTAAAAGTGCAAAAGCAGATGGTGCGATTGTTGCTTGGGTCACTTCTACCTACGAAGCCAATACCAATGCGTTGATTGAAGCTTCCAATGGCGAACTCACTGCCGACCATTTCGATCACATTTTTCATCGCACCGACATCAACAATAGCAAACCTGCTCCCGATGCTTACCAAAATGCACTTCGACATTTCAATTTAGAAGCATCAGAATGTGTGGCGATTGAAGACTCTTTAACTTCTCTTTTAGCAGCCAAAGCAGCAGATGTTTTTACGGTAGCTACGTTGGGGGATTTTCATGATGAGCAAGTGGAAAATATCGCTGATTTGGTGCTGGATCATTTGGGAGTGACGAGCTGGGCAGAGTTGAAGAAGGAAGCACAGGCGTCGCGTCAGATGGCTTATGCGGCTTAATTGATTAAAAAACACATAGGCACATAGAAAACATAGCTTGTTCGAACCTTCTATGTCCCTACTGATCCTGTTCCTATGTGTTTCAAAAATAAATACATGGTTACCACAACCGAACAAACCCACCGTCCCATCACTCCTCATTCCATCCTAACCTCCAAACTTCAGGCACTCGAAAAACTCATGCGTGATACCAGTGCCTATCCCATTTATCTAGACTCATTGCAAGAATGTCTGGATTTGGCGACGCCGCTGGATCATTATATCGCCGAGCATACGAGTTCGCCTTCTGAGGATTTGGATAGATTGGAAGCGGAGACCAATGCGATAGATTGGGATGGCGCATTCAATAGAGGCCAAACAGAGCTGCAATTGGAGAAAGAAATGGTGTCGGGCGCAGTGGAAGGACAGTTTTTGCAGCTATTGACCTCAATTTCAGGTGCAAAACGCATTTTGGAGATTGGTTCATTTACTGGTTATGCGTCTTTGGCGATGGCAGAAGCTTTACCTGATGATGGGAAACTAATCGCTCTAGAATACGATCAATTTACAGCTGATTTTGCGAAATCACAGTGGGAAAAAAGTCCGCATGGCAGCAAGATAGAAATTAAAGTAGGTGACGCCATAGCAACTTTAAGAGAATTGGCGAAGGCGAAAGTAACGTTTGATTTAGTCTTTATTGATGCAGATAAAACTGGTTACTTGAATTATTACAAGACCATTTTGGAAGAAAATTTGATCCAAAAAGGAGGACTCATTTGCGTCGATAATACGCTCTTTATGGGACAAGTTTATGGTGCTGAACCAGTCTCCGAAAATGGAAAAGCCTTGGAACATTTTAATCAATTCGTCCGCGATGATGAGCGAGTACAGCAAGTACTTTTGCCGTTGCGCGATGGCGTAACTCTTATCCGTCGTGTCGCTTAGATTTACCGATTTTATACGATCTATTTTGGTGCTTTTTGGGCTGGCGTTAGGCGCTATTCCTTCTTTTTTACTGGTGGCTATTGCGCAAATTCGGCTAGAGCTATCTGGCTCGAAACCAACGGAATACAGCGGTAGAACAATACTGCTCACAGGTGGAAAAATGACCAAATGTCTGCAACTAGCACGAATGTTTCATGCGATGGGCGACCGTGTTATCATTGCCGAAACCAAGCCTTATCAGTTCTGTGGAACGCGCTTTTCGTATGCTGTTGATACCTACATTATCATCCCAAAAATAGAAGGTGATGGACGAGCTTACTGTGAAGCGTTGGTGGAGATTGCGGAGCGCGAAAAAGTAGATTTATTCGTGCCAGTGGCAAGTCCAAAAGCCGCTTTTTATGATGCCAAAGCAAAACCTAATTTTCCAGCTTTCACCAAAGTCTTTCATGTCGATGAAGACATCGTGAAGCAGCTCGACGACAAGCATCAGTTTATTCAGTTGAGTAAGCAATTTGGGTTGTCTGTACCAGAGTCTTATTTGATAGATAATAAGCAACAATTGCTCTCCATGAATTTCACCAATGGCAAACGCTACATCCTCAAAAAAATAGCATACGATCCAGTTTATCGCTTGGATTTGCGGACGATCCCGCATGAAGGTTGGCAAGAGCGCGTCATGGCGTTGCCGATCAGTGAAAACGATACTTGGGTGTTGCAAGAGTTCATCGAAGGGCGAGAAGTCTGCACCCACACGACTACTCAAAATGGTGATATGAATCTGTATATCTGCTCCGATTCTTCGCCTTTTCAGGTCAATTACGAGATGTTGGATTTGCCCAATGTTAGAGCTTGGGTGACTTCTTTCATTCAACAATTGGGCACGACAGGACAGTTGTCTTTTGATTTTATCATTCAAGACGACGATACGGTCACCCCGATAGAATGCAATCCGCGTACGCACTCTGCGATCACTTTATTTCACAATCAATTATCAGGAGCAAAAGCCTATTATGACCTCGGAAATACCACTAAAACTTATCTCCCAAATGATGAAAGCGGACATACTTTTTGGCTCTATCACGAATTGTATAGAATCATCAAAGCAGAAAGTTTAGAAGACGCTTTTTTCTACTTGAATCGAATGTGGACAGGCAAGGAAGCAGTCTTTTCTTGGGATGATCCATTGCCGTTTTTCTTCAATAATCACATCAACATTCCCTATCAAATCTTACGAACCATAAAGCAGGAAATTCCTTGGACACGGATCGATTTTAATATTGGGAAGTTGATTGTGCCTGGGGGAGACTAGCGGATTTATCATTTCGGATTTCGGAATACTTCAGCATTAAATATTGATTTTGAGAATATGAGTACAGATCAGGAAAAATCGAAGTATATCGCGCTTCAGTTGGTGGGTTCGCCGACCGACCAGTTCTTCTTTGATCTATCACTTTTGTATGCCAAAGAAGTGGTGCAGCCAAAAGGATTTAAATTGTTGTTTGCAGTAGTTTATCCTGATGGTAAATGGGTGGTGACAGCAGATTTGGAAGCAATGCCTGACAAGGTATCGCTGAGTCAAATGATTGAATTGGTGGAAGAAGTAGACTTGGTCGTTCCTCATCTTTTTTGTCAGAAAGGATTGACGAGTTTGCGGATTTTTTTTGAGGATGTGTTGAATATTCCTGTTGTCGGGGCTTCAGGGCATGTGGCGAGTATGGCACAGGATAAGCAACTGACGAAAGTATTGGCGGAAGAAGCAGGCGTGCGAGTGCCCAAAGGACTTCGATTGACGCGTCAGCAAGCGGACCATTTGACGAACGTCTCGCTCCAATATCCCGTCATCGTGAAGTCCAATAATACGGACAATTCTAATGGATTGTCACTTGTGCAATCACCTTCTGAATTAAAAGCAGCGATCGATTCAGTACTTCAATTTGATGAAGAAGTTCTGATTGAAGAGTATATCGCTGGCAGAGAAATTCGAGCGGCGATCATCGAAAAAGATGGTGGCTTTGAAGCACTTCCATTTATAGAGTATTTGGTCAGCAAAAAACATCCGATTCGAGAGCGCACGGATAAGTATAAATTTGATGAGGAGGGCAATTTATTGGAGCAATCTGAAAAGCAGTATGTCCCAGCTCAATGTCCAGCAGAAGTCAGCAAAACCTTGCAGACAGAGATAGCTGTGATGATGACTAAAATGCATGAGCGATTGGGCTGTCGGGATTTTTCGATGTATGATTTTAGGATTCATGAGGCGACTGGGCAGCCGTATTTATTGGAAGCTGGCTTATTTTGGTCGTTTAGTGAGTCGAGTATGATTTCAACTATGCTAAAGGAAGAAGGACGAGATTTGAGAGAGGTGACTGGACGAATTTGGATGAATCGCGTGAGATAAAATAAAAAGAAATCAACCATGAAAATACAACAAAAACAACCCGTAGGCGCAGAAGTAGAAGACATCAAACTCAGTGAATTGACGCCAGCACAAGCCACACAAGTCAAAGAATTACTAGGCGAACATGGTGTATTGATCTTTCGCGATCAGCATTGCTCGGATGGTGAGTTTGTGGAGTTTTTGGAGAAGCTGGGGCCGTTGACTTTTACGGTTGGGGAGACGCCAGTTGAGGATCATCCCGATCTTAATGTGGTGAGCAATGCAGGCAGAATTGGGAAAGTAAAAAGTCGGTTTCACATTGACTCCAGTTATTTTCAGCGACCGCCAGCTTATTCTGCTTTGCGTGCTGTCACTGTCCCACCCAATGGCGGAGAGACGCTTTTCACTAATCAATATTGGGCGTACGATACGTTGAATGAACAGATCAAGTCGCAACTAGAAGACAAAACCTTTAAACATGTCGTCACACGCCTCGATCTTTCTGAGCATGAAGAAGCAGAAACTGCCGCCGATCATCCAGCTTTTTTGGTACATCCCATTTCTGGCAAAAAAGCAATTTATATGTCCACGCCTCAGCGTTGTGCGAGCGTGAGCGGATATGACGAAGCCACTTCACAAGACTTGGTCCAGCAATGCTATGATCATTCCATACAAGAAGAGAATATTTATCGCCATACTTGGCAGGCAGGCGATATTGTAATTTGGGACAATGGCTGTACGCTGCATAAAGCCGATCACTCGAAAGTGGATGGCGAGCGGGTGTTGCATCGTGGGTTGTGTTTGGGGTATAATGGGTAGATGCTACAGATTTTAGTAACACCATTTCAGTTGGTATCCCTATCTTTGGTGTACCCTTCTTCAGGGTAAAAAGGGAATCACGAAATGAGTACATCACCAAGTCAATATCTAGATCATGACCGATGGGTATGGTGGATGGGTATTCCTATTTTGACTTTACTTGTTCAGCATATTGGCATTAGTTGGGAAGAAATAAAAGACTATGTGACGCTACGTAGCTATTGGTATAACCTGATCTACAATTCTGCGCTTATTTTTCTGAATTTGTGGCTGCTAAAGCAGTGGATCAAATGCCTAGATCAGCGATTGCCATATCGACCTCATTTTGCGAAACGCATTTTACTACAATTGTCGATCAGCATCGTTGGCTTAATGGCGCTCATCGAATCGCTCACTTTTCTGTATGTCAAAGTTTGGATGAAGGGCGATTACTGGGACAATCATTGGAATACCGATATTATTTTTTCGGTTGCCCTTATTATGCTGATCAATCTCATCTACGTTTGTCTCTATCTGATATATGAGGAGAAATCAACTTCAGTCACCGAAACCGCTCCAAACATTACCGCAGCATCGCTCTCGCCACAACAGATCAATGTACAATTAGGCAGTACAAAATTTTCGTTATTTCCTGATGAAATAGCCCTCATCGTTTCTACGAACAGATTGGTCAAGGTGATTACTTTAGAAAAGAAAAGTTATTGGTCTAATAAATCATTAAGGCAACTAACAGATCAACTCGATCCCCATCAATTTTACAGAGCTAATCGACAGATTCTCATTCATCGGCAGCTCATCAAAGGCTATCGAAAGCTTCCCAATCGAAAACTTCTTCTCATTCTGACATCGCCTACTTTATTTGAGGAAGACATTTTTATCAGCAAAGAAAAAGCATCTACTTTCCAAAATTGGTTATAAAAGTCTGGCAGTCTCAACCAATAAACTGGCTGTTTCAAACACAAACCACCATCTAGACAAGTCAAGTTGACCGTCTTCATCGTCCTTGTGGTCATATTTTGAATTAATCACCTGCTGTTTGCTAATCAACGACAAATAGCATAAACGACAAACAATGAAAAAATGGCAATTGCTAGCTTTGTCGGTCTGCACAATGAGCAGTTGGCTCACCGCACAAAGCATCAGTCTTTCCTTCCAACAAGAATCTGTTTCACTACCTTTCACCCGCTTCGAGCAATGGAATCCTGGCGCAGAGATTGAATATGGATTTGCACCACGAGAGAAAGGAACAGGATTGCGTCAAGTAAATATCAGTGTAGGTTATTACTTCCATCGAGAATTAGCTTCTGCTTTTTACGCAAAAGTAGAGTACGATTTTGCTTTTCGTATCGCTGAGGACACTTATCTCGATCTAGTACCTGCCGCAGGCTACATGCACTCCTTCTATCCTGGAGAAGTGTATGAGTCAGATGGAGCAGGTAATTACAACTTAAAACGACAACTTGGACGACCACATCTTTGGATAGAAAGTGGCTTTGGGGTCTCTTTTTTTCGCTCCAAAAAGATAAGTCCTTTTATGCAATATCGGCTTGCAGTAGAAACACCTTTCGGAAATGGTATTCCTGTGTTTCCACATTCCTTTTATCAATTGGGTTTGCAGTATAAGCTCTGATTTCTCTTTTCTAACCACTACAATTCTCTAAAAATGAAATATCTATTTATTGCTACCATAATCATTCTATCGTGTACGCAATGTACCATGGAAGAAACCACTATACCACAAGAACTCAATGCTTGTACTTCCGAGTTTGAGAATCATCAAATGCATCCTAAAGCAGAGCAGTATCAAGCTATTTTAGAACGCAATCAAAAACGAAATATCGTTGGAATGACCATGCTCATCAAAGACAGACATGGTGTTTGGTCTGGCGCAAGCGGTATGGCAGATTTACAAACTAAGCGTCCAATGCGTGCGTGTGACCGAATGGCGATTGCCAGTATTTCCAAGCCTTTCACAGCAGTCGTTATCATGCGTCTAATTGAGGATGACTTGTTGACATTGGAAAGTGAAGTAAAGAACTACGTGTCAGACGAGATTGTTAAAAAAGTCGCCAATGTCGATCAAGCAAAAATCGAACATCTACTCAGTCATCGAAGTGGTATTCCAGATTACTACACCACTGGTTTTCTTTTTGATCAAGTCAATACGAATGGGAGAATCACTGAGTTTCAAGGTTTTTTAGAATACGTCTATGGCAAATCTGCCGACTTTGAGGTAGGCGAAACTTATGGTTATTCCAACAATAATTATGTTCTATTAGGTATGATCGCAGAAGAGGTTACTGGAAAATTGCTAAATGATTTATATCAGCAATACATTTTTGATCCGCTCAATTTGAGTAGTGCTTACTTTGATGTCGAAACCCCTTTCCCAAGTGATATGCCAAATGCCTATGTAGATCTCTATGGAAATAATAATCTGGTAGATGCTCGATTTTTATACGGAGACGAAGGTGGTACACCGGATGGAGGAATCATTATTCATAATCTAGATTTGCTACGCTTTTTTGAAGCGTTAAGCAAAGGAGAATTGGTAAGTGATGCTAGTCTGAATGTGATGACGGATTGGTTTGAGTTGCCCGAAGATTGGCGCGATGATGAAGTATTGGGGCAATTGAAGAACGGCTACGGTTTGGAGCATTTTGAGAATGAATACGGCTATGCGCTAGGTCATACAGGTGGCATTGATGGCTTCTTATCGCTCGCCTTTTATTTCCCAGAACAAGACTATATATATATTCAAGCTATCAATACAGTCGATTATGATTTGGAAGGGCGAATTGATGCGTATACAGAGTCGCTGGAGGTGATATTTGAGGAGTAAAGGAAAAAATGCAAATGTGATATAGTTGAGTGATGGATCAAGTTTAGAGCATTACTCAGCTACTCCATTTCAGCTAAGTATCCTGATAGCACTGTATAATCAATGGTGGCGGATTGTGATTTGGGACAATGGCTGTACGCTACGTAAAGCCGATCACTCGAAAGTAGATGGCTAGCGGGTGCTGCATCGCGGGTTGTGTTTGAGGTATAATGAGTAAAATCAAAATAGAACTTCTTCCAATCTGTTGAATGCTTCATTCACATTTTAGTCTTTCATTTCGTTCTATCAAAAACCATTGCCTTATGAAAAAGCAAAATGCTGTTTTACAACTCCACATTCCTAAACCTTGTGATCAAAAATGGGCAAATATGACGCCCGTGAAAGGTGGTCGATTCTGTCATCAATGTGATCGGCATATCGTTGATTTTACGCGCTTCACAGATACTCAAATTTTGGCATACTACAAGAAACATGAAGGGAAGATATGTGGAATGTTTCGACCAAATCAACTGGATAGGGATATTCAACAGCCTGTGCCGCCGCGTAAATTTCAGACTTGGAAGAAAGTGGCAGCAGTATCTGCAGGTTTGATGATTAGTCAAGTAACGATGGCACAACAGTCACCTACTTCGACGACTACTGTCATTGAACAGCAACGTCAGTCTAAACAGAAGACACCTCTATTGACCACCGCTGAAAAAACTTTGAGAGGTATAGTTGTTGACGAAGCGACAAATGAGCCACTGATCTATGCGACTATTTTAGTGCTGGAAACGAATACCGGAACACACACAGATTTGGATGGTAACTTCAAGCTTGTTTTACCTGATTCTATCATGACTCCTACGATTGAGGTTTCGTATACCGGCTATCAAACGACTGAATTGCCAGACCTAAACCTCAGTCATCATCATACCATCACGATGAAAGAAGGTGTTCAGCTAGAAGAGATCGTGATTACAGGTTATGCTGTCAGCGCAGTACAGATGGGTGCACTTTCAGTTGTTAGCTCAGAGAAGAAACATAGAAGTACGCCGCCACTTCAATTAAAGAGCATAGACCAATCAACTTCCCCAGTTTATCCCAATCCCTTCACACAAACATTCAGCATCAAACTAGACATCGAAGTAGCCGATATTTACATAGCCAATATATACAATGTAACAGGTAGGTTGGTATATGCCAAAACTATTGATCTATTAGAAGGTAAACAAGTGATTACTTTAGATCAGCTACCTGCTCATTTGACTTCAGGGAGTTATATTTTGCAAGTCGTCAGGGAAAATGAGGTGATATTGACAGAAAAGGTGAGTAAAATAAAATAGCGTAAGTCTAATCGCTAAGGTTGTATTCGATCATCTTAAGAGCAAAAAAGCCATCCTCGGCACTGCCAAAGATGACTCTAATAAGGTATAATTAAAGTTGATCGGTAATGAGTAAGAAGCAAGGTAGCTAGAGCAAACTATTGCCTACTCTAGCGTATCATTATTTATCGAATAATAGACACTTTCTGTGCTTGTACACGATCGTTGATGTGTACCAAAAGAATATACATTCCGCTTTCCAGTCCAGTGGCTTCTAGATAGAAGTTATGCTCTCCAGCTGTATGCTGCTGAGGCGTAGCCACTGTGCGGATACGACGACCTGTGAAGTCTACCAATTCTATCGCCACTTGACTTTCAGCAGCTAAGTTGAGCTGAATTTGTGTCTCTGTGTGGAATGGATTCGGAAAGACTTGAATGTCGTCTGTTACTACTGTTGATGGAGTCACTTCCTCTGTTCTGTTTTCTATCGTCCGCGCATTATTGCAAGTACCGATGCGTGCGATGAAAGACCCATTGCCGGAAACAGTGGCACTGAATCCAGGATTAAGTTGCACGAAACTACCTGCCTGGAAGATCATCTGCTGATTGCCGGAGACATTGACTGTACCGGAAGACTGAATATTGTTGGTCGCACAGTATTGATCGACAGCAATTGGATTGTCATTGAGGTTGAGTACAGCAGGTGCGACACCGCTGCCGTTGCCACACACATTGGAAGATAACAAAATTTCGCGCCTTGGCGACCCACTAGCAGTACCACCTCCCATAACGATCTCCATACGCTCTCGCTGATTTTCAGTAAAAATATTCATGCACGCATCATTGGAGTAGTCCATGTAGTTTTCGATCTGATCGACACCTGGATCTGGACAACTATCTTTATTAGCAGGGCAGCCACTTGTAGAACTTCCTGCATTGGGTGTATCCGCGCAAAAGTCATCTACATTACAACCACCATCTCCCCAGATGTGGCGCAAGCCTAACCAGTGTCCCAGTTCATGCGTCAGCGTACGACCTTCACCAAATACGCCACCGGCTGGATTTGGAACATCGCTACTACCCACACTTGATGGCAAAACGACAACACCGTCTGAGTTCGCACCACCATTACCTGTACCGATACCCGCCAAGGTAGGCGCTTCAGGAAACTGCGCATAACCCAATACACCACAAACTAAATCCAGAATCCAGACATTACAGTATTCTTCAGGATCCCAAATACTCTGTGGCTTGATCGTACCATCTACATAACCAAAGCTAGGATTCAAGCAGAGAAAACCCTCATTGCCATAAGGCGGAGATGTCCAGCCTTCATCGTTTCTATCGATTCTGTTGATACCCGGCTCAGGCATTGTATTGCCATCTGGATCGATAGTAGCTGCGCAAAATTCGATGCGTGTATCGACACCATTTCCAAAACCTGTTGTGCCCATGATTCTTCTAAAATCATTGTTCAACTGTTCTAGTTGTGCATCCAACAGGGCTTGAGACAGATTATCACCTGTGCCTACTACATCACCATCATGTATGACGTGCATCACGATAGGAATGGTGTATACCGTATTGCTGCTTTCAGGTAGTCCATCGCGTTGTTGGTTGATGTACTCTTCAAAAGCTTGCAAATACAGTTCATAATCGCCATTCAGTCGAGATATTTCGTAAGGAACAGTGTTACATTTTTCTGCACTCTGCGCCCACAAACCGGAAGTGACAAAAAATGCCAACAGAGCAAACAAATAGTGCTTGTTGAGTAAGTAAAAGTTGTTGACCATAATTGAGTAATTGATGTAAAATAATTGAGTTGTGATTGGAAAAGGGGCTGTAATTTTTCTTGCCAATTAGCTTATCGGATGTCAAATAGTTTTCGCATCACGAGATGCTCATCCAGTCGCTTCATTTGATGGCATAGCACAAGACTGTCTGCTGTATCCAAAAGCACACGATAAAAGAAAAATTAGCTCCTGTAAACTTAGAAGTCGACTAGTTATCGACTGTGAGATAGGTGTAAAGTTCATACTTGTTGAGTAATATGTTCCTTAAGCCGCAAGAGCGACAGTCTAATGTAAAATAGAAAATAATGAACAGAGAGGGTATGTAACTGAAGCGGGTCAGGTGGAGTTATCATCGAATGGGCTGCAAATGTACACTCATTTTGAAGGATTCAAAAAGATGATATACAAAAATCTCATATTTAAGGAAAAACAAATATAAATTCTGTTTGAGGCGATCAAATGAAATAATGTTCTAAGTGCGTATTTATATCATGTGCAATTTGAGTAAATACTAATACTGTTACCCAACACTTCGGTCGTCTATCGCGTCTATTAGTATAAAATAGATATGAGAAATACACTGCTGCTATCGCTACTTTTCCTAGGATGGAACTGCCAAAAAGAATGCTGTGAAGACTTGATTCAGTCTGACCGAGCATGGATTGTCGATTATATTGAAACGGATGATGGGCGTACGGATGCACCACACGATGTGACCTTCCGTTTTGAGTCGGATAGTACTTTTTCATTGAAATTAGATTTGAACAGTTGTGGAGGTTCATATACCATCAATGAAAGTCAGCAAACTTGGGAAGCCAAAAATGTCTTCTGTACACTAGCCTGTTGCGATTCAGATTTCTCTGAACAAGCTGCTTTTCTCATTGGTCATGCCGACCAAATTGAGGTGAATGGGAAACGATTTATTTTGTCTCGTGGAGAAGAACGGGTAGTTTTTGGGCGAGAATGAGAAGGTTCTTTGTGCATACCCGCCTGTGCAGCGAACCCCGTCTTGTAGTTCGATCATTTCAGAAATCTCACGACATCCAATTGCCTAGCATTATCATGAAGAGGATGGACTACGCCCTTCTTTCATACAAAAGACGTAGTCATTTTGGATCTTTTTGAGATCATCATTTTAATGAAAAAGAGCAATATACAAACGAGGAAAAGTAGATTGTTGATGCTGACGTGTAAAGCGACTTTGCTCAGAGATTCTATGTTGACTCGACCGTACAAGATAGGCACGATCATGAATGTACCAATTTTGGATAGCAAAAAGCTAACGATCAAGAACAAAGGATGCAGAGCGACCTTGAGCAAACGTTTTCTTTTATAAAGTTGCAATATTCCAAACGCCAAAGCAGCCACAAAAGCAATGCCACTACCGATGGTAGAATAAGTAAGCATTTCACCTTGATTCCATAGTTTAGTTAAGACACCGACGCCTGCGACTAGGAAGCCTAGACAAGCACTCAGCGTTACATAGATCAATGCACCTTTGACATAAGGCTCTAGCTTTTTCAGAAGTGAATGGCTGACGTTTACTTTTGCGTACTCAGCAGCAATGACATCTAGTCTACCCATTCGGCTACGAGCGATCAAAAAGCGTTCTTTATCCTCTATCTGCATAGGACTCAAACTGTCCAATTCATCCAATAAATGACTTTCCAGTTCGTCCACGTCATCTAGCTTAAACAAGCCAGTGCGTAGTAGTTGATTTCTCCAATCTTCGACAGCTAACTGAAGGTCAAAGGGTGATCTAGTCTCCATAGTTTTGCTATAATTTGGTGAATAATCTGCCAATTTTCTTGCTCAGAAGCGAGTTGACTTTTGCCTTTTTCACACAGCTTGTAATACTTCCTTTTGCGCCCGTTTTCTGCTACTTCCCAGTAGGATTCTATCAGTTCTTGCTTTTCCATTTTGTGCAATACCGGATAGATTGTGCCATCTCCGTAGGTGATGTATCCTTCCGATACTTCCTTGACCGCTTGAATGATTTCGTAGCCATAAGAAGGTTGACGTTCCAGTACGGATAAGATGATCGGAATGGAGGTCGCTCCTATCAGTTCTTTTGACAATTTAGCCATGCTCATATTCTATTTACAACAAAAATACATCGAAGTTCAATGTATAGCAAATTTTCTTGATAATTTCTGTAAAACAACTAAGATTTAACCCGGATGAAAGCTAGGTCACCTTCCAGACGGATAAGTCGAGAAACGGCAACCTAGCAGGGGATTTAGCAACAATCGCTATTCGCATCACAGCATCCGCCACAGCAAATTGTTCCCAACAGTCGGTTCAAAAATGAACGCTTCATAATATTAAAATTTAAAATGAAAAAATACTCAATCGTAATATCACGATTGAACGATATAAAAAATTTGGCTGATTGAATTATTTATAACATCGTAATATTACGATTAACTGAAACAAAAAAATAGAATCATTAAATACAGTCAGCAACAACACTTCATCCGAGCAAACAACTGCGCAAAAATCGCTTGCACTTCTCCACAGCAACGACTATCTATACAATAACAAACGGCAGTTCCTTCTACATTTCCCTGCACGATGCCCGCTGCTTTCAGTTCTTTCAAATGCTGAGAAACAGTACTCTGCGACAGCGGCAATTCCTCTACAATATCTCCACAAACACAAGCCCCCTTCTGTATCAAATGCTCCAGTATCGCAATACGCGCTGGATGCGCCAATGCTTTTGCGTAGGTCGCCAACTGATTTTGTTGTGCGGTGAATAAGGTGGCCTTTGATTTACCCATGAATGAGAGTTTGAGCGTTTGACTCTAGTTAAACTACTTTTAAAATATATTCATCGCAAAAATACGATTAAATACTTAACTTGTCAAGTCCTGATCTACATCAGTTGCAATTTTTCGCCAAGGTGACCGTTTTTGATGCTTCCGAATCATGCGCCAAACGAAGAACATAGAACCATACAGCAAAACAATCGACAGCAACATCAACCATTCTGATTCGTCCTGAATAAGGAAAAGATCGTAAGCACCGTGCAGCAAGACTGTATACAAAAATCCAATGCCTAGCAAATACCATGTCTGTGGCGGACGGAACTTTGCCAGTCCAGCAAAGTAGCCCAATATAATAGCATAGACTCCATGAGAAGGCACTGCCGTAAAGGCACGCGCCCAAGTATCCGACCAACCAAATTGATAGACGTAGACTAGATTTTCTGCCATCGCAAATCCCATCCCGATCATGACGGCATAAACAATGCCATCGAAAGGCTCGTCGAAGAATTTTTGCCGAAAAGGAAAAACGAAAAAGACAATGAATTTGAGCAACTCTTCCGTCAAGGCGACGACAATGAAAGCCACGAACACAGTCAGCCAAAAGTTGTCAGATTGATACCACCCGATTTCGGCAGCTTGTGCTTGTAAATATCGTCCGGGAATCGTGATGAGCGTACCCAACACAAAGCAAATGACCAGTGGCAACGGCTCCTCCCGCTCATATTTGTCTTGCCAATAGATGAAAGCAGCAATCAGTAAACTCGGTACGATAGCTATAAAGAATCCCCAAACACCCATGAATTTGATTTGCGTTTGTCAGTAGAACAACGATTGTCGGATAGTGTGTTCTTCGGAAAGGTACTAGAAATTTGTGAAATGCTGAGACTTCTTCAATAATTTAGGGCAAACGCATCAAATTCCTTTTTGCTCTTTGATTTATCAAATGATTCAATTTTTCAGCGACATGAGCATGGTATTTGTCTCCCCGAGAGTCGGGACAGGCAAAGCCGACGGGCTATTCATTTTGGCATTGCCC
>JBCDHX010000025.1:0-51857 GCA_038749535.1 Bacteroidota bacterium
CGAAAAGGAATAGATACTATTCGAGAAAAACTCAAACTGAACCAAAGTATTAAACGAATTTGCAACTATCTTTTCGACCTAATCAGCAAATGTTGGCATCTCTATGAGCAACGCCTTTTGATTTTTGTCGGGTAGAGAGATGCCTATTCATATCCCTGACGAAAAGTGACTCTGTTTCTCCTTCCCCGATTACCGCTATTTTGAGCCTATCGTTTTTCGCTCTAAAATTCTTCTTACTCGTAGTTATCTGTATATATAATACTACCAAATGAATCGGGTACTGCTCCAAACTTTCCGATTGTATACCAAGCGTAGACGGGATGATCCTTACGTAACTCAAAATCCGTTACTCTACATAATTCTGTCCAAGGCTGCTTCTCTTTCTCACAAAACCAAATGGTATCGTTACGATATTCTTCATTCAGGAAACGAACATTTTGGGTCGTCGCTATGACTTGCCCATCCTGACTATTCCATAAATAATTATCTATAAAAGTATTCATCAACTCAAAATGAAGAGAAGATTCTAGCTCATCTATCGGCAGTATTGCTTATTTGTATTTAGATATTTTGATAGCAGGAATCAGGTTCAGATAGCGTTTCGTGCCGTCTGAAATCAAATCCAACGGTAGCTCATACAATGCTCCTGTTTCTGGATTTTTGTATTGAAAAACGAGTTGATAAGGCGGTTGAGGTTCGTAGACAAGGGCGAGTACTTCTTCTTGCTCATAGGCAGAGACCGGCTTGTTAGTTGTAGTTGTCGTCTGTGCATTTTGCTCTTTGACGATAATATCTTCCAGCTTAAAATCCGCTAATTTCATCACATGAACGATGAATTTTCTGTACTCCTCATCTTGTACCATTCGCTGTGTCAGTGCAGGTAGGCGATCATCATTTGGATAGTAAATATCGCTTAAAGTAGTTCGGAAAAAATGAAGAACGGTATCGAGTTGCGATGTGCTTATGTTGGTCGTCAGATAAGTGGCTAGAATCGTTCGATTGTCGAATGTATTGCCTTCTAAAATTGTCTTTTCCTTTGCCGATAATCCAATTTTAGCTCCAAATTTGAAGGTTGTTGTCTGCTTTCAGCATCATATTGGCGATGAAAAAGAATGGCAGGTTGAGTGCCGGGATAAAAGGAAAGTTTTTCTTTTACAATATGCGTCCTCGTCAGAGCAAGTAGATAAATATATCTGGTATCTCCTACAAAAAATGATAATCGAAAGCGAGTAGGTTGCGTTTTGCTCTCTTCGTCAAGCAGGAAAGGAATGATGGGAATATGGGCGTCTTTGTGACTTGAAGCGACGGTAGTGAGTTGTTTGAGCTGCGCTAAAGCTTTCAGCAAATTGGTTTTGCCTGAGCCATTTGCACCATACAACAAGCATATTTTGAGCAGGCGAAAATTGCCTTTTTTGACGACATAGAAATTTTCAAAAGCTTTGCTAGCTGTCGCCTCAAAACTCAGTATTTGCTCTTCCTTGAAAGACAGGAAATTCTCAACTGCAAACTCATGTATCATCTTCTATTTGCTTTTTTCGTTGAATTTCTACAAAAAAAGCAAATAGAGAGAGGAAATTTGATGTTTTGTTTTAAAAATCGAAAGGTGAATGATTATACCTTGAAGTAATAGACTCCTTTCAGGTGTTCCTTGTCGTTGACGATCTTTTTCACTTCTGTTGTCACTGCTGCTTTGCTCTCCGCAGAAGCTAGAATCGTATCGTCATAAATGGCAAACCAACGTTTGGTGATCTTTAATGCTTTGAGTTGTTTCTTCTTCGCTCGGGTATTGATTCTACCCCATTCTTGCATATACACCGACTCCAACTTGGTATTTTCTCGAAGCAGATTTTCTATTTCATACCAATTATACTCTCTTGAAGATTTGGTTTTCATCATCACTTTGAGCTGCTGCTCTGCACTATCTGCCAGCTGACTTTTATCAATTTCTTCCGGCAATGTCGTGATGATTCCATACTTTCCTTTGGCAAGATCGTACTCATTTTTGACTGAACTTCTGATGCCGCTCCCAAAACTGATATTCGGTCCAGTGAGTATTCCATCGTAGATGATTTTTCCTTTGAATGGAAGCAAGACCGCATTGACCATATTAGGTAGGCGACCAAAGAACTGATCGAAAGGATCACTCAAAGCTAGTACACCGTATACAAACTCATCGCTCAAGAAATGAGCGTGTTTTTTGAGTAATTTGACAACATAGAAACTGCCTTTTTTAAAGTATTTGAAATCTCTGATGATGTCTTTTTGCTCTTCGGTTAGCTCACTATCATGTTCTTTGATGTATTGATTTGTCAGGTGAATATTCTCATAGAGCGCATTTCGGATCGGGAACTTGTCTTCTACTGAAAAATTCATGAAATCCTCGAAGCTCACATTAGGTGCAAGCATTTTCTTTTGCTGCCCAGCGTAGTAGATGAGTTTAGGGTGTATGGAAAGGTATTGGTTGTATTCTTGTTCTGTTAGGCGCATAAAGGCTTGTTAGTTTGTAATTACTTAGGTTGTCCTGTCGGGACAACCTGTTTATAGCTATTTATATTAACGTCCTTGCATTCCGTAGGAACAGCCTATATTACTTGCAGGCTGTTCCTATGGAACGCTAATACAGAGATTCTTTAGGTGCTGTAAACAGATTATTCCTACGGAATATCATTCTATCTATTAATTGAAGTCAAATAAGCCCTAATCGACCACCACTCCAGTTCCCGAACTCAACCCAGGTAAACCACCCACCGTAAACGGCACATTCAAACTGATGAAAGAATAAGGCGTATCGACCCCAAAATTCCAAGCCCATCCAAACCCTACAATATCACGGAACAAACTCGCCGTCACGCCTGCGCCGAATTCTGGCGTGCCATCCAAATTGAAATCTGGAGAAGAGAAGCCTAGACCAACGCCAGGCACCAGAAAGTCATTAACGAATTTATTTTTTCGGCTGCCCCATTTCATAAAGATTTGGTAGCTGGGCGCGAACTGAAAATTGTTTTCCAATTGGACAGCACGAGCAGGTGCCATATTGCGTGCGTAGGGATTGGCGAGGACAAGCGAGCCACTCATTTTCAAGTGAGGTTCTACTCTTGCCATACCGATGTATCGACGATAGATTTCTTTGTATTCGTAGTTGGCATTGGCGCGGTCATTGCCTCTTTCGATCAATCCACGCAGCAAAATTTCATCTCCACTTCTGCGCTCACCGATCCCTTTGAGTTCGATATAACCTTCCGACGGAATCGTGCCTGCTTGAAAGCGACGGACGGCATCTGTGAGTTCTTCATTTTCGATGTAAGATTTTCGGAATGGCGTGAGCAGCCGCTGAACTTCTGCGATCAGATTTTGGACGGCAGAAATATCACGCTGCACGGCTTGCTGATAGTTGTCATAAGAGTTGTCCACCAATTGTAATTGCTCGAAACCTGGGACAACTCCATTGGTATTGAGCAGCACGTCGTTATTGCCAAAATTGATGACATCACCGTGATAGGCTTGATAAGCATTGGCGACCAATTGGCTCAATTGGTTGAAGGATTCGATATAAGAAGTGGGGCTAGTCGTTTGGTTTCGAGAGAAAAGATTGACGAAGTTCTCGAAGTTTTCCGTCGCGAATTGATACAAGCGATTGACACGCTCCAAGTTGATTTCATTTTCTAACAAAACCTGAGCAGCGGGGCGTGTTTCGGTGTCTCGATTGAGGAGACTGAGCGTATTCGTATATAATTTTCGGAAGCTCAATTTGGTGGTGTCCGATGGAAAAAGTTCATCGGCTTTGAGTTTCAAATTGCTCGCCACAAAACCACCCAAATTGTCCATATTCAGCTCCAGACTATCTCGCAACGTCTTATTTTGGATCAATACTTTTTCCTCTTCCTGCGATAATGGTGCACCGAATCGCTCTATTTCGACATATTGATCGACTGTCAGATCATCAAAATTTTCGATGTGGACAGGACGACCACCGCTTCTATTTTTAATGAATGCGCCCAGTCTAAAATAGACCATCAAGCTGCTATCCCGCTGTCCATCTACTGCGATTTCATCCAGCAAAGACTCACGAAGTGCTTGTGCTTGTTCGCCCAAAATGTCAAATACCAACAAGGCGTAATTGCCGCCTTCTCTCGCAAAGCGCAGTTCCGTCGCTTCAGAATCAATAATGTCCAGAATCGCTTCATTCTCTTCGATCTCTGCAAAAACATCATCCACTAAAATCGCTAAATTCTGATAGTCGGTCAAGTTTGCTCCTGCATCTCGACCATCCATAAAACGATCATTCAGCAAGTTCAAGATTTGATTTTGGCTGCGCATGAGTCGGTTGAGTTCGCGCAATTTAGTGAGTCGCTCATCACGAGCAGCAACACCTTGATACTGGAACATCTGATCTTCCAGCTCAGCAATATCAACCTTTACGATGATGCGGCTATTGATGTCCACGATGGCGACGCCTGCTTCAGGAATGGTGTCTTTGTATTTACTACTTGTACTTTCTTCGACCAGCGTAATCAATTGAGCCTGCGCCAATTGCACAAAACAAATACTCAATACAATCAAAAAATACTTCATGATACGACTGGATTTTCGGGTTCAGGATTGATGTCTGGCTCTAGCTCTGGATTGGGCATATCCTTGATAGCGGCATTGAAAGCGCGTGCCATCTGAAAAGTGCTCAACTTTTTGCGTTTGTCTCTCGGCTCATCCGTTGCTGTTGGGTCGACAAAGATGAGGTAGCTGACACTCTCCGTCTTTGGTGACATGGACAGTGCACGGATATTATTGAAATCAATCGTCCGCTCAGGAAATTTTTTCTCAATAAACGCTTCTAGCTTTGGACGTAGTTCTGCAATATGACTGACATCTTTTATCCAAAGTACGCGCTGTTTGGGATGTGCGCCATCTTGTAAGCAGAGCTGATTGGCATTTTTGAGCAATAAATCTGCTTTTTCAAAATTGCCGAGAATGAGCAAAGTAATATACTCATCAATGAATAGCTCAAAAGTTTCGACGACTTTTTCTTCGTCTTCTGCCAGACAGTGTAGCCGCGTCAAAGTCGGCATTGGCATGGGTAGGAGTGTAGGCATTTTTAGTGTAATTTGAAATGACTCTTGTTGCTAATTATGATTATTATTTGATGTATTTTTTTTCCTTTCTTTATAAAAAACAAGTACTGCAAAGATCAAAAAAATACCAAAACCTACGGCTGAGGAAACGATTCGCCACGTCTCTCCACTATTTAGCGAATAGACGAATACGATAAAAGATACTACGACTGGAAGAAAAATCATGCCTTTCATTTAGATGATTTGTTTATTTGTTAGTGAAATCAACCATCGGTGTTTCTAATTTTACAAGCCGAAAATAAGCAATATCTTTTGATACGTAAACTTCATGGAGGATGTTCCGTCCGTAAAAAGCGGGATTATGGTCAACTCGAAAGTGATTTTGCTGTTTTAAAATTAAGATTAGCACCACAGACTTGCTATTTGATTGCAGAGATCTATCAGGGCATAGAACAGTCACTTTCAAATAAGTATTATCAGGGGAGCATCTGTAAATCAAAATACTACACATTTTAATTCTATGTGTCTATGTGTTTCGATTCTATACCATTCTTAACAACCAAAATATTATCTTTGAGCCGATCATAAAAAAGACAACCTACATGGATACAGTGGCAACCAAAAAGAAGACAACAAAGAAATCAACCCAGAAAAAATACAGCAAGGAGCAATACATCGAGTGGTTCACGACGATGTTGCGCATCCGAACATTTGAAAACAAAGCAGTCGCGCTTTATGGAAAAGGCATTCGCGGTTTTTTACACGTTTATATCGGTCAAGAAGCGATCACCGCAGGCATGGAATCGGCACTGATCGAAGGTGATGCTATCGTGACGGCTTATCGCCAGCATGGTACAGGTATCGGTCGCGGTGTGAGTACCAAAGAAGCGATGGCAGAGCTGTTTGGCAAAAGCACAGGCATCGTAAAAGGGAAAGGTGGTTCGATGCACTTTTTTGACAATCGCAACAAGTACTTTGGTGGCAATGGTATTGTTGGCGCACAAATTCCAATCGGTACAGGCATCGCTTTTGCAGAAAAATACAAAGGCACAAATAACTTGTGTGTCACGATGTTTGGAGACGGTGCAGCTCGTCAAGGCGCACTTCATGAGTCGTTCAATATGGCGATGAGTTGGGATATTCCAGTGCTTTACATCTGCGAAAACAATGGCTATGCGATGGGAACTTCTGTCGAGCGAACTGCCAAGACGCCAGACATTTATAAATTGGGTTTGGGTTTCGATATGCCAAGCGAGCAAGTCGATGGGATGACACCAGAAGCTGTTCATGAAGCGATCTCTAAAGCAGCAGAGCATATCCGCGCTGGCAAAGGACCTTACTTCTTGGAAATCAAGACGTATCGCTACAAAGGACACTCCGTTTCTGATCCTGGTCGCTACCGTACCAAAGAAGAATTGAACTACTACAAAGGTCTCGATCCTGTCAAAATGACGGAGCAGCGTATGCTGGAAATGGGCTTGGTGACGGAGCAAAACATCAAAGACATCAAGGCGGAAATCAAGAATGAAATCGCCGAAGCGGTCAAGTTCGCAGAAGAATCGCCTTATCCAGATGCGAGCGAGTTGTGGGAAGACAATTATATGCAGAAGGATTATCCTTTCATTAAGCATTAATGATATTAGATATTAGACGTTAGATATTAGACTTTCACTTAGCTTTTTCTAACGTCTAACGTCTAATGTCTAACATCTTTCTAGATGCAGACATTAACGATAGCAAATAGGAATTTCACTTCCCGCCTTTTTACTGGTACTGGAAAATTCTCCTCTGTCGAGTTGATGGAAGATGCGATTTTGGCTTCGGGCTCAGAGTTGACGACCGTAGCGTTGAAGCGAGTGGATATGCACGATCAGCAAGACCGAATGTTGAAGCATTTGCGGCATGACCATTTGAGTCTTCTACCCAATACATCTGGCGTTCGTTCTGCGAAGGAAGCAGTGTTTGCAGCTCAGTTGGCGAGAGAAGCCTTGGAGACGAATTGGCTGAAACTAGAAATTCATCCCGATCCAAAATACCTCATGCCCGACCCTATTGAGACGCTCAAAGCGACCGAAGAGCTTGCCAAATTGGGTTTTGTCATCATGCCTTACATTCATGCGGATCCTGTGCTGTGCAAATTGCTGGAAGATGCAGGTGCGGCTTGTGTGATGCCATTGGGGTCACCGATCGGGAGCAACAAAGGTTTGAAAACGATTGATTTTCTCGAAATCATCATCGAGCAAAGTAATGTTCCTGTTGTCGTTGATGCTGGTATCGGTGCGCCTTCTCATGCTGCTCAAGCGATGGAAGTTGGGGCAGATGCGGTGCTCGTAAATACGGCTATTGCAGTTGCGAAAGATCCTGTGCAGATGGGGAAAGCTTTTAAAATGGCGGTCGAAGCTGGGCGGATGGCTTATGAGTCTAAGCTGGGTGCTACAAGTGGTCAAGCAGTGGCGAGTAGTCCGTTGACGGCGTTTTTGGATTAGGGCATACCAAAGTTTACCTATTTACATCTTTTCTTTTGTTCTGATCGTTTACTTTAAAAATTCATGTTATGAATGTGATCAAGGATATCCGACACGATTTGATAGACGAAATCATGCAAACTGAGGACGTGAATCTATTGAATTCGATTTATCATCAATTAGAGAAGGGTAAACAAATTACTGATGTAGAGACTACAGAAATAGAAGCAGCCATTGTTGAAATTACTGAGGGTGTTACTTTAGATCAAGTTGTTGAGGCACAGTCGATTGAGCCGATTACCTACTCTGAAATCAGAGTAATCGTCGATGAAATTGATTGGGATATTTCCTTAGAAGAGTTATTACAAAATATAGATTGATTGTCATGGATATTTTACTTGACACTAACATTATCGTAATTTATAGCAGAGATAATGAGCTATCACAACGAATAGAAGACAAATATCAGATTTTCAACAGAGAGAATCGCCTATTCATATCAGTCGTTACGCTAGAAGAAATTGATGCTCTCATAAAAAAGTCAAAGTTGGGGGCGCGCAGAAAAAACAAGATCAAAGAAATTCTGAGTAGAATTTATCAGTTAAGCATAGAACAACAGGAGATCATCACAAGATATGGAGACATTGACAATTTTAGTCAAGTAAATAAGGCATTCTCGTCGAGAAATATGGGTAAAAATGATCTATGGATAGCGGCTACTGCAAGCAGATTTAATATTCAATTAATCACTGCCGATAAAGACTTCAATCATTTGAAAGATGAATTTATTGACCTGCTGTATATAGATCTAGAGCAGCTCAAAAATGATAATATTTAATCGGGAGTCACCCGCCGAGTCCATACTTTGCTCCTTTTTCTGCTGTTCCTCTACTTCACATTTCAAGCTTTTGTTGTCTACTCAACGGGTGACAGGAGCTAGCTTTCCTGAAAGCTCACCAATTGCTTCAAAATCTCACCTTCATTTTTCTCATACTTCTTCATTTCAAGAGTAGCGATAGCACCCGTCAGTGCAAATAACAAACCGATCATCGCGCCGAGGATGCCCCAATAGCCATCGATCACCGACAAGTATTCTACTAGAATCATAGCAATTCCACCGCCAAGAAAGATGGTATAAATAATCGGTTGAATGATGATGAGTCGCTTTCGCGTCTTGTACAGTCTAACCGTTTGATAGACAAAGGTTTGTGTAGAAGCGTTGAAGCTTGATTTCAGCGTATTTTGGTAAAAAAAGTAGATAAAATTAAACATCCCAATGCTTATGCTGACTAAACCGATGATTTGTAAAAGTGTGATACTTTTTCCGATCAATACATTAGTCCCAGTGATGAGGATCGCCAATACAATGATCGTAGCGACGAGCAGCCGAGCAGTCAATCTGATGGTCTTTCGACGAGCTGCTTCTTGCTGCTCTATTTGTAGAGCGATACTTTCAATGCTTTCCACAGGCATCATTTGCTGGATGTGTACTTGGAGGTCATTGACTTTTTCCCAGATGTTTTTTAATTCTTCCATGATTGATGAATTGTTGTTTGATATTTTTTTTGATTCGATTGACGCGCACGGCGAGCGCATTTTGATTCATACCGAGGATGTCTTCCATTTCTTTGTAAGCTAGACCTTCCAGATAAAGCATGATGATGGATTTGTCCTTGTCGCTCAAAGCGCGGATGCAAGTGTAGAGCAATTTGACATCTTCTTCCAAAGTGATTTGGTTGGTGATATCGTGCTCAGGCAACTGCTCTAATTGCTCGGTATAGACCAAGCGCAATTTTTGCTGTTTTCTTTGATGAAGTAGACAAGTATTGACGGTCACTCGGTAGACCCAAGTACCGATGCTTGAAGTACCTTTGAAAGCCGAAAGTCCTTGCCAGATATTGATGCACGCCTCTTGGTATAGGTCTTGCACTTCAGTCTGGTCGTTGCAAAATCCAAAGCAAATCTTATATATTTTAGCTTGATGCTGCTGTAGGATATGTTGGTATTTGTCTTTCATCTACTTACTTAGATACAGTAGGTAGCGATTTCTTACAGGATGGCGTAGATTATTCTATCAAAAAGTGAATTTGATCTGAAATATACGATTGGAAAAGCTTCTAGATAAGCTATTTTTTCACAATCCATACCGCTTCACCAAATCCCCCAACTGCTCTCTATACGACTTGCTCACCGGAATACGATCATCTCCGATCCAAATTTGATTGCCTGCTATGGCTTCTATTTTACTTAAGGCTACCAGATATGAGCGATGGACACGCATGAATTGCTTTGAAGGGAGTCACTCTTCTAAGTAGCGCAAGGATTGCAAACTCATCCAGTTTTGCTTATCCGTATGAATGCGGACATACTCACTCATCGCTTCGATATACAAGATGTCGCGGTGGTGTATTTTGATGGTTTTGCCGTCTGTTTTGATGAAGAAAAAGTCATCAGCAGTTGATAGGTTTGAATTATTTTGCTTGAGCATGGAAACGCGTCCAACGGCTTGCAAAAAACGTGGAAAAGAGAACGGTTTCACCAGATAGTCTACCACTTGCAACTCAAAACCGTCTACCGCATATTCTCTATAAGCTGTTGTGAAAATAATGGCAGGCGGCTGCGCTAGACTTTTGACCAGTTCTAGTCCACTCAGTTTGGGCATATTGATGTCGAGGAGTAACAAGTCGATGGGTTGCTGTTGTAAGTAGGTCAATGCTTCTATAGCATTTTTACAAGTGGCGACTACTTCCAGTCGAATATCATCTTGAGCATATTGAACTAAAATCTGACGCGCGATAGGTTCGTCGTCTACGATGAGGGTGCGAAGTGGCATAGAAAGTTCGTATTTATCTGCTCATAGAACGTTTACAATTCAAAAACGGCGAAAAAAATGAAAGAACATCATTACACAACACAGCTAAACTGGACAGGAAACGAGGAAGGAAAAGGAACATTCAACTACACATCCTACACCAGAGATCACACCATCAGCGTCGCTAACAAATACAGCAATATCCTTGCTTCTTCTGATCCCGGTTTTCGAGGGGACGCCAGTCGCTACAACCCAGAAGAATTGTTTTTGGCATCTTTATCCGCTTGTCATATGCTATGGTATTTGCACCTGTGTTCGGTCAATAAAGTAATCGTAGATACTTATGAAGATGAAGCGAGAGGTACAATGATGGAGCAAAAAGATGGAAGCGGACAGTTTACGAAGGTGACGCTATATCCGAAAGTAATAGTTCGGTCAGAAGAAATGCGAGCAAAAGCAATGATGCTGCATCATGAAGCCAATAAAATGTGCTTCATCGCCAATTCTTGTAACTTCAAGATCGATCATAGAGTCACTGTGATCGTGAGTTCCTAGATGAAGATTACTTTCACAAATAATCCCAAAAGGAGCAGTAAACAAAACAGTAGGATGATCGCTTCTAGAGCAGGTCGGTCAGAGGTTGGTCTCATGCTCTAGCATACTTCATACGGCGCGTCAATCGCCAGTTGTACCAATGTGCCAAAGCCACGCAGCTACCGCCGACAAACATCAAAACAGGCTCTAAAGACTCGACGAGCGAATGACTCATGATGATGCCAAAGCCCAATCCACTGATTAGCAGCGCATCCGGGCGACGATGATTTTTTAAATAACTTGGGATCAATGAACTCAGCGCAATCAACAGACTTGCGCCTATAAATCCTAGCTCTAGTGCTTCATTTTCTAACCAGGTCGAACCACTCAGCACACCAATCGACAATATCAATGGTAAACTGATACAATGTATCGCGCACAAAGTCGCTGCCACAAATCCTACGCTGTCTATATGAGGTTTAAAAAATCGTTCTTGCATCTTCGTTTTTGTTCAGTATTTTTGAGTCGCCAATAAAACGAGCGCGAAAATAACATTAGCAGATGCAATATTGTTACATTTGGAAGTAAAAGATTTTGACCATGGAAAAAGCAATTGCTTTATTGAAAGACAACGGATTGCGTAAAACACAAATACGACTGAATGTCCTAGATACCTTTCTGACCTCCAATCAAGCGTATGGTCAAGGTGACATCGAGCAGCTACATCCCAATACGGATCGTATTTCGCTATATCGAACACTGAAAACATTTGAGGACAAAGGACTCATCCATCAAGCGATAGATGGCAGTGGAAAAACGAAATATGCCCTTTGCAAACACGACTGCAACGAGCACAAGCATTTCGATCATCACGCTCATTTTCATTGTACGGATTGCAAGAAAACAATTTGCTTAGACAGTATTTCTGTGCCGGAGGTGCAGTTGCCAAAAAACTTTACATTGCAGCAGTCGCACCTGGTGTTGTCAGGGCTTTGTGAGGATTGTCAATGATAGCTGCTAGCGATGAGCCGTTAGCTACTAGCTATTTCAGCGTCAACTTAGTACTATGAATTTATTACCTCGTAGCAAATCATCTTACCCTTATCCACTTAATTTCCCATCATTTCATGAACATTTTAGACAAAATAGTCGCTCGAAAGAAAGTAGAAGTACAGGCTGCACGCGAGAAGTGTAGTCTGAGTGATTTGGAACAATCGACCCATTTTCAGCGAGATACCTACTCCTTGAAAGCTAGACTTGCTAACAAAGAAGACCTCGGCATCATCGCTGAATTTAAGCGTCACTCTCCTTCTCAGGGCGACATCAATATCGACGCACAGGTAGCGACGGTAACACAAGGCTATGCCGAATATGGTGCTGTGGCACTGTCTGTTCTGACAGATACTGATTTTTTCAAAGGGCAGATAGAAGATGTACGAATCGCGCGGGCGCACAATCAAATTCCGGTACTGAGAAAAGAGTTTATTGTCGATGAGTATCAAATTTTTGAAGCCAAATCCATCGGCGCGGATGTCATTTTGTTGATCGCCGAATGTTTGACCGCAGCAGAAATAGCGGCTTTCTCAAAACGTGCACAATCTCTAGGTCTAGAAGTATTATTGGAAGTCCATAGCGGTGATCAATTGCAAAAACTAACACCAGACATTACCGTAGTTGGTGTCAATAATCGCAACCTGAAAACTTTTAAAGTCGATACGCAAACATCCATCGAATTGTATCATCAGATTCCAGACGATTTTCTGTGTATCTCCGAAAGTGGCATCAACGACCCCAACACGATTTATGACTTGAGGCGGCAAGGTTTTGATGGCTTCTTGATTGGTGAGTATTTCATGCGTGCCGAGCAGCCGCACTTGAGATTTGAAGAATTTGTGCAGCGTGTGCGCTACATCGAAGATTTATTGAATAATGCGATCGCATAAAAAAAGACTTGGTCAATTTTCAAAACCGACCAAGTCCCTAACTTCATAGCTATTTGCCTATTGTTACTTGCCCATAGAGCCGCCTGACTTATGCTTTTCCTTATAGTCCAATGTCAAAAAAGTCAACGTTTTGACTCCTAATTTCATCCCGCTATCATCGATGAAAAAGTCCGGCGTATGATGCGGTGCTGCATCTATCGGACTCATTCCTTTTGGCATTCCACCCAAGAACAGAAACAAGCCCGGCACTTCTCTAGCAAAGAAAGAAAAATCCTCTGCTCCGGTGACCGCAGGCGACAAACGCACGTTGTTCTCTCCGGCAGCTTCAAAGATAGTTGGCAGCATGACTTTGGTCAATTCAGGACTGTTATTCGTGACCGGATAACCAATGCTAATGTCCACATCTGCCACTGCGCCTGCACTCTCTGCAATTTTAGTGGCTGTCAGTCGGATCTTTTCATGAACAATGCGCTGCATCGCCGTATCCAGTGTCCGAATCGTCCCTATCATTTCGCAGCTTTCAGGGATGATGTTGTTGCGGACACCACCGCTAATTTTACCAACAGAAATGACCGCTGCCTCTTTCGTGAGTTCCGTCTGTCGGCTGATGATCGTCTGCAAACCATTAATGATTTGTGCAGAAACGACAATAGGATCGACACCACCCCAAGGCTGAGAGCCGTGTGTCTGCTTACCTTTCACAGTGATGATAAAACGATCTGCCGCTGCCATCGTACCGCCCGGCTTGTAGCGAATCGTCCCTACTTCTGTCTGTGAGTTGATATGTAATCCAAAGATGACATCTGTGTTGATGCGATTCATCAGTCCTTCTTTGACCATCAACTGTGCGCCACCTTCTTCTCCTTCCGGTGCACCTTCTTCGGCAGGTTGGAAGATGAAAACAACATCTCCGGCTACCTCTTTTTTCATTTTGGTCAATACCTCTGCCGTCCCTAGCAACATCGCGACATGGGTATCGTGACCACAAGCGTGCATCACACCTACTTCTTCACCACGATAGGTCGATTTGGCTTCAGAAGCAAACGGTACATCGACGCGCTCGGTGACTGGTAGCGCATCCATATCGGCACGCAACGCCACTGTCGGTCCTGGCTTTCCGCCTTTTAGTCGACCTACGACTCCCGTATGCGCCACACCTGTTTCTACTTCAAGTCCGAGTCGACGTAGTTCTTTCTCAATGTATTTTGCCGTTTCAAATTCGCGGTTAGAGAGTTCAGGATATTGATGAAGGTGATGTCGCCATTCGATGACCTGTTCTTCTATGGCGTCAATGTGCGGCATGGCTTTGGTTTTTAGGCTACTTTGTCCTATGAGTAAAAAGGGCATTGCCAACAGACAACAACCTAGTAGTGATTTGAACATACTGTATTCAGATTTTTGTTAAAATAATTTGAGTATAAGCAAGATAGGAAATATTTGTCACGTCCTCCTGATTTCAAGATAATTCCTAATTTCGTCCTTTTAAAACAGACAATCAGCAAGCACAAAAAATAGAATATCTGTAAAAAGAGGCTTATTTTTTGTCAATAACCAAGATTATGGGTCAACAACTAGCAGGAAAAGTAGCCATCATCACCGGCGGATCAAGGGGAATTGGGAAAGCGATGGTGGAAAAATTTATAACGGAAGGTGCGAAAGTAGCATTTACGTATCGTTCTTCGGCAGCCAAGGCAGAAGCGATAGCAGAAGCATTGGGAGAAAATGCGAAAGCTTATCAGTCAGATGCTTCTTCTTATGAAGCAGCGGGCGAACTAATCACTCAGGTGCAGAAAGACTTTGGGGCTATTGATATTTTGATCAATAATGCAGGTATCACACAAGACAATTTGATGCTACGGATGTCGGAAGAGCAGTGGGACAATGTCATCGAAGTCAACCTCAAATCCGTCTTCAACATGACCAAGCAAATCCTACGCCCAATGCTCAAAAATCGCTCCGGTTCTATCATCAATATTAGTTCTGTCGTCGGTGTATTCGGTAATGCTGGACAGGCAAATTATGCCGCTTCCAAGGCTGGAATCATTGGTTTTACGAAATCGATTGCTAAAGAAGTGGGCTCTCGCAGCATTCGTTGCAACGCCATCGCACCGGGTTTCATCGCTACGGAGATGACGGACGAATTGGATGACAAAACAAAGGACGCTTATCTGACTAACATTCCATTGAAGCGATTCGGGACGGGAGAAGAGGTGGCAGATGCTTGCGTTTTCTTGGCATCCGATCAGTCGCAATATATTTCCGGTCAGGTGCTGAGTGTATGTGGCGCGATGAATACTTGATCTAGAACAAATAAAGTACGCAAAATGGCAAAGTTATTTTTTCCTTTATCGAAGCTTATTTCGAAAATCGGATATGATTAACTGATTATCAGCTATTTATAATCTAAAATATCCAAAATATCGGTAGCAAACGGATAATCCTCTTCGACATTGGAAGCGACGATGATGGTACGATTTTGTCGAAATTGTTTGACCAAATCAAGATACCAAGCTACGCCTTGTCGATCTAAGTTGGTGGTCGGCTCATCCAATAATATCAAACTGCCGGATGTACACATTGCCAAGGCTAGTTTGACGCGCTGCTTCATGCCGGAGGAGAAGTCTTTGATGGCTTTTTGCTTTGATTTTTTGAATGCCAATAAGTTGATGATTTGATCTATATTGACATCATCTAGTAGCGGACGGAATCGCTGATGAAACTGGATCTGCTCGCGCAGCGTAAACTCTTCAATCAAGTCGATGTAAGGAGCTGCATAATTGACGTACTGATAGACCTCTTCCGCTTTGATCGACTGCTCATCTACTCGAAAATCCACTTGTCCTTTTGTCGCAGATAGATAGCCGGACAGGACGCGCATCAAAGTCGATTTGCCGGAGCCATTCGGTCCTGTGATGGCGTATGCTTGTCCCGACTCGAAAGTATAGTTGATCTTCTTGAAAATCCACTCGTAGCGATAGCGTTTGCTGACTTTGGATAAGGTAATTTGCATGATCGCAAGGTAATACCAATTTCAAAAACAAATTACATATATAAAGCGATTCTTTTGACGCTATCCTTCGTTGAAAATGCTCGCCTTAGCTACGGCCAGGACTGTGCTTTTCGTCTCGACTAGCCCCAAAATAATCTAGTTTCTATTTACGTACTTCATTATTGAATTTGGTATAAGAAATCAACATCCCTTCCACAAAAAAAGCCAATGCTGATGGACAACATTGGCACTTTACACTGTTTGAAGGAATTTAAATCTAAAAATGGGTATTCATCGGATTGCTTAAATCTTGATCGCTCGACGAACGTCGGCGGCTGTTTTCATGGGCTGATCCAAAATCTCTAGCGTGATCGGATTGATCTCGTCAGTCGTCAGGTCTTGAAACTGCTCCGGTTGCATCACTGCTATTTTATTATTCTCCAATACAATCCACAGCAACTGACGTGTATTGGCATCGTATTTCAGCACCGTCGTTTCGTTGATGAAGACCTGCTGCACACTATTGCGGTTGTAGTCCATCAGATAAGCGCGCTGATTGTTGTAGCTATTGCCGTTTTCATCTTGGAAGCCTACCATCGTTTCCTGCGGCGCAGGTGGTAGCGGACGATCACAATTCCAAATACCAAATTCGGTCGCCTTGAAAGCATTGACGATGCGTCGTTTCTCGCTAGGCGAAGTATTCGTGAATGAATTATTCGCTTCCTCTAAGTCTGCTATCCGTTGTGCATATTGGTCTTCCAAAGCTGCTTTTTCAGACGCTAAGATTTCTTCGCTCGTCGCTTGCAGTTGCTCATAGCGCAACAATTCTTCGTCGTATTGTCGCATCGCTTTTTCGTAGTCGGCTCTTTGCAAAATAGGTTGGACGATGAAGGAAATTTTATCATCTGCTTTGCTCAGGGTGATTTCATATTCTTCATTCCCCAAGTCTTTTACTGTTACACTTTCCCATTCTTTCTGCGCCTCATTTCTATCCAAAGTTGACCGTTCTGATAGTTGCCAAATGGCACCATCGTATTGATCGCGAATCGCTTTTGCAGCAGCCGAACCTTCAAAAGAATCTAAGAAATCCAACTCTATTGACGGCTGATCAGAGTTGCGAGAACGTGGTTTGGTCGGTGCAGCGACAGGCGCGTATTTCTTCTCCAACTGAGCTATTGCGATTTCTTTTTCTTGCTCCAATTGCACTTTTGGACTCAACTCATTTTCTTCTCCAACAGGAAGGGATGTCAGCCAACTCATATTGTCAGGAGCTTGATATTCCCATTTGCGGTCAGCTATATTGAGTTTGTATATATTGTACTGTGGCGGAATCGCCAATGAAGGCGCATTGATAACTGAAGCCAATTCTATATCAATACTCTTACCAGGACGCATCAAGACACGCTTGCCATTTTGCTCCGCATAAATTTCAATCATACCGGCAGATTCCAAAACATAGTGGATACCTGCGGAATCATACGTCATCGGAATACCGGACAGGAAGAAGTCAGCCGGATCGTGCATTTCGCGATAAAATAGTTGTACATCGCCTTCGAGAGCAACGCCGTTTTCATCCTGAAAAGCATCATTGGGAATGGTCAAACTAGAAGACTCTCCATAGTTGTATGAGCCTCCTTCTTTGGTATTGATAGTATAAGAGGCAAAAGTCGGCTTGATATTCTCAAATGGTGGATTAACGAAAGCACGCTCCTCGAAGAATGTTACTTCTTCTTGTGCATATTGCTGACGAAGATCGGTGATGCTGTCACCTTGATTGAACCAAAAAATCACACCCATCAAAGCTGCCGCTACTGCACTTGCTGCCCAAAGCCAAGTTCGCCTTGCTTTTGGCTGCTCCTGCACAGGCGCAGTTTCTTCCATCATCGCCAAGAGCGCATCAAAGTCCTGATGCTGACGAATCTGTTCCGAACTGATTTTCGGAGGGTCAAAATTGATATGGTAATTCTTCTTCATGTACTCTTTTTTGAGACGTTAGATATTAGACATTAGAGGTTAGATGACTCATTTTTCCTTTTTACCATACCTCCCCTTTCCTGTGCCTATTATCTAAATTTTGGTTAGGTCAATTTTGAGTGGATTCTATCAAACGCTTTCTCATGCGCTGCAAAATCCGATAAGTTTTTACTTTGGCGTTATTTTCTGTGATGTTTAAAATCTCGGCAATTTCTTTAAACGGGCGTTGCTCGAAGAAGCGCAACTCTATGAGCTGCATATCATCTTCTTTCAGTCTTTCTAAAGTCGCTAATAGTTGCTCTCGGGTGATGCCTTCTTCCTCCTCTATGACTTCGTCTGCTAGCTCAGCGAATGTATTTTCTTCTGCCGCCACAGTTCGCGTCTTTTTTAAATTGCGAAAGTGCTGTGCGACTTCATTGCTCGCGATGCGAAACAGCCAAGCGGAAAACGGTACACCTTTAAATTCGTAGCGATACAGGTTCTCCATCGCTTTCAAAAATACTTGCGAACATAGATCAGCCGTCAGTGCCTCATCGGAGGTTCGGCGCAGCACAAAACGGAACACCGGTTCGTAATACCGATTGTACAGCGGTCGAAAGTGCGCCCGATTCTCCTTGGCAGCAGCAATCTCTCTTTGCTCTTCGTTCATCGTATCTTGTGAGATACTTTTGGGCATAGTTTCACAGTCTGAGTTCAATAAAAAATGAACATTCTTAGTGTTGAGAAAAGACCGAAAAGGCTACTATTTTCAATACGTTTCCATTCCGATCTTTTCTCAACAATGTTCATTTGTTTATTTCACGGTATTTATTTGTTTTGGTCACAAGCATACGACTAATGGAATCTATATTCAAACCTAGTGAACCCAATTTTTTATCTATTAGTCATCTGCATAACGTAGTTGTTTAAAAAAGATACAACTTCTCCCCTACTCGATTTTCAATATCTCTACGATCTATCCGAAGGGCATTTATCGAATCAACACGAGCCGCTCTACTCGCGTCTGCTTCCGACTCGCTACGCGCACCGTATACAAACCAGCCTCAAAATCAACGGGAAATAGATATCCACCTTTTGGCAAATCTGAATAGGTCAGTTGCTGAATGATGCTGCCACTTTCATTGTAAATCACCAATTGCACATCGCTGCTCTCCGCCAGTTGAATCTGGATGTGACTCAAACCTGCTGCTGGATTGGGAAAAATAGAGAGCGATAGATTGTCTTTAGCTATTTCTGGCAAGACTTGAGCGGATCGATTTTCCATGGGGCTATTCAGTTGATCGAAATAAGGGCGATAGTTGAGTACAAACTCGTCATTGTTGAACAAATCCCAATTGATGGACCACGTCATCAAGCCTCGAAAATCTGGATAGCCCGCTGACTGCACCAGCGTATAATTGCCGCCGAACGAAATCCCTTTGATGATATAATCCAACGCTTTAACGACATCTGCCGGGATGGTATAGCCGCCACCTGCTGCCTGAGGAGAAGATGGAATCCCAAATGCCACTTGATCTTGGCGAAAAGCTGGAAAGTTAATGGCATGACCTGCGACTGGAAAACCTTGCAGCAGCATTTCTGCCATAGCAACATGAAAATCAGCTGTTCCTTGTGCATAACACACCCCATCCAAACCCAACATACAACCCGAATTGTAATGCTGCACATGAATGAAATCCAGCTCTTCTCTCAAATCATACAACACTGGCAAATACGCCCCGAACAAACCAGCGTAAGTACCACGTCCACCTTGTACGAAAGCTGTTTCAGGAGCAGCACTCAGCACAAAACTTTCATCAAAATGGTCAAGTACCAAGTTCATACCTTCTATGAAAAAGACGATTTTGGGAGAAGTGGGATTGGTGAAATCATTGTCACCTGACTCTAAACTCAGTGAACTCCCTTCCAAATCAATATCCAGCCCATCAAAACCATAATCTTCGATAATGTCGATCATGGATGTCGCAAACTCTTGCGCATCCACAGAGCTCAACAACTCAATCGCGCCCGTCGCGCCACCTATAGAAATCAGCACTTTTTGACCTCGGCTTTGTAGCAGTTGAACATCTTGGCGAAACTGTGCGTCACTCGTGATGCTAGGGTCTGGTGTAAAGTTCATCGTCGCACTACCCGGACTTACCGGTATCGCAAAGGCAATATCGACCACATCCCAATCAGTCGTGACTTGCCCTAGCGGCGGTGCAGTAGAGCCATTGTTGAAGTTGTGCCAATAGCCAACTAAGATATGTTTTGGAATATCCAAAGTAGGTGGATTACCATCTTCAGTGACGAATGTACTGACGCTAGCAGAAGTGGTCATCCCACCTTGATCGTCAGTAGCCACTGCGGTTAATTCATACGAACCATTGGTAGCAGATGACCAGATCGTCTCATAAGGAGCAGCGAGGTCTTCGCCTATTTTTGTGCCGTCTACAAAAAACTCGACTTGCGTAACCGTGCCATCTGTATCGCTTGCCGTAGCAGTAATGTTGATAATTGCATTGGTCATGAAAGCATCGCCTTCGTTGGGTGAAGTGATGTCAACAACAGGACGCTCATTGCCATCAGTGACTTCTATATTGACGCTAGCAGAAGTGGTCGTCGCACCCATATCATCCGTCGCAATAGCCGTCAAACTATGACTCCCAAAAGTAGCGTTATTCCAAGTCACTTCGTATGGACTTTGGGTATCGACGCCTAGGGATTGATTGTCCACAAAGAACTCAACTTGAGTGATTGTACCGTCAGTATCCGCAGCATCGGCGGTGATGGGAATTGGGTCGTCGATTAGGAACATTGCACCTTCTAAAGGAGAAGTGATGCTGACTGTTGGCGAAGCATTGGGAGGTGTGTCGTCGCAATTGCCGATCAATATCCACGGTTGCCCGAAAGGAGCGTTATTGGTTTCAGGATTATCTCCTCTCGTCCAAAAATTAGCTTCGTATTTGATGCCATTGAGTTGTACCAACTGACCGCCAAGATAAGTGGTATTCGCTTCCCAAGCTGGTATGCCGTCGCAGCTATTGCCGCCTTCGCCTGTCACGGAGACTTGAATGACGGCAGATGTTCCTGTTGCGCCTTCATTGTCTGTGGCTCTAGCTTTCACCTCTTTTGTTCCTATTGCATCGGCTGTCCAAATGACTAAATAAGGTGCGTCCGTGTCTACGCCTATGCTCATATTGTCTACAAAAAACTCGACTTGCGTAACCGTGCCATCCGTGTCGCTAGCATCGGCAGCTATGGTGAGGCTGGTGTTTTCGTCAATGGTGGTGCCATCGACAGGGGCAGTGATGGTCACAGTGGGCGATTGATTGAAATCATCTGTGCAGTCGCCTTGTAATATCCAAGGTTGTCCAAACGGTGCATTGTTGGTTTCAGGATTGTCGCCTTGTGTCCAAAAATTGGCGAGGTACTTTTTGCCATTGAGTTGGACTTCGTCACCGCCGACATAGACCGTATTTTCATCCCAATTTGGGAGACCACCGCAAGGGTCTGCCACTGCTGCACAGGTAGCGATTCGGGCATGAAAAAGATTGCCTGCTGCCACTTCAAATCCTGCGGTCAGAATAATGCTTGCTTGAGCTTCGAAGAGTAAAAATTCGGTTGGTGAATTGATGCTGACCGTGCCTTCGGTTCTGACTTCTTGGACGGCACGTCGATCTGAGCCGATATCGGTTTC
Source organism: Bacteroidota bacterium (assembly GCA_038749535.1). Lineage (GTDB taxonomy): Bacteria > Bacteroidota > Bacteroidia > Chitinophagales > Saprospiraceae > JAAUTG01. The sequence continues at coordinate 21,463 of JBCDHX010000025.1, forward strand.
ATTTTGGATCAATAGATTGTCCATCAAGTTGCTACAATCCATTTCTGGTAGCGTTTGGGCGGAAAGTTGACATATAAATAGTATGCCACTTAGTGTAGTAAGTAATGTTTTCATATACATGATTTATCGTTTAGAGAGTCGTGAGTAGATGCTTTCTAAACAGTGAAAGAAATGACTAGCTTTTCTATACGTGGTTGAGGGTAAATATTTTCCTTTACTGACGATGTAGATTTTTAGATCAGATGAGGCGAAAAACACAGACGACGCCTTAGTGTCGGCGAGGCTTTTCAACGAAATATGAGCGAAAAAGATACCGTCATGCAATCGAAAAATATATGCGCTCAACTACTTGAGTAGGCTGGTGTAGGTAAGGCAATTCATATTTTCAGAAGGCTACAAATATATCATAAATAGTCAACCATTCTATCATAAAAAGCTGAGAAATGATTGTTGCACCAATTTTACTATGAGCATGAATAAGGATTCAAATGTGCTTATTGGTTTGCATACCTAAGAATAAAGGGTAAAAACGGAACATTTTTCACTTTTTATACTTATGACTTTACGCAAGCTAAAATTCTCATTCCGAACAAAGCTGACATAGACTATGAGTACAAAAATGTTTGACTTAAAATATATTAAAGGCGACTTGACTGGTGGCTTGGTCGCCGGTGTGGTTGCACTTCCGCTAGCATTAGCTTTCGGCGTACAGTCAGGTTTGGGTGCGACTGCCGGGCTGTATGGCGCGATTGGTATTGGTATATTTGCTGCCTTTTTGGGCGGTACGCCCACACAAGCGAGTGGCCCAACAGGTCCTATGACCGTTGTCTCAGCAGCTCTGGTAGCAGCAGCTATCGACATGATGGGCACTTTAGATAGCGCAATGGGTATTATCTTATTGACCTTCTTCCTAGGTGGTTTGTTGCAAGTCATTTTCGGTTTTTTGAACATTGCAGGTTACGTCAAATATTTTCCCTACCCTGTAATTTCTGGCTTCATGAGTGGTGTCGGACTCATTATTATCATTTTGCAGATCTTTCCCTTTGTCGGACTGGATTCTGCCAAATCGACGACGAAAGTAATGCAGGATTTACCGCGCTTATTCGCCGATGCGAATCTACAAGCCTTGCTCTTGGGCGGCATCACAGTCGCCGTCTATTTCTTATTTCCCAAGATCACAACTGCTATCCCAAGTGCGTTAGTTGCGCTCATTGTAGCCACTTTGATTGCTTATTTCATGAATATGGATGTGCCAGTCATCGGTGATATTCCATCTGGTCTTCCCAATATTCAGATCGCTAATATGTTCCCCGTAGATGCTAGTGCCTATGCGCTCATTTTGGAGTATGCGGTCGTCTTGGCGGTTCTGGGTAGTATTGACTCCTTACTGACAGCCGTGATCGCAGATAACATGACCAAAACGAAGCATAATAGTAACCGAGAATTGATCGGGCAAGGTATCGGGAATATGGTCGCCGCAGCCATCGGTGGTATTCCGGGGGCAGGTGCGACAAAAGGAACAGTTGTCAACATCAACGCCGGTGGTACAACGCGATTGTCGGGTATGATTCATGGCTTCTTTTTGCTGGCAGTTTTACTCGGCTTGGGGCAGCTGGCGGCTCACATTCCACTATGTGTATTGGCAGGTATTTTGATTCCGATTGGGTTCAAAATTATTGATTTTAAAGGATTGAAGCATATTGCAAAAGTGCCGAAATCAGATGCGGCGGTGCTAATTATCGTATTATTGATTACGACTTTTGGTAGCTTAATTCAGGCGGTGGGTATTGGTTTGGCATTAGCTTGTTTGTTGTTTATGAAAAAGGCAGGCGATATGAGTGAAGAAGGACTTGAAGTAGGTGCAGTTGCTGATTTGGATGGCTCTAAACCTTGGCAGGACGAAATCGAATTTTATAATCAGTACAAAGATAGAGTCATCATCAAACATCTATACGGCTCGCTCTTCTTTGGGTTTACTTCTTACTTTAAGGATCAAGTAGAAGCCTATCGGCAAGGCGATATTGATGCCATGATTTTCAGAATGGACAGGGTTCCTTATATCGATCAATCAGGTCTCTATGCTTTGGAAGACATTATTCTCGATCTGCGAGATGACAATATCGAGGTGATTTTAGTGGGTTTGCAAGACCAGCCAGAGGATATGCTGAAGCGCGTCGAAATCATTCCAAATCTAGTTCCCGAAGAAGATATTTTTGATACGGTGCAGGAGAGTTTTGATTATTTGAAGACGAAGTTGCAGGCGAGCACGGTATAACTTTCCGTGAAAACTAGGTCGTCGTGGAAAACGACAACCTAGTACTAATGCCACAATCGAAATGCCGTCCGCGCCAGCTTCTTCTTGAACTCCGTATAGGTCTTCTCCATTACACCACGAATGGTTTTCTGATTGATGCGCGACTGCACCGGATATGGATAAACACGGCTGTTGATCTTCCCAATGGGAATATCAGCATGCCTAGCGAGTTCGAGTTCTTGGATGAGTTCTCCAGCATTGGGAGCGATAAGAGAGCCAGATAAAAGTTTGCGAGTTCGAATATTACCACCATTTTCCATCCAAAGGCTCTGATGTCCGTATGTATATTCCTGTATGATGGCGCGGTCGTCTACTTCTAGGCTTTGATCTTGGCGATAGAAATCAATCTTTTGTTCTTGAAGTTGCTGTTCATTCAACCCAAAATGCGCTACCTGAGGGTCAGTAAAAGTCACCCAACTCAAGTCTTCCATCGAATTTTTCTTTTTGAATATGGGAATCAACAAGTTGCGCCAAAGCATGCGTACCATTTTTTCTGCTCCATGCGAAAACATATAAGCGTTGGCACTATCACCGATAGTATAGACTGCCGGATTGGTGGTTTGTAAGTAACTATTGGTTTTGATGGCATCTTTTTCAGTCAATTCGATACCTGCTTTCGAGAGTCGTAGTCCTTCTGTATGGACGACGCGTCCTATAGCTAACAGCGCTGCATCACAAGGAATATTCAGGTCGTCTGCTCCTGTTATTTCGATTTCAGCCAGTTCATTTTTGAAGCGTTTTACTTCGGCATAGTTGAGCACGGTGATGCTTTCTTTTTCAAACTGCTCTTGCAAAATCTGAGAAACGTGCTCCGGTTCTTTGTCTAATAGTCGTTCGCCACGATTGACGATAGTCACGTTGCTACCTAATCTAGAGAACGCTTGCCCCAATTCGCAACCAATTGATCCGCCACCGATCACGACCAAATGCTCTGGTAATATTTTACACTCAAAAAAGATATTCTCATTGGTATAAACTTTGATGTCCTCCATACCTTCAATATCGAGCATTCGAGGAGACGAGCCGGTGCATAGAAAAATGAGTCGTGCAGTATAGGTTTCATCGAGCACGCGCACCACTTTTTTATCTTCAAATTTCGCTTCTCCAATGACGACATCTATGCCTTGTTTGCGCAACGCTTCAGCATCTTCTTCACTTCGGATGTGTTCTTGCTTTTCGTGGATGTAGCCAAGCACCTTTTTCATATCTGCCTTACCACTACTTTCCAGCCCAAAAGAAGCAGCTTTCTTTGCTGCATGAAACTGATTGGCAATATGAATCAACGCCTTGCTCGGTATACAGCCGAAATTGGTGCAATCACCTCCAAAGAAATGTGGACGTTTTTCGATCAGTAGGGTCTTCAAGCCTATCGTATTCGCAACCCCGGAGCACCCCAATCCGGCACTACCTGCCCCGATGACAATGACATCGTATGTTTTCAAAATGGAGAATTAGTTAAGGAAATTCGTTTTTTGGCAAAACAATGAATACCTTGATTTGTGCTTTTCCTTTTCGCTAAGAATGGAAAATAAAACTTATAAATCACTAATAATCAACTGATTACACCCAACCTATTTCCATTAAAACTCGTATATCTCTGACTTATTCGACTCTTTTAACCATATTAGAACGCCTACTTTTGAAAGCTATACACAAATGAAATCTTGATAGTAGATAGTCTATCATCTAATAACGAAGGCTGTTCCTACAGAACGCTAAAACATACTTGAATCATAGCTATAAACAGTTTGTCCTTACAGGACAATGGAAGTACTTACTATATACAATGCACAAATAAATGCAAGAACTCAACAAATACAGCCGCACCATCACCCAAGATGAATCACAGCCGGGCGCACAAGCTATGCTACACGCTATTGGCTTGGATGACAATGATCTAAAAAAAGCACAAGTCGGCATCGTCAGCACCGGATGGGAAGGCAATCCTTGCAATATGCACTTGAACGATCTGGCAAAATACGTCAAACAAGGCGTGCAATCACAAGACTTGATTGGTCTGATCTATCATACCATAGGTGTGAGTGATGGCATGTCGATGGGGACTACGGGAATGCGCTACTCTTTGCCGTCTCGCGATTTGATCGCTGACTCTGTAGAAACAGTAGCTGGAGCGCAATGGTACGATGCCGTCATCGCAGTCGTCGGCTGCGACAAAAATATGCCGGGCGCAATGATTGGTTTGGGACGTCTAAATCGACCTGCCATTTTGATGTATGGCGGCACGATCAAGCCGGGCTGTTTGAATGATAAAGTACTGGACATCGTTTCTCCTTTTGAAGCGTATGGTCAAAAAGTCAAAGGCGAAATCACGGCGGATGAACTCAAAGCGATCACCAGAAATGCTTGTCCAGGCGCAGGTGCTTGTGGCGGTATGTACACTGCCAATACGATGGCATCGGCGATAGAAGCGATGGGGATGAGTTTGCCATTTAGTTCTTCTTATCCTGCGACTAGCGATCTGAAGCAAGCAGAAGGGGAGCGTGTCGGAAAAGCGATTCGATTACTGCTAGAAAAAGACATCAAGCCGCGAGACATCATGACCAAAGCTGCTTTTGAGAATGCGATGAAGCTGATTATGGTGCTTGGTGGTTCTACAAATGCTGTTTTACACTTGATCGCGATGGCAAAAGCGGTAGAGGTAGATATTACGATTGATGATTTTCAGCGTATCAGTGATGAGACACCGTTTTTGGCAGATTTGAAGCCGAGTGGAAAGTATGTGATGGAAGATCTGTTCAATGTCGGTGGCGTACCTGCTGTGATGAAAATGATGCTAGACAAAGGCATGATCGACGGAAGTTGTATGACGGTGACAGGAAGAACGCTAGCGGAAAATCTGTCAGAAGTCGATAGGTTGAAATCAGGTCAACAAATCATTCAGCCACTCGACCAACCCATCAAATCTAGCGGACACTTACAAATCCTATACGGCAATCTAGCACAAGAAGGCTCAGTCGCTAAAATCACTGGAAAAGAAGGCGAAGTCTTCACGGGAACAGCGCGCGTTTTTGAAACCGAACCCAATGCGATTGCTGCTATTGCAGATGGAACAGTGAAAAAAGGCGATGTTATCGTGATTCGGTATTGTGGGCCAAAAGGAGGTCCAGGAATGCCGGAAATGCTGAAACCGACTTCTGCTATTATGGGTGCAGGTTTGGGGAAAGAGGTGGCACTGATCACCGATGGTCGTTTTTCTGGTGGTACGCACGGTTTTGTCGTTGGGCACATCACGCCGGAGGCGCAGCAAGGTGGCAATATAGCGCTCGTCCAAGATGGTGATGAAATTACCATTGACGCCATTGAGAATGTCCTACAAGTACACGTGAGTGATGAAGAACTAGATCAACGTCGTGAGCATTGGTCTGCGCCGAAATTAAAAGCTTCCACAGGTGCGTTGCGCAAGTATGCAGCGGTGGTGTCCTCAGCAAGTGAGGGGTGTGTGACGGATGCTTTTTAATGTTTAAGCAATGAGCTGTTAGCCATTAGCAGTTAGTTAGATTCGTGTAGCGATCTAGCTATTGGCAATTAGTATCACCTTTACGAACTAGAAAAACTAAGAGTAATCAGATTATAGATGCATTAATAAAATTGAAGAGTTTCTAAGCACAGCCGCTGAAAAAGTCTCACAATCTCACATCTCAAAATCTCATATCTAGAAATTATGAATCAATCTGCAAATGGAGTACTAACCGCTCCGATAGAAGAAAAAAAGAAGACGATGATAAAAGGTGCAGAAGCCGTATTGAAGTGTTTGCTGGAAGAAAATGTGGAGTACATTTTTGGCTATCCAGGTGGGGCGATCATGCCAGTTTATGACTCTTTATACGACTATGAAGATCGACTAAAGCACATCTTGCCACGCCACGAACAAGGCGCGATTCATGCTGCTCAAGGCTATGCAAGAGTGACGCGACAAACAGGTGTTTGTATGGCGACTTCTGGTCCCGGTGCAATGAATTTGATTACCGGATTAGGAGATGCGATTCTGGATTCTACGCCTTTGGTTTGTATCACTGGTCAGGTATATGAGAAACTGTTGGGGTCAGATGCCTTTCAGGAGCTGGATGTGATTGGGTGTACGATGTCAGTGACAAAATGGAACTACCAGATCACCAAAGCGAGCGAGATTCCAGAAATATTTGCCAAAGCCTTTTATATCGCCAACTCTGGTCGTCCTGGACCTGTCCTCATCGACATCACAAAGAATGCGCAGTTGGACATGATGGAGTATCATTATAAGAAACAACCTGTGGTACGCAGCTATCAGCCTGTCCCAAAATTGGATGAAGAAAGGGTGCAGGCGGCGGCTGATCTTATCAATGGGGCAAAAAGACCGATGATACTAGCAGGTCACGGCATACAGATCGCCAATGCGCAAGACGAATTTTTAGCTTTTGTAGAGAAAACTGGTATCCCACTAGGCTGCACCATTCATGGACTATCTTCCATTCCATCCAGCCATCCGCTACACATGGGGATGTTGGGTATGCACGGCAACTATGGACCGAATGTCAAGCAAAACGAATGTGATGTTCTAATCGCCATCGGTATGCGATTTGATGATCGAGTGACAGGAGATTTGAAGCGATATGCTAAACAAGCGAAAGTCATTCATATAGAAATTGACTCTTCGGAGATTGATAAAAATGTGCAGACAGAGGTCGCCATTATTGCGGATGCGAAAGAGGCTTTGCAAGCGTTGTTGCCTTTGGTCAAAGAAAAAACCTATCTTGATTGGGTAGCCGAGTTTGAAGCTTGCGCGGAGAAAGAATACGAAAAAGTCATTCGAAAAGATACCGCAGCTTCCGAGGATGGACAAATCAAAATGGGTATGGTCGTCAAAGAAGTATCCGACCAAACAAATGGTCAAGCCGTCGTCGCCACAGACGTAGGTCAACATCAAATGGTGGCAGCGCGCTATTATCAATATGAAAGCACCAATCAATGGGTGTCTTCCGGTGGTGCGGGTACGATGGGCTTTGGATTGCCATCTGCTTTTGGGGCAAAATTGGCGCAGCCGGAGCGAGAAGTGGTGGCTTTTATCGGCGATGGTGGCTTTCAGATGACCATTCAGGAACTAGGGATGTGCTCGCAATGGAATGTAGGTGTCAAGATTGTTTTGCTGGACAACAACTACCTAGGTATGGTGCGGCAGTGGCAGCAACTCTTCTTTGAGAAACGCTACTCTTCTGTCGAGCTGAAAAATCCAAACTTCATCAAGATCGCAGAAGGTTTTGACGTGCCGGGACGTAAAATTTCTGATCCTAAAGACCTAAAAGGTGCAGTAGCTGAAATGCTGGCACATGAGGGTCCTTATTTGCTGCACGTTTCCGTCGAAAAAGAAGAAAATGTCTTTCCGATGGTGCCTGCTGGAGCTTCTGTGAGTGAGATTATTTTGGAGCCAAGTGAGGTAAAACAATAAGCTAAAGTCTAAACATAAGCTGATACTTTACCTAACAAGTTTCTCCATATTCAGCTAATCTTGTTGAACTGTCGAACTGACCAATTGATGATCCGTAGTCAACTGGTCAGTTCATCTATTTATCAGTTTTTCATGATCTGAAATGCACCGCTTACCCGTCGCTGATCAGCTTGAATACGATAAAAATATTGTCCGTTCGGGATGCGATGTTCATGAGCAGAAAAACGCAGTTGATGCTGTCCGGGCACTTGCCGTCCATTTTGTAATGTCTGAATGGAACGTCCCATCACATCGACCACATCTACGCGGACTTGTGCAGTACTCGGTAGTTCATATTTCAAGATTATCTCGCTGCTCGACTCTGTCAGGACGCGATGTCTAAATGGCTGAGTCGCGCCCAAAGAAGTTACACTTGTCGGCTGGCAATCGAATCCTAAATTCAATCTCGGACTCACTCTACCTATGACCTGATCGACCGTATCCGAAGGAATGCACAACCAATAATCTAGAATTGTCGCGTAAATATCTCGGAAATCGACATCGTATTTGATGTTGTCATTTTGATCCAAATCATTTAAATCAGGTCTGCCACCTTGAATCATACTACCATTCAGTCCTTCTCCAAATAGCAGTACCGGAGCAGCAGCACCATGATCGGTACCATCGGCAGCATTCTGTCGCGGTCGCCTCCCAAACTCTGAAAAGGTCATCGACAACACCTTATCTTGCCATCCGCCTTGCTCTAGATCATCGTAAAAAGCTTTCACAGCTTCTCCCAAATAGCGCATCAATCGAGCATGCTGATTGGCTTGATTGGCGTGGGTATCGAAGCCGTCCATGGTCACCATATAGAGTTGTGTGCCCATGTTTCCTTTGATGAGTCGAGCTACGGTCGCTAGAGAAGAAGCTAGTGGATTGCCTTCAGGATAGGTAGCGGTATTGCGTCCGCGATTGGCAGCTTGTCCTATATCATCGGCATAGAAAAAAGTACTATTGGCGACGGTACGCATATAGCGGAGTTGCTCACCATAGGTACAATCCGGCAGGTTATTGATATCGTACAATTGTCCATTTTCAGCTATATCTTCTAGCTGTCTCGGATCGGCGATATTGACGGAAATGCTGACCCGATTCAGGTCATTGAATACCAATGAATCGAAGCCACCTATCTGAATGGCAGGTGGCGTACTCGGTGGATTGGTCAGATAATCTGGATATAAGTCGCCCAAATAACGACCCAACCAACCGGAACTATCCAACACATTAGCATCGCTGGCACTCGACCATATATCTGTAGAGCGGAAATGTGATAGATTTTGATTGGGATAGCCGACGCTATTGATGATGCGCATGGCATCTTCTTCCCACAGTTGCTCTACTGCATTGAGCTCACCATGCATGGCAAATTCGTCGGTCAAGCGAATGGTTTCATTTTGGCGAAGCCGTACGGTGGGACGGAAATTGGCGTAGGTGTCGTAGTCATACAATGGAATGATGGTATTGAGTCCGTCGTTGCCCCCTTTTAGTCGGATGAGTACTAAAATACGGTCAGAATCGCTACTGCGCAAAGCTTCGGAGAGCATGGCAGATTCCATCGCTGTGACTGGCAATTTGCCCAATAACATAGACGCTCCACCTACCAAACCAAAATTGCGCAGAAAACTTCTTCTACTCCATAGGTCATGGTCTTCAGTATGTGCTTGTCCGTGTTCGAGTGCGCTACCGTGTCTTTTATTGTGAGTTGTATTTTTCATTGGAAGAATATTATTTTGAAATGATTCGTGAAAACTAGGTCGTCGTAGGAAACGACAACCTAGCACATACTAGGACAACTGAAAAGCAGGCTGTCGCACCAAATAATTGAGCAGTAGTGCCACTTGTACGGGCGCGATGTCCCAATCCAAATTCCAAGTGCCATCTTCAAAATAATTTTCCGGCACTTCACTTTTGAATACAGCGGTTGCTCGATCATATTCGACGTCGTTAGCAAATCCTTTTGCCAACATGTGATCGCTGATGACGCGTGTGATGTAGAAAGGGTCAGTGGAGTCTTCGGATAGAAACTTAGCAAACTGTCGGAAGAACTCCGGTGCGTCGCTGTAGATGGAAAAAACGACATTAGAGCCGGCTTGCCAGCGTTGACTGAGTTTGTTGCTATCGATCCATGTACGATCTTCTTGCCATCCGGCGACATCGACTGGATTGAAAAGGCGTTGCCCCATTTCAGAAGCTAGAAATAGAATCGTATACAGCACCTCATCATCCAATTCGGGAATCCCCCACTCCACTACGATACCGATCATCATCTCTAGGGGACTTTTGATCTGTGTACCGATGATGGGATCATCAAAGAAGTGCTCACTCTGAAACAATTGAAGTAAAACAGGCGCGATCTCGAAGTCATTGGCGCGGAAAGTAGTTGCCATCTGAGCAACGATGGCTTCATCTATAGTCGGGCTGACAAAGTGACGATAGATTTTGGTGCAAATAAAGGTCGCAATTTGCTCACCGCGCTCCTCAAATAACAAATTATGAAGGCTATCGTAATCAAAGCGATCCGTTTTTCCGAATATCGTTTTCATCCCCGGATCGTGTGCCAACTGTAGATAACCAATAGGTGCACAGAGTTCTGTAAACCCGTTCCATCCGGTCAGCGCACGAGCTGCTTCGGTGATGTCTGTTTGTGTGTAGCCATTGTTTTCGCCTAAAGTAAACAATTCGAATAGCTCACGCGCATAGTTTTCGTTGGGTTCGCCTCGTACGTTTTGGACGCCATTGAGATAGACCAACATCGCTGGTGTCTTTCCCATTTCATAGACAAAAGTTTTGAAATTGCCGAGGGCGTGCTGCTGTAAAAGCTTGTGATATTGGTAGAGCCAAGAGGGACAGAAGTAGGTGTCCAGTTCCGTCACGAAATGATTGTGCCAAAAGAGTGCCATTTTCTCTCGAAAACCCTTCTGAATCATGTCACCGAGCCAGCCGGTACTCCAAGAGACCAACTGATCGAAAGCTGCTTCATCATCATCCTGATAGCGACTCGCCGTCCAGTCTGCCCAGTCCGGGGGCTCGGGCAGTGGCATATTTTGCGCTTCCGCTATTAGTTGTTGGACGACGGTAGATGGTGTTTTAGAAAGACATTCTTCGATCCGATCTGGTGGCATCCCAAATCCTAAACGACGAAACAAATGTTGCAAGCGTACCCTATTCCAAGGCAAGTCGGCAGAGGGCACATAGATCGCCATGCCTGCGGTGGTGCAGTTGAGTAGGCTCATAGTTGTGTTGTTGAGCTGTTAGCATTTAGCTATTCAGCGGAAACAAAGAGTTTGCTGGTGAAGCTTGAATGTTGTAACTCCAAGCTAACTTTGTAGTATTCAGCTATTGGACTGGAAGATTGTTGTAGGGTTTAATGAGTGATTTCTTTTTCGCTTTCCTGCAGACCAATAGGTGAGCTATCGATGCCTATACACCCAAACGATGATATACCCTATGCGAAAGGTTGATTTTTTTTGCAGTTTGCTTAATTCGCGATTTCTCTACGAATGCGACTAAGCGATTGAGGCGTGATTTTGAGATAAGAAGCGATATACTGCTGTGGCACTTGAAGCGCGAGATCAGGATAGCTATCTAGGAAGGCTTGGTATTTATTTTTGGCAGTCCCAAAGTTGAGGAAATCGTTGTCTTTGATCTTATTCAATAAAGCAGCTTCGGTCAGACTTTTCATCAAGATGTAGAGTTTTGGCACACGTTTAGCAAGTTTCAGCCAAGTTTGGCGATGCATGGTGTAGACGTCGGTAGTAATGACGGCTTGAATAGCACTTTCGGCAGGCGAATCGTTGTAATAACTTTCCAAATCAACAACGAACTGATTGGGGCGCATAAAGTATTTGGTGACTTCTTCTCCGTCCGAACTGATGCTGTACACACGAACAATCCCCTTATCAATAAAACCAATCTCGCGAGATACCTGACCAATACTCAAAAAAGCTTCTCCGGGTTTGAACAATTGGTGTCGATAAAAAGGAAGTATATCGTCCAGCTCTTTTTCATTTAAAATACCACCAAACCCAAGCGCAGTTCTTAGTTTTTCCATCACTATTATTTGACGATTCCTAATTCAATGACACTTTTGGCACAAGCTTTTACAGCTTCTTCATTCTCAATGGGTTGCCAATTCAACAATTGTTTTGCTTTACTATTATCGACTTTGCGTTCTACACCCAGATCATTCAAAATAGGCTTCAAAGAAGGATCAATGTAGGAAAATAGCTTGACTGCAAAATTGGGGAGTGTGGCAGCAGGAATCTTTCGGTTTGGGTAGGTTGTTCTCAAAATATCTGCGACTGATTTGAAACTCATAAAGCCAGTCGAGCCGATAAATCGTTCATTGGCAGCCGCTTCGTTTTCCATGGCACGAATCAATAAGTCAGCAACACTTCTCACATCGACGACATCAAACCCAATCCTAGGAATGGCAGGCGTACTCCCATCCAACATCTTGATGACAATATTGGCAGACGTTCCAAAGTCTTTTTCCAATACAGGACCCAAAATTGCACCCGGACAAACGGTCGCCAACTCGACACTTACATTTTCGTTCGCTACGAAGTCCCAAGCGGCTCGCTCGGCAATTGTCTTACTTCTAAAATAAGGTGTGCTGTCTTTCTTGCTACTCACATCTGTCCAGTCCGATTCAGTATAAGTGCCGCTGCGTTGATCTTTGTCTTTTCCGTAGATAATGGCACCGGAAGAGGAAGTTAATACGACTCTTTTGACGCCATTGGCTTCGGCGGCTTTCAGGATGTGAAGTGTTCCGTTTTTGGCAGGCAGAATCAGGTCATCTTCGTGCTTTGGTAAAGTACGTGGAAAGGGAGATGCGATATGCTGCACGTAATCTACACCTTTCGTCAGCTCCGTCCAAATAGCCTCATCCGATAAATCGGCTTCTGCAAAAATCAAGTGCTCTCCTTTGTCCGTATGTCTTTCAATGATAGTTCTGATCTCTTCTTGACGCTTCAAATCGCGCATCGTACCTATGATTTCATATCCTTTTTCCAGTAATTGAATGGTGGTATGCGAGCCTAAAAAACCTGTGACGCCTGTCAGTAACACTTTCCCTTTAGTCATTGTATATCTAGTTTTGATGTAAAGGTAAGTGGTATGAGAAGAATGATTTTTATCAAATGGTAAGAAATAAGGTACTTCTATTGTTCTACTTCTTCTGCCCATTCCCAATCTTCTACACTAAATGGCTTACGTGAGTAATCTACAACATTATGGCTGATATGGAACTCCATGCTGTCTACATTAATATAGCTTCGTAGCACCGCGTTGGTGGGATAATGACGAATCCAATGTGTCCCCTCATCTACAAATAAAGTAGACCAACCAACCAATGATTCAATAGATTGGCGGCTCGTATCTTGTATCTTTACTATCCATGATTGCCAGGTGGCTGCTTGCTGCAAATCGTCGAACTGAAAGCAGGTGACTGTGTCCTCTACTTCTTTCGCAAACATAAATACATCTACACCGATCACTCTTTCATATCCCAAACTAGCTAAATTCGCTACACGAATATCGTCTCGAAGGTCTAAAAATTGAATGTCTTTTGGTTGTTGACAACCATTTATATTGCATAAGAGTAGTAGGAGCAAGAAGTATGTGATTGGTCTCATGACTGAAAATCTTTCTAGTAACAGGGTTCAAATAGCATTGAAATTATATTTTGTTTACTTAGATAAACAAAATATAATTAAAAATGTATTTCTAAGAAAACAAAATGCAGGAACTTTTTCAAAAATCAGATCGGCTCATCACAAATATCTCGACGAAAATACAGCGAACGATACCTGCATCCATCAATTGGGATTGGCGACTGAATGCCCTATTCGGGGCTAGAGGAACAGGTAAAACGACCTTGTTGCTCCAACGAGCAAAGTATCTAAAATCTCAGAATAAAGAAGTGCTGTACGTCTCCTTAGATGATCTATATTTTACAGAAAATAGACTATTGGATTTGGTAGATGGGTTCCAACGAATGGGAGGAAACTATCTATTTGTGGATGAAGTACATAAATATCCCGGATGGGCAAGAGAACTCAAAAACATATACGATAACTTTCCCGATCTCATTGTTACTTTTTCAGGTTCTTCGATACTAGAAATCTTCAAACAAGAAGTCGATCTAAGTAGACGGGCGCTGAGATATGAGCTACCTGGTTTGTCATTTAGAGAATACTTAGCCTTCACGGATACCATCACTTTAGAGCCCATCTCTTTTGAAGATCTGATCCATCGCCATAGGCAGATCGCTGCGATGATCACATCACAAATAAAGCCAATACCGTATTTTAAGCAATACCTTCAATCCGGCTATTATCCTTTTTTTATGGAACAAGAGAGAGACTATACGCTTACGCTGTCGCAGATCATACAACTCATTGTAGAGAGCGACTTGCGCACCATGGAAGGTTTCGATACTGCCTACAGTCGGAAAATTCTTCAGCTGCTTCGCATCATTGCAGGTACAGCTCCTTTCAAACCCAATATCAGTAAGCTGAGTGAGCGGATCGGTATCACTCGAAAGACGCTGTTGCAGTACTTACATTACTTACACAAAGCTAGATTGACGTCTGCTCTTCATCTGCCTGAAAAGCATATTGGTGTCCTTCAAAAGCCAGATAAATTATTTCTGCAAAATCCCAATTTATACTATGCAATCCACCCTACAGAAGTAGAAGTAGGAAGTGTGCGAGAGACTTTTTTTCAGAATCAGATGAGTGTATCTTTTGAAGTGCATCTCCATAAAAAAGCAGATTTTTCTATATCGCACCAAGGTCAGGAATACATCTTTGAAGTAGGTGGTAGAAACAAGAAAAGTACTCAAATCAATGATTTGGAGAATGCTTACTTAGCATTGGATGATACAGAAACAGGCTATGGCAATCGTATTCCACTTTGGTTGTTTGGATTGTTGTATTGAGGTGAAAGATAACGATTTGAGGTAGTCTCTTCAAAACAACCCACTTACCCCAATCACCAAATTCCGGCCAGCTGCACTCACACCAGATGCAAACGGACGATAATGAACATCCATCATATTTTCTAAGCCAATTCGAGCATTCAATTTCCCGAAATTGTACTGCGCATACAGGTTGTAAGTCATCCAAGCGGGCGTACCGATACAAAACGTGCCATCTGCACAAAGTGGTGTTTCGTCCAAGTTATCAGAACTCCCTAAGCGATTGAAAATCAGATCATTACTCATAGATTCTGAACTGATGCTGGTGACGGCATACTCTTCGACTGGCTTTTCTCCTTGAAAACGAAGCACACCTTCTAGCTGCCATTTATTTTTTTGATAGCGCAAAGCGGCGCGACCATAAAGCGGTGGGATGTGCGCCAGTGGTACTGCGACTTCTCGATTTTCATAAGGCAAAAATCGTCTTCCTCGTGTCCAATTTAAGTTGGTTTGGAATCGCCATACATCACTGAAATTAGCTTTTAGATTAGCAGCTGCGCCATAAACGTAAGCGTTGTCAGCATTGACGTTGGCGACAGTATTGAGTAGTTCGTCGTTCAGCAGCAAGGTAAAACTGCCATCTGATAATGCAAAATCGGTGCGAATGATAGCATCCTGTAAGTAAGTATAGAAAGCTGTCCCGTTGAGTTGGAGGCGAGTATTGCCGAATGTATTGACTTTGCCAATGGTAAGTTCGCCATTTATGGTGCGCTCGGAAGTCAGGTTCGGATTGGGGATGGTGACGAATCCGCCATTAACTCTAATTTTGGAAAAGTCATCCAAATTGGGTGCGCGAAAAGCAGAAGCCGCCGAAGCACGCAACTGCCACCCACCAGGCGTCAAAGCTGTCCAGCCGATGCCCCAAGTCACCTGCTCGTCTTGATTGCGGACGCCATTGGTATAAAAATCAGACGACCATTGAATAGGATCATCTACTCCGAATAGTGAAAAAGTATTGACGTAGCTGTAGCGCAGACCCGCTTCAAGGTACTGAATCGAATCTCGACTGTTCCATTTGTAGCTGGCATAAGCAGCGAACACATTCATTCGGCTGCCGCCGCTTGGGTAACGTGTGGGTTCTGTTCGGCTGATAGAGTTATCGAGCAAATTTTCGACGCCAGCCTCGGATTGTACATCATTGAAATTCCAGTCCAAGCCATAAGACAATCGATGTCTTCCATTGCGATGCAATACTTTATCCAAATCCAAAGTAGCAGAAACAACAGACACATCTTCTAGCTGAAATGCTCTTTCCACTCTTTCCACACGTCGATCAAAACGCTCTTCAGCTATTTTCTGAAAAGCGGTGATGAGCAAAGCGCGGTCATAGAATGGAGTTGGTTTGGTCACGCTAGTCGTCAGTGAAGCTAGAAAACGATCTTGAGGCCCATAGTACCATTCAGCAAAACGCAAGTCGCGGGGATCGCCTGAGCTCAGACGTGTCAGTTGATCGTAGCGAGGCACGTCGCTAGAAGTAGAATACTGAATATTGGCAGTGAGGTCGGTAAAGCTGTTGAGCTGGAAGCGGAGCTTTTGTAAGAAATCAACTTGATCGTAAGCCGTACCGATTTGTACATTTGGATCGTCATTTTCGATGACTTCGCCTATCAGTTCCTCATTTTCGATGCGACTTTGGACGTAAAAAGGACGTTCGCCGAATCCTTCTGGAAAGTTTTGGTAATTGTCGCCTGCTCGAATGTCACCGAATCTCGAATATGTCACACTACTCCAACTCGCCCATCTTTGGCTACCATAATTGACATCAAAGTGAACGGCTTTTTCATTGTTAGCAGTGGCATAGCGAGTGAAAAATTGGCTGTTCCAGTCGCCTTTTGGCGTCGTCGAAAACTGAGGCGTTTTCGTGCGAAAATGAATGACACCACCTAGCGCATCACTACCATAAGTCAGAGAACCAGGTCCATAGATCACTTCCATTTGCTCCAACATCGCCGGATCGACAGTGATGGCATTTTGAAGATGTCCGCTCCTGTAGATCGCATTGTTCATACGGACGCCATCGACGACCATGAGTACTTTATTCGCTTCAAAACCTCTTAGAATTGGGCTACCACCACCACCTTGACTTTTCTGGATGAATACGCCGGCGTGATCGCCCAAAGCATCAGCACTGGTAGAAGGTTGTGTGAAAGCAATGTCTTTGTCAGTGATGCGGTCGATTTGGTAAGGTAGGCGTTCGGCGCGTTCGTTTTTGCGTCCAATGACGATAACTTCGAGCAGATCATTGGCTGTCGGTAGAAGCTGGATAGTTGTTTGTATTTGGAGCTCCTGCCAGGTCAATACTTTTTCTTCGTAACCTAAATAATTGATTATCAGTTTTTTATTGTCAGCTAGTTTTGGTAGTTCAAGTTGTCCATCTAAGTCGGTGACATTGGCGACTTTTTGGTCAGCAGTATAGACAGCAGCACCTATGAGTGGCTGGTTGTCCTCATCGACTACCGTGATCGTCATTTGCGCCAATAAAGAAAATGGAAGCAGGAGAAAACAGAGTAATTGTATTTGTTTGTTTAGCATGAATCGAGAATCAGAGAAGTATCACCTAGCACAATATTGTATAGTAACGTGCGCTATCCGACTTTTCATTTGTTGAATACCTTTATAATCAACCACTCGACTGTCAAAAATGCTCAATTTCACACCCAATTTAGGAAAAGGCTAACAACCTACAATTTTATTTGCTGATCTATCTGTACCTGCTGATAACGCTGCTGCACCTGCAAAAGATGTAGACAACTTTGAGTCACATCTTCTATCCAACAACGCACGTAGATTTCAGGATTGAATATCTTGCAACGTCGTAAATTGATGTTGTAAAAGTGTGGAATTTGAGCTTGTAGACAGACTTCTACGCGCGGAAAAGATAAGGTTTGATTGGTTAGTAGTTCGGGCTGTGAGAGTATACTTTCCAGTAAAGGAATGTGGTCGTAAAGATGACGATTTTCCCAAAACTCCTTTGCAAATTCGGGAATACTTCCAACACTTTTTTTGATGTCACCTTTACAGTTTAGGAGTAACAGTTGTATCGACTTACTGTCCAAGTTATTTACCATGATAATAGATTTCTGATACTATCTCCTCATTGTCTTTTTGAATTTATTGTTGTGTGAATGGATCTTTCCTGAGTGTGATTATTCTTATCAATCTAGGGCAATACGCTACTAGCAGATCGAATATACTACAAACGATAGATATTTTCTGCTAATTGTGTAAATAAAGACGGTACATTTTCGCCTGTCTTAGCACTCGTAGCGGTATCAACGGCTAGCTGCCCAAATGCTTCTTGGATTCTAGCTTTATCCACTAAGTCCGTTTTATTTGCCACCAAACGAATCACGCCCTCCGGCAGTACTTTACGAATGAAACTCAGATCGTGCTCTACGCTGCTCCAAGTCACTGGTCGAGTTAGGTCAAAGACGTAAACAACAGCTTTTGACCCTAACCAGTACGTCCTAGGGACTTTTTCTTGGGTCACTTCACCCGCAATGTCCCAGAGCATCAGTTTCAATGGTCCATTGCTCGTCTCGATGAGTTTGGAATCGACTTTCACACCGATTGTCGTTCTATATGCTTCATCAAATGTGTTGTGCAGGAACTGATTGAATAATGATGTTTTACCAACACCAAAATTGCCCGCCAGCATCACTTTCTTAGGAATCATTTGCCTAGTGTTTTATGTGGGGTGAAATGTTGTTGAAGGATGGTTTTTACTTGATAATTGGTGGAGTCATCTACGCGGACAAGCTGTTGATTGAGCTGCTCATTGATTTGGATCAATACATCTTCTAGCTCCGAAGTCTGCCTACTCGACAAACTCCCCGCCAATGCCACTGCAATGTAGTAGCTGTATGCATTGTAAACAAATATCTGGTAGTTTTCGTAGCGAATAGCTTCCAGATTTTGCGACTTCTGGCTGAAGGCATCCTCTACAAACAATTTGATTGCCGTAAACATCCCTGCCAATGCGTCCGCATCAATGGTCTCCTGAACAGAGTGAGAGCCCAGCAAGATACCCGAATTTTTCTGGATGACATAGATCTCTTGTACTTGAGAAGTATTGAGGTCAGCCAATAGTTGATTCGCTTTCTCTTCGCTTGCTTTCTTTCGTGTCCAAGGAAAGATGATGACTTGCGTCCGTTGGATTTGTTCTTCTATGGACTCACGCAGTAGTTCAAACTGATGCTGGATGTACTTTTTGATCATTTTACCCATCACAGGATAGATCACATCGAGTATTTCTTGTTGGGAGTGCTGGATGCGATGGTCAATCCATTGGTTGATGACCGTATAAAATTCAGCCGGAAATTCTTGCTTGAAAAAATCAATTTGGCTACCTATCAGTGCATTGACACGCTTTGAAAATTCTTCGTCTTCTAGTGCATGACGAAGTTCATCCAGCTGCTGTCGGTCCTCTCGCAGTAGAATGGCACGCAGCTCATTGATCGCTTGTTGATGTTCGTCGAGTGGCTGCTGCATGATAGCTAGTCTTGGTCGTTAGTGCCATTGGCGTGTACCACTTCTGCTGAAAACTTCCCAAACGCCGTAGAAAGATGTGCAAAAGCTTCTGCGATCTCGCGATGTTGCTGCTGACTTTTGTCGCTAAATTGGGTCTGTATGTTTTCTTGCTCGCGCTGCACCTGTGTTTCTAACTGCTCAAAGTGCTCGTCCGTCTGCTGCTTAAAACTTTCTATTTTTTGATTCAATTGATCGATGGCTGTCCGTATGGCTTGCAGCTCTTCCGTCATCTTTGCTTGATAGGTTTGAAACTCGGTTTCTTTGTCGCGCATCTCTTTCCCCACCAGAATATTGCGGATGGTCGCGATGTCGTTCAGGCTCATGTTGGTGCTGTCCATATCATTTTATTTTTAACTCCTAGTGTGTCGGTGTGTGATTCAATGGATTAGACATTACAAAAATAGAGATATATTATGAATAATAGTTGATGAATCATGATTTATAATTCATAACTCATCATCCATATTTAATGCATCCGATCGCCACGCATATCAATCTCATTCATGATTTCCGCTTCTCGTGCGAGGTACTCTTTCCACCGCTTTCGGGTCTTTTCCTCTCCGCAGTAGTGATTCGCTAAGTCGATGAAGAGGCGATAGTGTCCGGCTTCGGAGACCATGAACCGATAATAGAAATCTTTCAGATCATCATCGTTGATATAGAGCGAAAGCAATCGAAACCGCTCACAACTTCTAGCTTCGATCAGCGCGCAGACGAGTAGCTTCTCTAGCAGCCGATCTTCTTGACTCCCTTGCCCTTTGCGCTGAAATTTGAGCAGAGCGTTCACGTATTCATCTTTGCGCTGTTTACCTAAATCCAAATTTCGCTTTTCCAGCTCTGATAAGACCAATCGAAAATGTCCCCACTCTTCTGTCACGATGGGCGCGAGGTCTTTCACTAAGCGTTTGCGTTCAGGATATTGCTGAATCAAGGAAATGCAAGCCGTCGCCGCCTTTTGCTCACAGTAGGCATGGTCGGTCAATATTTCTTCCAAGTCCATCTCTGCTAAATTGACCCAACGCGGATCAGTGGGCAATTGCAGCCCTAACATTCTGACCGCTTCCAGTTCTTTCTCGCGAGTATTCATGGTCGTTTCCATATCTTACTTTTTTGTGTCCAATTTGTTGAACTTGGACGATGACGAACAAAAATACAAAAGCACGGGAAATATTGAAGAAGAGCAGTCTACACCAATCGAAATAACTACTTTTTAGCCAGCGTCACAATTCTATGGATTCATTGACCATTTTGAGCTCCTCCAAAGCGATGGGCATCAGTTCATTGAGTCGATGAAGACATTCGGCGATGAGGGCTTCATTTTGAGTCGTTTTTAGTTCTTCTACGAGTTCGTGATCAGCTAAAATAAGCTCGTGGTTGCCGACAAAAGAAAGCGTCGTCTTCATCTTGTGACTGAGTCGCCGCAGCGTATGCCAATCCGTTTGCTCGAAGGCTAGATTCATCTTTTCCAGCTGAGCCGGCATTTCGTCGAGCAACATGGACAGCATCAGTTTTTGCATCGGGAGGTCGCCGTCTGCCATGAGCAGGAGGTAGCTCAAATTGATATGTCGCGTAGAGACGGAAGATTCGTTCATGGAGCAAAGAGATTTGTAACTTGTCTTAGTCTGAGTTCAATAACAAATTCACATTTCTGGTGTTGAGAAATAGATGAAAGGCTACTATTTTCAATACGTTTCCTTTTCATCTATTTCTCAACAATGTGAATTTATTTATTTCACATTGTCGACCTTTTATGGCTGACTGCTAAAACTTAGTTTACGTAGTTCTTCTCTTTACGTTTCAAGAATAAAGTGGATTGTGATAGTGATGTTGGAGTTTTTGCGATTTAGCGTCAATAAAGAATAAAGAAAATAATGGCTATTTTTTCACTTTAGGCAGAAAATTAAAAGTTGCTCCTAGCTCACTCAATACAAAAAAGCAAATGTCTGCCTCATGTGACTGATATAATTCTCGAAACTCGTCTATCTTATCCGTAGCGATCAGATTTTTGGTCGAAAACTCTTCCAACGAGGACAAATTGATACTCCAATTGCCCGTCACTTTTTCTCTATCAATGATCGGAATACCAATATCGGTCGTCACTTGATGCGCCACAAATATGGGATAGTTGGAGACACCTTCATCTTGGACAGTGTCAGCTGCTTTGGTCAATGAAGGCAGATAAGTTGTTAGTTCTTGTTCTAGAAATCGTTGTTTTATTTTATCACTCATTACACTTGTTCTTTGACTGTACATCAAAAAACTCTTAGCCTTTCAATAAGTTTGATCGCCTCAAAAACAATAGCTTTGCCGATCACAAATTTTTCCAGTTCATGTCCGTACAAGAAATACTAGCTCATCTCATCAGTTTTCGTACCATCACCCACAACAGCAATCTAGATCTCATCCACTGGATACGTGATTATTTGCAGCCGTATGGTGTTGACTGTCATTTGATGTATAATGAAGAAGGCAACAAAGCGGCTTTGCACTGCCGAATAGGACCGGCGGTGGATGGTGGCTATATTTTGTCCGGTCACACAGATGTTGTACCAGTCGAGGGGCAACAATGGACAAGCAACCCTTTCGTGATGATCGATAAAAATGACGGCAAACTCTACGGACGCGGTACTTGCGATATGAAAGGCTTCATTGCTTGCTGTCTAGCGTCTGTGCCGGAAATGGTTGCTGCGGATTTGAAAGTACCTATCTATTTTGCCTTTTCTTATGATGAGGAAATTGGTTGTTTGGGCGGACCTCCACTCATTGCAGATATTCAAAAAATATATAGCGAACAGCCCAAATACGCCATCATCGGTGAGCCGTCGATGTTGCTGCCGACCATTGGGCAAAAAGGCATTTTTGTTGCCGATACTTATGTCAATGGCTCAGCCGGACACAGCAGCCGCATCAAAGATGAAGTGAGCGCGGTGCATGAATCGGCAAGACTCATTTTGTGGCTAGAAAATAAAATGAATGACCTGATCGAGCAAGGACATATTGATGAGCGATTCGAGCCGCCGCATAGTACATTGCACGTTGGCAAAGTAAATGGCGGTGTTATTTTTAATATTGTCGCCGATCAAACGAGTTTTCAATGGGATATGCGAAACATTCCACAGGACAACATCGATGATTTAATTGAGGAATTTTATGCCTATTGTAAGGAAAGAGAAACCATCTGTCGGAAGCGTTTTCCTGATTTTGAGATACGACACGAGCCGTTTCATCCGCCAGTACCAGCTCTCAATACAGAAGCTGACCAGCCTTTAGTCCAGTTGATGCGACAACTCACCAGAAATGCTCAACTCGACGCCGTCTCTTATGCTGCCGAAGCTGGACAATTTGCCAATGTAGGCTATGAAACTATCATCTGTGGACCGGGTTCTATCGCGCAGGCGCATCGGGCAGATGAGTTTATTGAGAAGGAGCAGTTGGAAGAAGGTGTGGAGGTGTTGAAGAGATTGGTGAGGCATTTGTCAAAGTGATAAGACTTGGTAAGTCTTTGAGACTTGCCAAGTCTACTGACTGCGCACCGCCGTGACAAAAGCTTTCAACTTCTTTTCATCCAGCTTTCCATCCGTCCGTACTCCACTACATAAATCTACCCCAAAAGGTCGTACTTGCTTGATGGCTTCCTGCACATTTTCAGCATGCAAACCACCTGCCAAATAAACCGGAACGCTCACTTGCTTGACAATCTCTGCGCTGATCTCCCAGTTGTGGGTACGACCTGTGCCGCCGAGTTCTTTGACTTTGAGATTGGGATTGCCGGAGTCTAGAAGTAGTGCATCTACCTGTGGCGCGATCTCTAATGCCTCTTGAATATTGCTCTCGTCCAAAACGTGTAACACTTGCACAATTCGCGTATTGGGCAATTGCTTTTTCAGGTCGGCATAAGTCCCTTCAATCAAGGCATCGACGAGCTGAATCGTGCAACTCGGTATCCGTTTGTGCTGTTCCACGATTTTATCAACCGCTGTTTCAGACGTCAGTAAAAGGGTGTTGGTCTCAGAAGGCAAAGCTGCAATGATGTCGACAATTTCGCTTTCTTCGATCACACCTGGTCCACTCGGCATTGCACTGACTAATCCTAGTGCATTTGCTCCTAGTGCATTTGCTCCTAGTGCATTTGCTCCTAGTGAAAGTGCAAGTTGAGCTTCTTGAAGACTAGAAATACAGCAAATTTTAATATCTGTCATAAACGAATCTCAGTCAAACAAAGAAATAATCAATTATTAGTATGGCTTATCAGTTTAACAGTTCTTCAATTCATCAGTAACCCAATTTTTCCAATTGACCAGTTTCCCCAATTCAAACAATTCCACCAATTATCCAAAAAACGAACTCAATACTCCTTCCTAGACGAAATCTCCTTCTCCACCACAACCTTCTTCCGTCGCCGCCTAACCACTCTTCTCAACCCAAAGATCAACAGTCCCAAAATCAACAAAATCGGCCAGATCGTGACCAATCCTAGTGTGATATTTAAGATCAATTCCCAGCCATTTTTTAAAGAACGTATCAGTTGACTACCAAATGCTTCCTTCACCACATTCGGTTCATCGACATACGGCACTTCTTGATACAGTTTTAAATTGATGGTGCTATAACTCACCTGATTTTTTAAGTACTGCAAGCGACCTTCTTTGGCTTCTATTTCTTCTTGAATGACGCGAATGGCTTCTTCTGCCGCCAAAACGTCTTCTACCGTTTTGGCTTTGTTGCGCAAGATGTCTTCATAGCGAGCGCGGACTTCTTTTTTGGTACGTAGGCGTGTTTCTATGTCCAAGTATTCCTCTGTGACGTCCTTTGATTCGGTGTTTTTGTGGTTGATATAGATTGCTTCCTTTTCCAGTGTCTCTAGCAAAGTAGAAAAGTCATTCATCGGTACACGGATAGTAAAGGATTGCTCCAAATTGTAGCGATTATTATTGAATTGGGAATTAGAAATGTACGCGCTATAGTTGCCGATGACATTTTCGATGCGTTCGCTACTTTTTTCTATATCCTCTACTTTTATGCGGACGTCAGCAGTGCGGATGATTTTGCGGTCTATGCTTGAGGTTTGATCTGACTGAGAGACAGTTTTTCTTTGTAATTTTCTCATGTCTAAATCACCAGATGCCATTTCTAAATCATCTATCTCTTCGTAATACTCCTCCTCCGTCTCAAATCCAATGTCACCAAAGGTAGCATCCTGATACTTCGCATCAGAGCAAGCCACAATTACCAACATGAAGCAAAAAGCGAATAGTTTCATAAGACTACAGATTAGCATTAAAAATTTCAGTTACAAAAAACGGAGATATAAAAAGACACGTCGCCCACTTTTACATTTAGTGTTTATCATTTTACGTTTTACATTTCATTCAGACACTCCGTATTAATTTCTAAAACATAATTTTCCACCACATCAATCTCCACAGCCGCTTCCGCACCCAAAAATCCTTCGATCCGCTCATTGCTGACATTGTCTTTGTAATATTGTGTTAGTGGCACAGCCGTCGGCAGATAAGACCAGTGCCATTTTTCTTCGTTGTAGCCATTCGGGCGTTGATCATCTTTAGCAGTGTAAGGCTGACAGAAACCATACTCGGCAGCATGAGCGATCAGCCAATCGTAAACCTTCTTACCTTCGCCTTTCTCAAAATAAGCGTTATTGAAAGCATTGAAATCCATATCTGTACCCCAATGATGACGAGACGTGCTCGGCATAGAACTAAAGCGTAGAATTTTCAAGGCTCGTTCTCTAGCATCAGGTGTCGTTTTCGAGAGATTTTCGCCGTTCTCGATGAGTGTTTTACCAGTCCATTTATTTTCCCAGATACGTTTTTGGTTCTGAAAATTGCGTGTGGCAGAGCGAATTTGCAAATTGATACTGTCAGCTTTCGCTGCTTCGTCCATTTTCTGGAAAGCTTCGTACACTTCTTTTCGCAAATACATCCCTTCTCGATCTGCATGACGCCGCTCTATTTTGACGAAATCATCACGCTCAGCTGGATTGAATAGTCCACGTACATAATCGTCATTGAGGAGAGTCAGCAAATGACTATCTATCGTCACTTCTGAAACTTCTAAGGTATCTTTGGCAGCAATAGCAGTGGTCTCTTCTTCACTTGATGAAGCAGACTGAGACTGACAAGACTGTATCAATAGGAAGGAAAAAAGCAAGAAAGGAATGAGTTTCATAGCAGAACTTTTGAACGCACCAACTGTATTGTGATACGAGAAACAAGAGGACGAAAGTAAGACAATTGAAAGTATTGCTTCTCATTCAAGAGCCGATTTGTCAATTATGACATCAGGTTCATGTCCAAGTTGTTTCGCCCTCTCAAACGCTCACTTTTTCAAATGCTTATTTTCTCTCAATGGAGTCACTCAATTTCAAACTCTACGGTACAGGCGAACCACTTTTAGTCTTGCACGGCTTGTTTGGTACCCTCGACAACTGGCAGACACTAGGCAAGAAGCTTGCCGACAACTACGCCGTCTATCTCATTGACCAGCGCAATCACGGTCGGTCGCCACATATCGAAGGACTAGACTACAAATTGATGGCAGCCGATTTGTCTCAATTTATGGAAGAGCATTACCTGGCAAAAGCGCACGTATTGGGGCACTCAATGGGAGGTAAGACAGCTATGCAGTTTGCTTTTGATCACGGCGATAAAGTCGACAAACTCATCGTCGTAGATATAGCACCCAAAGCTTATAAAGGTGGTCATGAAGCCATCTTACACGCCATGCGTACACTTCCGATTCAGACTATCGAAACTAGAAAACAAGCAGACGAGCATTTGCATCAGGCAGGTATTGCGCAGTTGGGTATCCGACAGTTTTTGCTGAAAAATCTGACACGCGATCCCAAAGGCGGCTACCGATGGAAAATGAATTTTTCAGAAATCGACAACAACTACCCAAACATCCTTGCGAATATCGAGATGACCGCACCACATCAAGGCGAGACGCTCTTCATTCGTGGCGACCGCTCCGATTATATTCTACCGACGGACGGTGATTTAATTCGGTCTTATTTTCCGAAAGCGCATTTAGTCAGCATCGAAAAGGCAGGACATTGGGTGCATGCAGAGGAGCCGCAGGCGTTGCTGGAGGTGATGATGGAGTTTTTGGATTAATATAGTCATGAGCTCTAATCTTGCCCATATCTTTGGTAAGCATCAAAGTATAGACTTATTAGTGCGCTAATGAATTATTCTCTCCTACTGAGAAACAGCACATTTTATATTTTCTAATTTATCACATACGAGCAATTTGATTTGGATATTTGCTTTTCAATCCAAATTAATTTAATATTGTAGTGTTATTCCTATCTTTTACTCGCAAAGAATCAGATTATGCCTTTCTTTTGAATTTTTCTTTACAGTAGAATTGATCAAGATTATTACTTCCTAAGAGTCAATATTGTGTTCATTGAACTATGAACAACAACCCTAATGCAACATGCTAAAAAAGATATTTCCAAAAGATGCTGAAAGCACTTTTTTCAATTCATTTAAGGTAATCTTTCTATCAGAAGGTTTTCTGGCTACTGAGCGCTCAGAGTTCATGTCGCTATGTCTTGACTTTGCAAAAAAATTAGTGAAAATACCACCATTTAACCTAACTAAAATATATCCCAACTGGATTAGTGTTTATACTGCATTTACGCCTAGTGACAGTCAAGGAGCTGTCTTAGATGCCACTCCATCTACTAATCGCACAGCATTCGATTCTAGTGTCAATACGACAACCAGTCTGATTTCCTTCGATAGAAGCAAAATCAATACTTTTCTGGAAGGCGAGTCATTTCGATACGAAGAGGATATTCTACCGCTAACAGATCAAGTTAGAAAAGGCTACCCGATTATGGGCGCGACAGGTCTTTTGGTCGTTTGTCTGCTACCACCCATAAGTGGACATTCTTCAGGTGCAGAATATGAGAGTATTCCTACTGAGAACGACTACTATTTTATCGCCACATCAGCGGACGGCTTATGGCATCAAGTAGTCATAAGAGGCATTTGTACCTTGTTAGGCTTGGGCGATGAATTTGATTTGGAGGGGAGCGAATTTCTTGAACCTACCACAGAACTGGAAGCTCAAGTCGCCTTTTATCCCAATCTCCAATATTTTCAAGTACCGCCAGTCGTCTTAGACGGTCGGTCTAAGTGGTATAAACTTTTCTCCATGACACAGCGAGGGATGCCCATCGAAGTAGTTACAAAACAAGGCGACCTCACTATTCCTGACCGCTCATTACAAACTTACCCCGTTTCCTATGCTAAACCAGCTTTTCATGAAGGTGGTGGCGGATTTAGAACGAAAATCTATCGAAGCGCAAAAGATAGCTTGCTACGCCGACGAATTGGTGATAAAACCTTGCCATTGAGGGAGCAGTCACTAGCACTAAGCCCCGCTGCCTATTACTACATTAAAAACGTTATCGCATGAGCCGTCAAGGAACTACTATGTCCACGCAAAAGTTGGAGTATGACCATGTTTACTGGAAAAAGAAAAATAGTTATATTTTAACAAATACTAAAGCGAGTGAATTTTCTAATGCTTCCACAGATTTCCCTACAAGAGATACTGTATTATCTGTAAATACCAAGCCACAGGGTCTAAAGACAGGTATGAAAGCGGACAAAAATAGACCACCCTATTGGGTTTACGATTATAAAATTAGCTCAACTGAAGGATTAGTTATTACAGATGCTAATGTGAAAGACACAGTGTCTAGTGGAAGTATTGAACAGGTATTCAAGCAGATAACATTTAGTGATCTAAAGATCTTTTTTGATGACAATACGTCATCAAACTTCAATATTCAAGAATCTTTGAATCTGACTCATCCAGGAACCTTGGTATTTCTAGAGGTGGGAGAAGATGGCTCCTCTTATAAAGGTCTTGATAAACTATATCAGCGAGGAATCAAGCTCTCCATAACTACTAATGCACTAGCTGCTCAAGGAGGAACTTGTGTTGTAAATATATCTTTCTCTAACGTGTTTCGGGGTGCGAATAACGATTTTGATCCTGGAGGTGTACCTGTAGCTATGATCGCCTGGCCTCAACTTTCTTTCGTTTGGTCAAAAAATTCTGCTACTAAAAAAGTAGTCGGCTTCATAGGAAGTATCAAGATAACGATGAATAACAAAATGCACCACTCTCACACCCATGGTGGGCAAGCTCCTCCAGCTCAAAACATCCCTGGATTTTATACAGATAGTAACACTTCTATAAAAAGATACACCTTGGACTTCTTCAATACCTTTTTCTAGTTCAAGTAGAGGGGGTTATTATTCAGGAAATACAGCTTTTCTCGGTGCGCAACGAGGACTACCCTTCGGTTGGTCGATGGTGTTTGACTACTACCATAAATTATCACTAAATAATACTACAGTATCTCAAAAAGAGAAGGAGATTGTGGCGGTATATGGCCCTTATGATATAAAACAAAAAGCTTCAACTTGGAAATATAGAGAAAACCGATACAAGTGGGTTATTGCATCTAATTCAGGTTCACCTGGACTAAGAGTTCAAAAGGCTCCTAGACAAGGTGAGTATGACAATATGCACTGTCATGCTCGAATGAAAAGTACAGATATCGAAGGAAATATCCAACTACATGCTCCTTTCTGTGGCCATTCTTGTATACATACTCATTGGAGATGGTCAAACATATCTGGAAGTATTGCTGACAAGTATAAAGGTTGGTCCAGCAAAGGAGCGTTTACAGCACTCGATCAACCAAAAGTGCCCTACAATCAAAAAGTAACAGTAGCTATTTGTAATACTAACCGAGGTCCTAACTCTTTTTCTGATACTAATATTCTCGATCCCAGTAATCTTAGCATTTTAAGCCCTTCGACAAAGATATATTGGTATAGAGTAGAAGTTATTGACCCTAATGCCAATGAACAACAGGTTTTAATGGAGCAAGGCATTGGCTGGGCTTACAGGTACTCAACACCAGATGAGAGTGAAAGTATCGCTGACCTTTCTGACTCATTACTAGGTCCTATAAAGCCCTCTTCATCTTGGTCTAGTCCTCCAACACAAAAAGAGATGAGTACTTACTTTGAAAATGATGTATATCCTGTTTTCAGATATAAAGACAAAGGCGATCAGATCCCCGAAGGAAACCACAACAAATTGCATAATGGCGGCACTGACACCTCAATGGAAGACCTATGAGCGAATTTTTAACACCCATTATCAAAGAATTTTCGGAGGTCATCTATCCTTTGAAAAAAGGAATTCAGAGTCCCGAAGACTTTGAATTGCTGCTATTGCACTACGGTTGGGATGTGCAACTAGATGAACAGTTGTTTACTGTTTTGAATAGTACTTTGGGCGTAGTTGCTTTAGTGGACTCCTTAGACGACTTGGTAGATACATTTACCAATGATGTCACAGTAGAAGTAGCTCAAGCAGCTATCGACTTAGTGCTAGAACTTAAAAATACCACTCAGCAGCTTAGTCAATTATCCGATTCAGCAATTGGATTACCTGCTCCTCTAAATAATGGTACGTTTTGGGTAGAGTTTAGTGAAAATATCTTCAACGATCTACTAGCGACTTACCTCAAGCGCAACCAAGCCTTTTTATATGGATTATTTCACTTTTTTGGCATCATTCGATATGAAGATCAAACACCTGTAGGTGCTGATCGAATTGCGTTTACTCGTACTGTTATCGAGTGGGACGAATTGGGGAATTTCCTGAGCGATCCATTTGACCAATTTAATCAAAACTATAATTGGGATATTCCAAATAATGACTTCGATCATACTTTATTACTCAGTAGAATAGAGCGTATTCTTCATGCGTTCAAACTACCGGCTATTGTAGGACTGCCAAGAAAAAAGCTGGCAGATAGACTACTAGATACTTCTAAAATTGAGGATCAAAAAATTCGCGAACTTTACTTGCCACTGGTCGATTGAGATGTGTTAGAAAAACAGGACACAAAACTATCTTAAATTTGTGTCACTATGAAAGAGAAAAAGCAGAACCATATTCAGGGAAATGGAAAGCAAAAACGGCGTAGTTACGATGCTGCTTTTAAAGGGAATGTACTGAAA
>JBCDHX010000026.1:0-51673 GCA_038749535.1 Bacteroidota bacterium
ACTTCTTTGGTGGTAAAGAAAGGTTCGAAGATGCGCTCTTGTACTTCTGGCGACATTCCTTGACCGCTATCTGTGATTTGGATTTGAACGACGTCTGCTTTTCGCTGAGTGGCGATATGGATATTTCTTCTGTCCAATTCAGTAACTGCTTGAATGGCGTTTGATAGGATATTGGCGAAAACTTGATTGAGCAAACCCATATTAGCAGGAATTAAAGGCAAGGGCGAATAATTCGTGGAGACCTCGATATCGTGGCGAGCCAATTCATTTTTGAAGATGAATAAAGTGGAATTGAGTCCTTCTTCTACATCCGATGGCTCGAACTTGTCGGTGGCGCGGCGCGTAAAGGTTTTCAAGTTAGTGATAATTGCTGTGGTGCGTTTGACACCTCTTTCTATACCACCAATCAAGCTATTCATTTCGTCCGTGAGAAAAGAAATATCGGATGTTTTGATGAGTGCCTTTAACTTGTCCGTATCGACTGTTTCTGTCGTGTTTTTTTCGACTTGTTGCGCTTCCTCAAAAAGTGGTTTCAAGTCTTCAAAGTCCAAACGAAGTGCAGCCACATTGGTCGCAATGAAGTTAATTGGGTTATTAATTTCGTGAGCAATGCCTGCTGTGAGTTGCCCGACAGACGCCATTTTTTCGGACTGTACCAACTGTGTTTGCGTCGCTTTCAGTTCTTCGTATAGTTCTTTGATTTCCGCTTGCTGTTGCGCCAAATCTTTAATCACTTTTTGACGCGACCGAACCAACAACAAAATTAGCACTGTAAAAATTGAAAAAGCAACGATGCCACCGATCAGCCAATTGCGCTCTTGCAATCGCTGCGCATTCTGCGCATTCAAATACTCAATCTGCTTAATTCTATCCTTAGCCTCGTATTGTGCTTCTAGTTCCAATAGCTTATCCGCTGCTGCTGCCGTCCGTACACTATCTAAAATGAGATCACTTTTGGCGTACGCTTGAAAAGCAGCTTCGTACCTTCCTATTGTGTTGAGTGTAAGTGCCAATGACTTATAGATCGGTCCTACAGTTTCGTACGTCAGCTTTTCCTCTTCTGCAACTTGAATCGCTTTTTCGTAGAAAATGATGGCTTCATCGTACTGCTTCAAAGCTTGATGCGCATTGCCTACATTTCTAATGATATTGATATAAGGAATCGGTCTTCTACGTCCGCCTATCTTTTCTTCCATATACGCCAAAGCGCGTTCGTGGTGATAAAGACTAGCTCGCAAATTGTTCTTTTTCGCTTCTACTCTCGCCAGACTAGCATGTACTAAATGGTTGGGGCGTTTGGAATAATCAAGTGCGATGGATAAATAATAGCTAGCTCTTTCCAGTTCGTCGCGCTTAGAGAACGTTTCGCCTGTAGTTCGCGCCATTTTAGACAAGGAGAAAGAATCAATCGGCACAGACAGTGCCAGTTCTACACCTTCTATTGCTGTTTCTGCTGCTTTATCCAAAGACTGCATCGACCAATATAATTGCGTCACTTCATTCAGACTGCCAACCAATAAATCAGGCAATGTATCTTGATACCGACGCAGCAACTCAATCCCTTTCAGACTCATTTCCAATGCCACAGGATATTCATTGCGCAACCGATGAATATGTCCAATCCGACTGTATGCCTTCCCCATGCAAATCGAATCTTGCACTTCAGCACAGATAGATAGCATCTCGTGATAGCGATCAAAAGTAGAGACGAAGCGAAACCGATTGGCTTCTACATATACCAGTCGCTGGATTAAATCTGCTTGAAGTGGTAGGTTCTCCTCAGCCTTGGCAAGTTCCAACTGATCGCGCAAATATTGCAAAGAGCTGTCTTTTGAGATTTTATCAATGGCTTCAAACTGACGCAAAATAACATCGGCAGTAGTCGATTGAGCAGCTAAGGAAACAGACATTAGCCACCAACATGCTATGGTCAGTCGAATCGTCATCCAACAAAAATGCACATTTCAGACCACATTTGAAGTGAAGTCAATTGTGGAATCAGTGAATTGAGAAAAATTGGTAGTGAAATGATATATCCGTGTTCAAAAGCAGTCGATTAAACCTTATCTTTGAAAAGCTAATCAAAATCACATGTCCAACCGTGCCACCATCCTCTACATAGATGACGAACCCGATAACTTAATGGCATTTAAAGTCATCTTCCGTCGTCAGTATCGCGTATTCGTTGCTGAAAGTGCCGCTGCTGCCCTTCAAATTATTGGTCAAGAAAAAATCGATTTGGTACTCAGCGACTATAAAATGCCCAAAACGACAGGTGTTGAGTTGCTACAAATCGTCCAAAAAAATCATCCTGATGTTGCGCGTCTCATCGTTACTGGCTTCGGCGATATAGATATTATTCGTTCCGCCATGAAAAAAGGCATCGTCGAGCAGATGATTAATAAACCTTGGGATGTGGAGGAGTTGAAAGAAATATTTAGCACTACTCTTCAATAATCGCTACTGACCTCAAGCTTTTCTCTGTTCGCTACTTTCAGTAGTCCGATGTAGTTTCTTCCCCTCATCTTTGTGGTGTCAATTACAAATTTTCAATACTATAAAAACATCACACACCATGAAGACGATTCAATTTTTGTGTATCGCATTATTCGCTATTACCTTTTTCAGTTCTTGCTCAAAAGACGACGACACTGTAACTGTCGAAGAAACTGCTGCCTATGCCGATGAAGTCATTGGCACGTATGTCGGTACGATTGTTTCTGATGATTTGACGATCATTGATACTTATGAAGTGCTGGTCAGAAAACTAGAAGACGACCGTATTTTAATCGAAGGTGCAGCTATTCCGACTATCGAAACGGTACTGACGCCACAAGAAAATCCACAGGGTAAATACTATTCTTCGCATTGGGAATTGGCAGATCAATTTGTCGTTGCTTATTGGCTAGAAAGTAAAGAATTGGTCTTTACAATCTACGAAGGAAATATCAATTTTATTGGAGATAAACTATAGGGCGCGTGAGTAGCATCGGCGGTTTTCGGATCGTCGGTATCTATTCGTTTTGGGCAGCGGCTTCTTGCACTTCGATCATTGTTTCTGCAATTTGGTCATACGCCTTGCCCCAAGCCAATTCCAAATCTGCCGTCCATTTTTCTTCCAAACTTTCCGCCAACGCATTCATCAAAGCCGTTTTGAGAATGGCGTAATGACTCGCTTTCACTTGGTAAGCATTGTGCTTGATGGCGAGGTCAGCGAGTTCAGCTTGCAAGCTATCCATTTGATCCAAATTGGCAGTGATATGTACTAAAATGCTCATCAATTTGCGGGATTGGGTGGCGATGTCAGTGGCAAATAAAGACTTCACTTCAGGTGCCAGCTCAAACAAATGCGTGTACAATCGTTCGCCTGTTTGTTGCGCTTGTGGCAGTACATAAGTCATGCTATCTTGAACGAGTTGGATGTCTTGTTGTGTCATGGAAATGCGTGCTTATTTGTGCTTACGAAGATAAGGAAACTATGAAATAGCAGGCACTTTCAAAGTGCCTGCTATGTTCCTTCCTAAAAATTGTAGTGAACCCAGAAAATCATGTAGTGAACTAGACAACCATCAAAACCAACCCAGAAAACCACGCAGTGAATTGGATGAATGATCAAAACGAATTTCTAGATTCTCCTTAATTTTATCATCTATCATCCAATATTGATGCGACAATTACTCACATATTTCTTTCTCTTTTATAGCACTTTTACGCTCTTGGCACAAGATCGCGTCGCCGACTCCTTGTACCAATTATCAATAGAAGCAGAAGACGAAACTACTCGCCTTGATCATCTCAATAATGTTGTTTTCCGCATCTTGCCACAACAGCCTGATAGTGCCGTCAAATTAGCGAATGAAAACATCGCTTTGTCACAAGAAATAGAAGCGCGCGCGCAAGAAGCAGTCGCTTATCTACATCGCGGCAATGCGCAGCGACGACTCGGCAACTATGAGGAAGCGAAGCAGGATAATCATGCTGCCATTGATTTATTCATGATGTTGGGCGATAGCTTGCAACTGGCAAAAGCGTATCAAGGCATTGGGAATGTTTATCGGCAATTGGGAGAATACGAAGCGGCTCTGACGGCTCAGCTGACCTGCATGAAATTGCAGGAAAATAATGACGCGCCTGATACCGATGTGGCAAGAACGTACAATCAAATTGCGACCGTTTTTGCTTATACACAGCAACCAAAAGATGCACTTACCTACTTTCAGAAAAGCCTTGCGATATGGGAAAGCAAAGCACAACCTCAAATGCAAGCGATCTGCTATTTGAATATTGGTGCACAGCATATTGAATTGAATAACAATGACTTAGCAGAAAAATTTCTCTTAAAATCCAAAACGACTTTTGAGTCTATTAATCTCACTTATGGTGTCAGTGCTGCCGTCACCAATCTCGCTCAACTCTACGTCAATCAAGAAAATTACATCAAAGCTCAACCGATGGCACAGCAAGCGTTAGTTTTCGATAGCGCGCGAAAAGACAAAGGTAGCATTGCAAATACCTTATCGTTGTTGGGAGAAATTGAATTGAACTTGGGCAATCCAAACGAGGCGATTGACTACTATGAAGAAGCCTTAAAGTTAGCACTAGAATTGGATCGAAAAGAGACGATCAAAGTGACTTATGACCTTCTGGCAAGTGCTTATGACATCATCGGTGATTATCGAAATGCCTATGAAGCAGCGCGACGCTTTTCGGAAGTGAAAGATAGTCTGTTAAATGAAGATATTGCTCAACAAATCAATGAACTACAAGCCACCTTTGAGAGTGAACAAAAAGATCAGCAAATTCTACAATTGGAAGCACAAAAGCAAGCTGCTAGAAGGGAGAAAATCCTACTTTGGAGTTTGTTGGGTGTCGCTCTGCTATTACTTTTGGGAATTGTTTGGGCATGGCGAAATAGTAAACGTACCAATCGACAGCTTTCCCTTCAACAACAAGAGACGCAACAAATTTTAGCAGAAAAAGAAGCATTACTCGCTGAGTTGAAAAAGACGCAAGGTCGACTCATTCAAACCGATAAAATGGCGTCTTTAGGGCAACTGACCGCAGGTGTCGCTCATGAAATCAACAACCCAATTAGCTTCATCGCAGCCAATATGATTGCGCTGAAAATGGACTATCAGGAAATCGTGAATTTGCTAAAAAAAGTAGAGCAACTACATGATACAAAAGATGTCGAGCAGACGCGAAAAGAGATCGTCGAACTCAGCAATCGAATGAATACGCGCTATTTGAGTGCAGAAATCAATCAATTGATCGGTGGCATCGAACGCGGTATCAATCGCACCAAACGTATTGTCAAAAGTTTAAGCATTTTCTCTAGAAATACGAGCGAGACCTTTCAGTTGGCGGACATCAATGAAGGGATCGACTCCACTTTGCAGCTCTTGAAAAGCAATCTGAGCGACAATATTAAGATCAAAACTGACTTTGGAGAATTGCCAGAAGTGCTTTGCCAAATCAGTCCGCTCAACCAAGTTTTCCTGAATATTCTGACCAATTCAACTCAAGCCATCGAAGGCAAAGGACGTATCCAAATTAAAACATGGCAAGCCGACAATCAAGTCAAAATCGCGATTAGTGACGATGGACGTGGTATGCCGCTAGCTGTGCAAAGACGCATTTTTGAACCCTTTTTTACAACCAAAGAAGTCGGCAAAGGAACAGGTTTGGGACTGTCGATTAGCTACGAGATTATTCAGCATCATCAAGGCGATATTCAGGTCGAAAGTGAGCCAGGAAAAGGCTCAACTTTTACGATCACTTTGCCAATAGAACCAACAGCAATATGACTCGCTATCACATCCTCTACGTCGATGACGAAAACGATAATTTGATTGCTTTCAAAGCGGTTTTTCGTCGTCACTTTGAAGTCAGTACAGCTAGTTCGGCTACTGCGGCTTTGGATTTTCTGACGATTCATGATGTCCAACTCATCATCGCCGATCAGCGAATGCCAGGCATGACCGGTGCAGATTTATTGGAGCAAGTCGCGCAACAATATCCGCATATCATTAGGATGATTTTGACGGGCTACAGCGATATGAAAGCCATCGTCAAAGCGATCAATAAAGGCAAAATCTATCATTATCTGACCAAGCCTTGGGACTTCGATCAAGTCAAATTGATTTTGGATAACGCCTTGGAAACGTATCGTTTGCGCAGCGAAAATGAGCAATTGCAACTGCAAAAAGCAGAGTTAGAAAAAGCGAATGTCGTCGCGCAACTAGAAATGCTCAAAGAGCAAGTCAATCCGCACTTTTTGTTCAATAGCTTAAACGTGCTTCGCGCTTTGATTCAAGAGGATTCAAAACGAGCGACGCACTATGCGACTAGTTTCTCCAAACTCTATCGCCGTATTTTGGAATACAGAGAACAAACCGTCGTCACCGTCGCGGAAGAATTGGAAGTGGCGCAGCATTATCTGTTGTTACAAGAAACGAGATTTGAAGAAGGATTGATAATAAAAATTGAAGTGGCTGATCAGCATTTAGCACATCAGGTTCCTGCTTTTACGCTTCAATTATTGATTGAAAATGCCATCAAACACAACATCATTTCCAAAGCACAACCACTTCGTTTGTCCATTCAATCGGTCGGTGAAGAGTTACACATTACAAACAATATTCAGCGCAGAAATAGTCAAGCTGATTCGACTGGCGTTGGGCTGAAAAATTTGTGTGCGCGGTATGAATTGATTGGTCAGCAAGAACCTATATTTCAACAAAAAGATAGTCAGTATATCGTGAGATTACCATTATTGAAAGACTAAAAGCTGCATAGATACATTACAGTGCAATCTAAGCTTATTTTAATTTTTAGCTGTACTCGTAACCGCTAAACTTGTTTAGCAGGTTGAACGTACCGAACAATCCCGATAGCTATCGGGAGGTCGTTACGAATGCAAAAGAAAAATACACTATGAAAATCCTACTCATCGAAGACGAAAAATGGGCAAGACAAAGCCTAGAACAACTCATTTTAGCTATTCGTCCAAAAACCGAAATCGTTGGGCAACTCGAAAGTGTACAAGAAAGTGTCGCTTGGCTCAAATCGAATCAAGCTGATCTGATTTTCTTGGACATTCATCTGGCAGATGCGTTGAGTTTTGATATTTTCAAACAAGTGAAAGTCACCACACCCATCATCTTCACAACCGCTTACGATCAATATGCTCTACAAGCCTTCAAAGTCAATAGCATCGACTATTTACTGAAACCCATCGAAGAAGAAGAATTGAAGCTCGCCATCGAAAAATTTGAGGAACGAAATAACACACAAACTGCTGATTATGAGCAACTCATCGCCACCATCGAAGAGCTAAAAGGACAGCACTATCAAGAGCGGTTTATGATCTCAAGGGGTGAAAAAATCATGAGCGCGACCATCGACCAAATTGCCTACTTTGAAGGTGAAGATCGCTATGTCTATTTGACCAAAAAGGATGGTAGTCGTTACATCATCGACTATCGGTTGAGTGATCTAGAGAAAGTATTGCACCCCAAGCAGTTCTTTCGGCTGAATCGCAGCTTTATCGTTCATTTTGATTCTATTGATCGTATTATTACGCTTTCCAAAAGTCGCTTGAAAGTAGAATTGAAACCTACTGCTCGCCGCGATATTTACATCAGTGCAGCGAACAATCGAGACTTTAAGGCTTGGTTGAATGGGTAGCGCTTACTCACAAGGCGTCCCATCTTCAATCTCTCGTTTCACATCCGACCAAAGATCAAAAGTAGCGACCCCACGAATCGTTACTTCCACAAAGTCAGGACCGACAGCAGTGATGACACCATCAAAAAACTGCGACCACAACTGATCTTCGATAGCTGCACCGCTCAAGGGTTCAAAGTTGTCGCGATTTCTGCCTTTGATGCGAACGTGTTGGACATAAGGCACGGCAATTTCATCGTAGAATTGGACGACATCGTAGGCTCTCACGCTAGTCCGAGCAGGCACATCGATGGTGCGGCTCAGCGAAATGCGAATTTCCTCCGTTTCCGTTTCGCTATCGGAAGTAGTCGTCGATTTGGTGATGCTATTCTCTAAAGTATGCTCGAAGGAAGTGCTAGCAGTTGTAGATGCACCGACGCCATAAAATTCACCAGAGATGGTCACTTCTGCGCTATAAGTTTGTGTCGCGCTGCTGCTAGAATAAAGCTGCAACGACTCCTCTCTAGTCACCGTTCTGCTGAAAGTCTGAGTGCGCTCCGTGCCCACAGATGCGCTCACTGCTGCACCACTACAATTGCGAATTTCTTCCTGATAGGCAAATTGCATATCTACCGCTGGCAGTACAGGTTGGCTGTAGCGAGAACCCAAATCATCAATCGTCCAATCAATATTGGCAGCAATCATCCTCCACTGCGCCAACGTAATATCTTTCGCATCCTCTCTATTCAAAGCACGAATACCATCATCCGTCGTGAAGCCCTGAACGTAATAGCCATTGTCAGAAACGACATTGACGTAGCCATCTTCTCTTACAATAATGCTAAAATCATTGGTGGAAGTAGGGTCAGGACTTGCGCCTCCGACAGAAAAAAAGTTACCTGTTGGGAGAACATTATGAAGAACAGGTAAAATTTCTGATTGCCCGCCAGCACGCATTCGATCTACCAAAAGCTCATATTTTGCGCCACCAACAGGATTGATCGTGAATTCTTGAAAGTTGTTGCCAGACTCAAAATCAGTCATGAAGAAAGTGGTTTTGTCGCGCTGTCCATCAGCATCGTAACTCCACACTTTTCCCGTCGCTCTATTTTGCAAATAGTATTTGACATTGCCTGATATGGCAAATGGTCGGACTCTAGGTTCAGGTAGTTCGCCACCTAGACTCAGAGAGCGATTTTGCTGATCGAAAATAGCGGTACTCTCGTTGCGGATCAGCACATTGCTGCCATCAGATTCGACTGCGATGGCGATAGAAGTACCTTGTACTAAAGCTGCTTTTTGTGAATCGTTCAGTTCATCGGCAGCCCAACTGAAAACGGTCATTTGACTAATGGGATCAATGATTTTGGTTTCATTCAAATCCGAAAACTGAGCATCGTTGAAAGTCAGAGTGATGGTCTCTGCGTTTTGCTTTTTCCGCACTATTTCTCTGGTGTCAAATGTCAAACCAATCATGCCTGCATCCGCTTCTAGTTTGACCTCAAATTCGTCGTTTCTCTCGACTTCTGTTTCTTTGAATTCCTCAACATTTTCTTTATTACAGGCAAAAATGGAAAGGAGAAGTAATGAAAATAAAAGTAGGGACGGCGCTTTCATTTGAATCGCAAGTTATTGATGAAGAATCTGATATTGGAGCAAAACGCCTATCTCGTCTAAATTATTTGTTAAGTTGTGTGAAGGAAAAATGAATACTTTTTTCTAGCAAGCTTGATAAGAGGATAAGCTCACTCTTCTTTTTTCCTCCTTGACTCATTGTTTGTCTGCCTTCACTTTATCTCATTTAAAACTACTTTTCCGCCTACTCATATTTGTGCTATACTAATTTGATAATCAACTAATTAAAATAGCACAAACCATGAGAACATTTACTTATCTATTACCGCTTTTCACAACTTTATTCTTTGGCTTACAATTGACAGCACAAGTCAGTATCAAACCTGACAACTCCACTTTTGATAGCAAAGTGAGCATCAATGATACCTTGAACTTGAATGGAATGTTGTTCCCTATGTCTGATGGAAATGCTGGACAAGCACTTGTCACGGACGGCGATGGCAATTTGAGTTGGGAAAACGCAGGCGGCGGACAAAACTATACGAGCGATTTTGAATACATCTGCTACTCTACGACTGATTATGACATCTTTAACGACGGCTCTAATAACTTTTTCGATGCTCAGTGTGGTACACTATACGACAGTGGTGGTGAGACAGGCGGATATGGCAATAATGAAGAGAACTATTTTGAAATATTTGTCCCAGAGTATGCGGCAGATATGCTACTGATTGTAAAATCGACTGACATTGAAAGCGGCGATACGCTTTGGGTGGATGAGCAAGCATATACAGGTAGCCTTGCTACACCAGACACTATTTATACGGCTCAAGAAGTCGTTTATGTTCGCTTTGAATCCGATAATACTAATAACGGACTGACTTTCGATGGGTTTGAAATAGAATGGTCTTACTACAGATATACACAAAGCACCTACGTTCAAGAAGATTTGTTGGGCTTTTTCTTTGACCCCATCAAGCAAACTGTAGGCGGTGGCATCGGTCAGGACAGTGCGTGGCAAAAAGTAGGGGCGTATAATGTATTGTTTGGTACAAGAAATGAGGCAGCAGGCGTGTCGAGTATAGCGATTGGGCATATCAATCAAGCCAATTCAGATTATTCTGTTTCTATCGGATATGACAATGAAGCGAACTTTGATCACAACACTGTTTTAGGTTCACGAAATAGCTTGGAAGGAGACGAAGGAACGGCTATTGGTTATTTCAATTTAGGCGATGGCGGTCAAAATACTATGGTTGGCTACAGGAATCGAGTAGATGCGCGTAGCGGAACAGCAATCGGTTACTCCAACGACGCCGAAGGGGAAAAATCTAGCGCATTTGGTTACAATAATGTTGCTAGTGGTGAAAGCAGCACCGCTATCGGATATAGAACGGAAGCAAAGGGAGATGAAAGTATCGCCCTTGGGTACGAGACAGATGCGCATGCTTATCGAATGGTCGCTGTTGGCTCTTACAATACGAGACCGAATAGTAATACCTCTACTTGGTTTGGACTCGACCCTATTTTTGTCGTCGGCAATGGCATCAGCAACTCTAGCCGTTCCAATGCCTTGACCGTTTTGAAAAGTGGAAATGTGGGTATCGGGGATGAAAATCCATCGGAAGCCTTGGTTGTCAATGGTAACATACAGATTGGGAGTACAGAGGTCTTCTCTGATGGCGGTTTTCGTACCATGAGCGTCAATAGCAACTTTACGCCCTCGACCGACAACATACGCGATTTGGGAAGCAGTTCGCTGCGTTGGGATGATATTTATGCGACCAATGGTACGGTCAATACTTCTGATCGACGCACCAAAACCAATATCAAAAACTTGAATTATGGCTTGGATCAAATCATGGAACTGCGACCAGTCCGTTTTGAGTGGAAAGGCAATAAAACTGGTGAGGAAAAGCTTGGTTTGATCGCTCAAGATTTGCTGAAAGTACTACCAGAAGTGGTGAAAACGCACGATTGGGTCGTAAGTAGTGAGGAAGAAGATGCGCCAATGAAAAAAGTAAAGACAGAACGATTGGGCGTCTATTATTCTGACATCATTCCTGTGCTCATCAGTGGTATTCAAGAGCAGCAGACGATCCTCGAAGAAAAAGAAGAAATCATCAACGATTTGGAAGAGCAAGTAGAGGACTTAACGGCTCGACTAGAGCGTTTGGAGCAATTATTAGGCAGCAATGATGAAGTGGAACAACGTACAATTCAAATCACACATCCAGCCACTTTAGCCCAAAATCATCCCAATCCTTTTCAGACGCAAACGACTATCGACTACGACATTCCAGCTTTTGAGTCCGATGCTTCCATCCGAATCGTGGACAATCAAGGACATTTGATGCAACGTTTTCCCATCGAAAAAAGCGGCAAAGGCAGCTTATTGGTTCATCTCTTTGGTTTTCCAAGCGGCATTTATCACTATCACTTGATCGTGGATGGTGAGATTCTGGAGACGAAGAAGATGCAGGTGGTAAGGTAGGAATTTAAGATACGAGGCGCTTTTGAAGTGCCTTGCATCTATGATTATAAAATCAACTACTCCTGTATCACCAACTTACGATAAACAGCACTTCCCTGACTATCTATTTTGACCAAATAAATGCCAGCCGTCAGCACCGAAAAATCAAAATGCAAAGCACCACCTTCGTGACTAATTTGATTATCTCTTTGCAAAAGCAATTTGCCAGTCAGATCAAATATAGTGATGGAAAAGTTGTCGCCATTGGTCATGGAGTGATCGAGGTTGACGATGCCCGATTGACTTGGATTTGGATAGAACTCTCCGATGTCCATCGTTTTTCTAGCATGTGTCACGGCTACAATATCGCTGTACTCGAATGTGCCGTCGATGTCGACTTGTTTTAGGCGATAGTAGTTGATGCCTGTAAGTGGCTGCTCGTCTGTGTAGGTGTAATTTTGCTGCTCTAGCGTCGTACCTGCGCCTGCTACAAAGCTTAGTTCTTTCCACGCTTTGCTATTTTCGCTGCGCTCTATGAAGAAACCTTTATTGTTGATTTCAGAAGCGGTTGCCCAAGTCAGTAGGCTACTTTCACCCTGAGTCTCGGCTTTGAAACTGAGCAATTCAACTGGTAAGATCGCTTCTTGTGTTTTGACGAAGAAACCGCTAAAGCCTATTACCTCAAGACTCACTTCCCAGCGCATTTCGTTTGCATTCCAAACAACATCGCTGTCATTAGGATCGAAGTTGGCGAAGCCATTGTCGTAGCTATTGGGTAGTCCTGTTCCATCATCACTTGTACCCACTCTTTTTTCGATCAATAGATTAGCAATGCCTATTGCATCACTTGGATGGGAGGGTAAGTTGATAGCTGCCACCGCATTAAAATCATCAAACTCGGCTTGTGTGAAATATAGTGTAACAGTTCCTGTTGCTGTAGCTGCATTGTTGTCAGGCGTAATCTCGTAATGACGTTTGACGAAGTCAGTTTGTGTAGTTTCTATCCAAACCGTGGCTGTGACATCGCCACTGATGGGACTTGCACCTGTGGCAGCAAGTGTTGCGATTATTTTACAGTCAAGTTCTAGAAATTCTACAACTTCATTCGCCCCAATCGTACGCGTTTCCATATCTAAGTCATCCGCCAACGTGATAACTTTTTTAAAGGCAGTAATCTTACTTTCCGCTGGCTTTCCGACCAATAAATCCATAGTGACTTCATTGAAAACAGGATTTAGGAAACGTGAAGGATTAGCGAGACCCCCCAGCACACTATTGCAGCTATTGATA
The DNA here is from genome assembly GCA_038749535.1 of Bacteroidota bacterium. Taxonomy (GTDB): domain Bacteria; phylum Bacteroidota; class Bacteroidia; order Chitinophagales; family Saprospiraceae; genus JAAUTG01. The sequence continues at coordinate 13,007 of JBCDHX010000026.1, forward strand.
AATCCATTCGTCCCTAATACACCATTACCTATTGTCGCTGCTCCGACATTACTCATTACTCCATTGTCCCAACTTTGACTATTCACTAGATAATTGCCATTACTCAGGGCGGTCACACCAAAATTGCCCACTTGATCATTGGCTGTACTACCGATCAAGCTATTGCTAGGACTTACAGGTCCACTTATGCCACTGTTCCCATCTCCCCAAGTCACTGCGCCTGCATCACTCACTACTTCATTGTCCCAATTATTACTCCTTACTATATAATTCCCATTGTTCAAGATAATTATACTATTGCTAGCTCCTACCATATCAAAAGCTGTACTACCCACCAGGCTATTTGCAGCACTCACTGCTCCACTTACACCACTACCCCCATCCCCCCAGGTTACTGCGCCTGCATTACTTGCTACTCCATTGGCCCAACTATTACTCCTTACGACATAATTACCGTTAGGAAGGGCGGCTATATCACCACCCACAAAGTCACCAGCGGTACTGCCGACTAAGCTATTTGTAGCACTCACTACACCACTGACTCCAATGCTGCCATCTCCCCAAGTCACTGCGCCTGCGTCACTCGCTGCTCCATTGTTCCATCTAGGACTACTCACTACGTAGTTTCCGTTAGTGAGAGCAATGACATCATTATTACCCACATCGTCATTGGCTGTACTGCCTACTAAGCTATTGCTCGCCCCAACTACGCCATTGATCCCACTGCTACCGTCTCCCCAAGTTACTGCCCCTACATTTGTGGCTACTCCATTGTCCCAACTTTGACTACTCACTACATAGTTGCCATTGCTGAGAGCGGTTACACTACTACTGCCTATTTGGTTACCATTTGTACTACCCACTAAGCTATTCGAAGTGCTTACTGTACCAATTACTCCACTGCTACCATCGCCCCAGGTCACTGCTCCTGCATCCGTCGCAACTCCATTATCCCAACGAGTACTACTCACTACATAATTACCATTACTAAGAGCGGTTATACCACTATTGCCTACTTGGTCACCATTTGTAGTACCCACCAAGCTATTTACAGCACTGACCACACCACTCACCCCACTTGTACCATCTCCCCAAGTTACTGCCCCTGCATCACTTACTGTTCCATTGTCCCAAACAGGACTTCTCACTACATAGTTACCATTGCTGAGGGCAGTTGCCACAAAATCACCTACTTCGTCACCAGCCGTACTCCCCACCAAACTATTCGAAGCGCTCACTGCGCCGCTTATGCCAATGTTGCCATCTCCCCAAGTCACTGCTCCTGCAGTAGATACTGTTCCATTGTTCCAAAAAGGACTTCTAACTACAAAGTTGTCATTGCTTAGGACAATTATGCCACTGCTGCCTATTTGGTCACCAGACGTAGGACCAACTAAACTATTCACAGCACTCACTGCGCCACTTATGCCAATGCTGCCATCACCCCAAGTCACTGCTCCTGCATCCGTCGCTGCTCCATTGTTCCAAAAACGAGTACTCACTACATAGTTGCCATTGCTCAATACAGTTATACCATCTCGACCTACTTGGTCACTAGCGGTACTGCCCACTAAGCTATTGCTTGCACTGATTACACCACTCACCCCACTATTGCCATCTCCCCAAGTCACTGCTCCTGCATCCGTCGTTGCTCCATTGTCCCAATCTGGGCTTCTCACTACATAGTTGTCATTGCTGAGGACGATTACGCTAAAATTGCCTACTCGATCACTGACCGAACTACCCACAAGGCTATTCGCAGCACTCACTGCGCCACTGACGCCACTCGTGCCATCGCCCCAAGTTACTGCGCCTGCATCCGTCGCTACTCCATTGTCCCAATTAGGACTCCTCACCACATAGTTGCTATTGCCTACAATAGTGACACCACTACTGCCCACTTGGTCATCAGCTGTACTGCCTGTGAGAGTACTGATCAAAGTATTTGTGCTGCCATCGTAGAGATAAACAGCACCTACATTTGGAGTCGCACCATCATCCCACTTCGGGTCAGCAACGACGTAGTTTCCATTGGGAAGTACAGTGATTCTTCTTCCAAATTCTTCGCTACCAGGAGGGCCTATAATGTCGGTGCTTTGTGCGAAAAGGTATTGGCTGCTGAGGAAAAGGAGAACTAGCAAAATTACGTTCTTCATATGTGTGTTTTTATTGTGTGTTGTTGAAAAGTATGATGTTATATCATCAAATAGATCGTAAAGGTACAATTGTTAGTCAATTGTCGTTGGCTTTTATTGATTTCAAGTGTGAGCATGTGACTGAAGACTACAAAAAAAGCACACTTGAAGCTTTGGCTTCGAGTGTGCTTTTGTGAGTTGGCAGACACTTTTAAAGTACCTGCCAACTATAAACTGCAATCCTTACAACTTCTGCACCAACCGATGCACTCGCTTCCCTTCCCCTTCAAACACCAACGTATATTGTCCACTCGGTAAGTCCGAAATATCCAATGTGCCATCCAAGTCTCGATCTGTCTTGACAATACGCCCCATCATATCGAAAAGGTGAATCGCTTCCATACCTTCCAACTGCGCTGTGTTGTAGTTCAACACCTCTCGCGCAGGGATCGGGAAGATAGCTAGCGTCTCGCCTTCTTTTGCGGAGATAAAGACTGCTTCGATCTCACTGTATTCGTACGTACCATCTATATCCACTTGTTGCAAACGATAATAGTTCACACCTTCAAAAGGAGCTTCATCTAGGAAAGCATAGTCTTGCTGCTCTACTGTTGTACCTGCACCTTGCACTTTGCCGATGGCTTCAAACTGCTTGCCATCTCGGCTTCTTTCGATGAGAAAATGGCTGTTGTTTTGCTCGCTCGCCGTTGCCCAAGTGAGTTGTGCTTGATTGTTTTTGGTTGTTTTGGCTTGAAAGTAGAGGAGTTCTACTGGCAGCACACAGTCTTGATTGATACTTACTATGGCAGCCACTTGCGCACATCCATCGCCTGCTGTTACTTCAAAACCATATTCACCTGGCTCAGTGATACCTGTCATCAGCTCTTCCGTTGCACCTAACTGCCCCGCCATACCGATGCTCCCCGAAAAGGCATTGGAGATATATATTATAAGGTCCTTCCTCTTCCGTACTCGCAACAGTCAACTCTACTTCTCCTTCATTGCTCACACAAGCTGCTGTAGAAGCACTGACGCTCAAGTCCGTATTTTGATAGTACAGAATCGCGTCAAAGCGTTCTCCAATAATCAAATCCAAATCGCTATCGCCGTCCACATCCACTAACCGGGGCTTGGAATTATTGCCCACATCTATGCCATCGAAGGGGTTGGCAGTGCCAGTTTGTGGCATATAGTTGCCACTGCCATCGTTTTGGTAGTACCGAATCGCGCCATAGTATTCTCCACTAATCAAATCCAAATCGCTATCGCCGTCCACATCCACTAATTGGGGCGTGGATAAATAGCCCACATTGATGCCATCAAAGGGGTTTGCAGTGCCTGTTTGTTGCACATAGTTGCCACTGCCATCGTTTTGATAATACAGAATCGCGCCATATAGTTCTCCACTAATCAAATCCAAATCGCCATCGCCGTCCACATCCACTAATTGGGGCGTGGAATAAGAGCCCACATCTATGCCATCTAATGGGTTGGCAGTGCCTGTGACCTGTGTATAGTTGCCACTGCCATCGTTTTGGTAGTACAGAATTGCGCCATTGAATTCTCCACTAATCAAATCCAAATCGCTATCGCCGTCCACATCCATTAATTGGGGCGTGGAAAAAGAGCCTACATCTATGCCATCGAAGGGGTTGGCAGTGCCTGTTTGTTGTACATAGTTGCCACTGCCATCGTTTTGGTAGTACCGAATCACGCCATTGTTTTCTCCACTAATCAGATCCAAATCGCTATCGCCGTCCACATCCACTAATTGGGGCGTGGATTCATAGCCCACATTGATGCCATCGAAAGCATCCATCGCACAATCCACATAACCATCTACACTCGCCGGCAGGCAAGTAGGTAGATTTTGGTAGTACAGAATTTCGCCATTACTATTTCCACCAATCAAATCCAAATCGCTATCCTCATCCACATCCACTAATTGGGGACTGGAACGCGAGCCCACATTTATGCCATCGAAGGGGTTGGCAGTGCCTTCTTGGGGGCAGTAGGTTTGGGCATGTAGGGCAGAAGTGCCGAGTGTACTTAGGGCGGCTATGCCCCAAAGGGCTTTTTCGTAAGTGTGTAAGCGGCGGTGGAGGCGCGCTTGTTTGGAGAGAGAGGCGCTGAAAGCTCAAGCGGGTGAGGCGTTCTTTCAGACGCGCGTACTTTTTCTGTATGTGTAGTTGTGTGTGCATAAGTGTGTCTTTAATATGTAAAAATGGCAATATAAGTCCTTTCTCCGTTTTTTTGGATAGAAGAGGATTAAATATTCTAGACGGTCGGTTTTTTATTTCGAATAGTCATTTTAAAATCTTCGTCAAGCATGATGCCAAACTTAGATGAGGAAAATAAAAAAGCACACCCAAAGCCAAAACCTCAAGTGTGCTTTCTCATAAGCAATGTTAGATGTTAAGTACCAGTTGAACAGCTAAAGGCTAAAGGCTAAAGGCTAAAGGCTAAAGGCTCACTCAACTCCCCACTGCAGCCGTTTCCAACTGTATCGCATCAATCGCTTTCTGCTTCACCATTTGATTGAATTTGGGTAGCATATCGCGGCGGACTTCCTGATACTTCGCTAGTTCTGCGTCAATAGCTTGGGTCATTTCGCGCTTCACTTCATACATCGCTTCCGTTGGTGGATATTCTCCATCGGCGAGTGAGTTCAAATGCGCCAATTTGTTGGTCAATCGAATCGGAAAATTCAATGGATCTTGGCGACTTTGATTCTTTGTTTGATAGAGCGACTCCTCCACATCTTTCATCTGTTTCTTGATGTCCTTCGCCATATCTTTGATGTCATCGAATTGCTCATCGTCACCCAAGCGGTCGATGTAAGTGTCGATTTGCTCACGCACACTACGCATTTCTGCTATTGTTTCGTGGGCTTCACTGATCTTGGAGCGAATGTCCATTAAGAACGTGAATTGTTCCTGATAATCTTCCATCGTAGAAGGTGAACGTGGGTCTTGCATGATTTTGAAATCACGTTCTTGCGACTCATCGCCTACCGTCAGACGCACTTTGTATTCGCCTGGCATCGCTTGTGGTCCATTCAACGATGCCCACCAAAGCACCATGCCTTTGAAGTCTTCGGCAGCCGGATAGCGCATATTCCAACGGAACGTATTGCCGCCCGCTTTTAGGTCTTTGATTTTGAATTTTTCCTCTTCCGCTTGAGTCGAAAATTCTTGAATTAGCTCGCCATTCGCTTCCAAAAATGCCAATTTCACTTCTACAGAGTCAGCAGGCACTTCTTTCAAATAGAAGTGAGTCATCACACCGCCTGGATGATTTTGACCATAGACTCTAGACTTGGGTGCTTGTCCACCGCCCATTCGGTAAGCGTCGATAGGATCGTAGAGGTACATATCGCTTTTGGCGACTGTTTCGCTCAACTGATGGAAAGGTGTCAAATCATCAATCATCCAAACGCTTCGCCCTTGAGTCGCAGCAATCAAATTATCATTTTTCAATGCCAAATCGGTGATTGGAACAATTGGCATATTCAACTGCATCGACTGCCAATTCGCGCCATCATCGAATGAAATATACATGCCATTTTCAGTACCAGCATATAGCAATCCTTTTTTGCTTGGATCGGCACGAACAACGCGTGTAAAATGCTCCTCGTCGATGCCGTTGACAATCTTCGTCCAAGTCGCGCCGTAGTCACTTGTTTTGTATAAATACGGTTGGAAATCGCCATGTTTGTACATCGTCGCTGCGATATATGCACCGCCGTCGTTGTGCGGATCAGCTTCTAGGCTATTGATCAAAATCCAATCTGGCATTCCTTTTGGCGTTACATTCGTCCAAGTCTTGCCACCATCGCGTGTCAAATGCACCAAACCATCATCCGAACCGACCCACATCAAGTCTTTCACACGAGGCGATTCTTCGGCTGCAAAAATGGTGCAATAGTACTCCACGGACGTATTGTCTTTGGTGATCGGACCACCTGAAGAACCCATTTTAGTCGTATCATTTCTCGTCAAATCAGGACTCATCACTTCCCAAGTCTGTCCTTGATCTTCGCTCATGTGGAGGACGTGAGAAGCCGTGTACAGTCTGTTTGGATAATGCTCAGAAAAGAAGATCGGGAAGTTCCACTGAAAACGATAGCGCATCCCTTCCACGCCATGTCCCATTGGATTGTCGGGATAGACATTGACGGAGCGCGACAGTCCAGTTTTATGATCCAATCGCTGCAACAAACCATCATAGCATCCACCAAATACAATGTCTTGATCTTCAGGATGAATCGCAATATGACCACACTCACAACCCGCCGAAGATTCCCAGCTCTGCTCATTGATGTAGTAGCCATCCGTGCGATGCTCGATGCGCTGCGTACTGTTGTCTTGCTGCGCTACATAGATGCGATAAGGGAAGTGATCGTCTGTGGTGACGCGATAGTATTGAGCGGTCGGCTGGTTCATGTAGGTACTCCAATTTTCGCCAGCATCGAAGCTAATCTGTGCGCCGCCATCATCCGCAATTGCCATGCGCTGATTGTCTTCTGGCGCAATCCACAGATCGTGATGATCGCCATGAGGTGCATTGTAAGCTTTGAAAGTCTTACCGCCATCTTTTGATTTATGGTAGCGCACATTCATCACATAGACGATGTCCTCGTCTTGCGTATCAGCATAGATACGCGTGTAGTACCAAGCGCGTTGGCGAAGCGCACGGCTGGTATTCAATTTCGCCCAAGTTTCGCCACCGTCATCCGAGCGGAAAACGCCACCAGTTTGGGATTCGATGATTGCCCAAACGCGGTTGGAATTGACAGGAGAAACCGTGACACCGATGATACCAATCGTATCTTGCGGCAAGCCTTTATTGCGGCTAATGTTCGTCCAAGTCTCGCCAGCATCGGTGCTTTTCCATAATCCACTACCTTCGCCACCACTCAACAAACTATAAGGTGTCCGCCGAATTTTCCAAGTCGAAGCATATAAAATACGTGGATTGTTGGGATCGAAAGTCAGGTCGCACGCACCTGCGCCTTCATTGGCAAAGAGGACTTTTTTCCAAGTGTCGCCACCGTCCGTACTTTTGTAAATGCCGCGTTCTTCGGTGTCTTTGTACAGATTCCCCAAAACAGCTGCATAGACCACATCAGGATTTTGAGGATGAATACGAATGCGTGGAATATGGCGTGATTCAGGTAGTCCTTTGAACTCCCAAGTCTTGCCAGCATCCACTGACTTCCAAACGCCAGAGCCCGAAGAGACATTCCCTCGAACGGTCACTTCGCCACCACCGACGTAGATTACATTTGGGTCGTATTCACTGACCGCCACAGCACCGATAGAGCCACCAAAGTAGCCATCAGAGATATTTTCCCAAGTGCCACCGCCGTCTTTGGTGCGCCAAACACCGCCGCCAGTCGCGCCCATATAGTAGAGGTTTGGTTTGCCAGGCACACCTGTCACAGCTGCCGAGCGTCCGCCACGATGCGGTCCTAAGTTTCGCCACTCCACGGAGCTAAACAAAGCTTCGTCGTAGCCTGCTTTCTCCATTTTCATTTCGGTGGCATCGGTTTTTTGTTGTTTCTTTTTTCGCTGTGCATTGGCTGGTATGCAAAAGCACAATGCCAGTAGTAGGACTAATCCAGATAAGAAGGTTTGTTTCATTTTTTTTAGACTTTAGACAATAGACGATAGATGTTAGACCATCTATCGTCTCTAAATAATTTATGCAATGGAAAGATAAGAAATGTTGAGGAGTGGGAGGGTCAGATTGAGGTAGAATAATTTGCTAATTTCGCAAAGCAACTTAAAATCAGCATACTATGAATAACATCCATATCCTCATCATCGAAGACGAAATGATCATCGCTGCCAAAATCTCTATGCACTTAGAGCAGTTGGGTTATGATGTGGCAGGCATCATTCCGAGAGGGGAAGAAGCCGTTTTGCATTGCAGAGAACATGCACCTGATATTTTACTTCTGGATATTAACTTGAAAGGTAATATCAACGGCATAGAAACGGCTCAGGTTTTGCAAAAAGAAATGGACATCCCCATCATCTACCTCACTGCCAATGCAGACGAAGCCACTTTCAATCGCGCCAAACAGACACGCCCGTATGCGTTTATCTCTAAACCTTATAAAAAACTAGACCTACAGCGTGCTATAGAGTTGACGATCAGTCGAATGAGCGAAGACAAAGGCGTCACCATTCAGCAGGCACAACAAGAAGATTCCTACATCCTCTCCGACCGCATTTTTGTACGCCAAAACAACAAGATGGTCAAGCTCTTTTTAAGAGACATTTTGTATGTGGAAGCCGAGCGGAGTTATTGCCGCATTTACAGTCAAGATAGTGAGTATTTGTTGTCCATTCCGATGAAAGATTTGCTGGAAAAGCTACAACCCGACCATTTTATGCGCGTTCATCGCTCTTTTGTCATCAATCTCAAACAAGTGGATGAGGTGTCCGAAAGTCATGTGGTCATCAAGAAGAAAGCGGTGCCATTGGGGAAATCGTATCGGGAGGAATTTTTGAGGCGGGTGCAGATGGTTTAAGTAAAACCATATTTGGACATCTAAGAAACTGTCGCCTACTGTTCTAATGTGCCCTTTAATGCTTTAAACCCAAAACCCCTCGGACACCAAAACTACCTCTTCGGACAACCAAACCCACCACTCGGACAAAAACAAGTGCTTTTCATTGCTCTCGCCTCTATTTTGCAGCATTTACAAAACGATAGAGAGCATGAAAACAGTATTGTACCTTACACTTCTCATCTTTATAATGAGTACATCCAGCCAGTTATTGGCCCAACAAAGCCTCTGGAAGAAAGTCTCCGAAAAAGAAATCAGTGACCTCGATCAGGAACAAGAATTGTTTCCGAATGAAGCTGGCTACTATAAATTATCAATAAACAATCTCCAGCGCATTCTCGAAACTGCACCTGCGGAAGAAGACATCAACCTAGCTGAAAGCAATACCACTATACCCATCCCGCTACCCAATGGCAAAATGATGAACTTCCGAATCGTGAACTACGAAATGCTAGAACCTGAGCTGGCTGCCAAATATCCTGAAATACAAAACTACCGAGGCGTAGGCGTAGAAGAACCTTCAGCGAGCATTAGATTGGATTGGACGGCGACGGGTTTTCGGGCGATGATTGCTTTTGGAAAAGAGCGTATTTTCGTCGATCCTTATTCGCGCTCTACTAAGGAATATTATTTGTCTTACTACAAAAAAGACTACCCCAACACACAGAACAGTCGCTGTCACTTTGGAAGCGGCAAAGTACCCAATCATCACGAAGAAGTGGAGCATAAAAGTGCAGCTGGTGACTGTCAGTTTAGAAGGTATCGTCTGGCTGTTGCGACTACAGGCGAATACTCCAATTTCTTTGGTGCGAACAGTGCTGCTCAATCAGGTCTAGTGCTCGCCGCTGTCAATAGTGCCATCAATAGAAACAATATGGTGTACGAGCGCGATCTGGGTGTCCGAATGGTCTTGATCGCCAATACTGACCAGCTTTTTTACTACAATCCAGCTACCGATCCTTACACGAATAATGACGGCGGCGCGATGTTAGGTGAAAACCAAACCAACGTAGATAATGTGATCGGCAATGGCAACTATGACATTGGGCATGTCTTTAGTACTGGCGGTGGCGGCATCGCAGGTCTAGGAGTTGTTTGTAACAACGACTTCAAAGCGCAAGGTGTCACAGGTAGCGGCAACCCAACCAATGATCCTTTTTGGATTGATTTAGTCGCTCACGAGCTAGGTCATCAGTTTGGGGCAAACCACACTTTCAATGTCAATACTGGTTCTTGCAATGACAACAGAAGTAACGCTACGGCTATGGAAACTGGCAGCGGCTCGACCATCATGGCGTATGCGGACATTTGCGCGCCCAATAATGTACAAAGCGCGAGCGACGACCTTTTCCATGCGATTAGTTTACAGGAGATTGGCACATACATTACCGTAGGAGATGGCAACACTTGCCCAACCGTTATTTCCACCGCCAACACTGCCCCAACGGTCACCGATCCTGGCAACTTCAGCATTCCTAGAAACACGCCTTTTGTACTTTCCACCACTTCCAATGATGCCAACGGCGACAACATTACCTACACTTGGGAGCAGTACGACAATGAAATTTCGCCCACCGACAAGCCAAATGCAAACAATGCCGTCGGACCACTTTTCCGCGCTTTTGATGTCAATCCTTCTGCTGAACGCTACTTCCCGGCTTTGCCCAGCAATAATACGATTTGGGAAGTCCTACCGAATGTCTCACGTAATATGGATTTTCGAGTCACTGTCCGCGACAACAACGCCAATTATGGCTGTACCGATGAGCAAGATGTCAGTGTGACCGTCACCAATGCTGCGCCATTTCAAGTCACTGCACCCAACACAGCGATCAATTTGCCAGGCGGTTCTACCTATAATGTAACTTGGACAGTCGGGCAGACCAATCAAAATCCAATCAACTGTGCCAATGTTGAGATTTTACTTTCTACAGATAGCGGACTGACTTTCCCAACAACGCTATTAGCTAGTACGCCCAACGATGGCATCCAAAATGTCATTATCCCCAATGTGACAACAGGATCGGCTAGAATTTTGGTGAAATGTGCGTCCAATATCTTCTATGACCTCAGCGATGTCAATTTTCAGATCAATGGTGGCACAGGCGGCGGTGATGGTACTTGTGCCAATCCGATAGTCATCAACTGCGGCGACAATGTCAACGGCAACACCAATACTGGGCAAAACAATATCTCAGACTACGGCTTAGGCATTTCACTTTCTGGTCCTGAATTGATTTATAGCTTCCAAGCAGCGCCCGGCGCATTGACCGCCAATTTGACTGGCTTGACCGCCGATTTGGATTTAATCTTATTGAGCGACTGTAATAATCCGACAGGAACGGTCGTCGCTCAAGGCACCTCTGGTAGCACGAGCACTGAATCTTTAACTTTCAATATCACCAATCCTGGCACTTATTTTCTAGTCATCGACGGCTTCAATGGCGCATCTAGTGCCTTCAATTTGAGCTTGGCTTGCACAGGCGGAGGAGGTGGTGGCGGTAATGGTTCTTGCGCCGCTCCATTTGCGATACAATGTGGCGACAATGACAGCAAGAATACCAATACTGGACAAAATAACATCGAAGACTATAACATCGGTTTCTTATTGACAGGACCAGAATTGATTTACGAAGTTTTGGCAGGTGCAGGTACATTCACAGCTAACTTGAGTGGTATGACCGCCGACTTAGATATGATACTGTTGAGCGATTGCAACAATCCGACAGGTACAGTAATCGCCACTGCAACGACAAGCAGTACCAGCACAGAGTCCTTGACTACCAATCTTGCCAATGCAGGCACGTACTATCTAGTCATCGACGGTTTCAACGGTGCATCCAGTGCCTTCAACTTGAGCCTAACTTGTAGCGGAGGTGGCGGCGGTCCTTGTGCACCTACGCTAGTGATCAATGACAATCCCATTCCGACTGGTACGTATAGAGCTGGCAATACCCTCACTTCCACTGGTCGAGTAGCCGCAGGAACGACCGTAACTTTTGAAGCGGGGCAAAGCATCACTTTGTCACCAGGTTTCAGAGCGGAAGCTGGTGCTACATTCACAGCTCGTATTCAAATTTGTACGGCAGCCGTGCCAGATGAGGAAATAGAAGCCCGAACTACAGATGTGGCAGTAGAAAATGAGATTGAGATTTATCCCAATCCATTCCAAGCATCGACGACCTTGGCTTTGAATCTAAAGGAACAAACGACAGTCAGCATTCAGCTATATGACCTGACTGGTCGCCGACCGCACCAAATTGTGCCGATGAGTGAGCAAGCGAGTGGACTGCACCACTTCCAGATCAATGCTGATGGGCTTCGGTCAGGGACTTATATCGTCGCGATTCAGTTGGGTGATCAGATGACTTCGAAGCGGGTCATTTTGCTCAAATAACAATTTTTAAGATCACTTTTTGACCATAGCAAAGGATATCGGCTCTCTGTAATGTGAAATGAATAAATTATCACTGTTGAGAATTAGTTGGAAAGTAAGCGTATTGTAGATAGCGGCTTTTCGACTAGCTCTCAATATATAAGGTGATAATTTTTTATTGAACTCAGACCATGCTGGTTTCCTTACTGTTTTTTCCACTAATTGGAGATGAGAAACTGAGGTAAATAGAACGGCGGATAGGACTGTGCTTTTCGCCTTGATTAGCCTCAAAATAATCTAGTTTCTATTTACGTACTTCATTATTGAATTTGGTATAACAGTTCAGGAATACTCCAAAAATAAGTTCCATTCTTATCTATCTCATCCTCCCATATCTCCCACTCGGACAACCACACCGTTCACTCGGACAAAAAGGATAGGACAGCACCTGTTCCACCTTTAGTTTTAGGCTACATTTTGCAAAAGTGCTCCACAAAAGCAGCTTTTTTTCATTTACAAAATAGTAGCACATGAGAACGAATACTTTACTTATCCTTTTTCTCTTTTTTCTCCAAAATCTCTTCGCACAAACCACCAACATCGTAGGACCTGCTGGTAGCGAACGATTTGGCGGCAGAATCGTCGTCCTGCCCAATGGCAATTATGTCGTCACCGACCCTAATTGGGATGATGGCGCAACAGCAAATGTAGGAGCTGTCTATCTCTACGATGGCAGTACGCACGCGCTCATCAGCACACTAACAGGAAGCAACACGGACGATCAAGTAGGCAGGGGCGTGACCGTCCTCACCAACGGCAACTATGTCATCAACAGTCCTTTTTGGAACAATGGTGCAGCTACCGACGCAGGCGCAGTCACTTGGGCAGATGGTACAACTGGCGTGAGCGGTATAGTCAGCAGCAGCAATAGTTTAGTTGGAGATAAAGCTGGTGATGTCATCGGTCTTCAGGGTGTCGTTCCTTTAGCTAATGGCAACTATGTCGTGAGAAGTGCAAATTGGAACAATGGCACTGCCACCAATGCAGGCGCAGTCACTTGGGCAGATGGCACAACTGGTATCACTGGAGTAGTGAGTGATCAGAACAGCTTAGTAGGCACAACCGCTTTCGATCAAATAGGCATCGCAAACCTCATCACATTCAGTAATGGCAACTATGTGGTCGGAAGTACTATTTGGGATAATGGTACTGCCACCAATGCAGGCGCAGTGACCTGGGGAAGTGGGACAAGCGGCGTGAGCGGTGTCGTGAGTGACCAAAACAGCTTAGTGGGTACAACAACCGAGGATAGAGTGGGGAGGAGAATTATACCCCTCACCAATGGCAATTACGTCGTTTCAAGTCAAACTTGGGACAATGGAGCAATTGTAGATGTCGGCGCAGCCACTTGGGGCAATGGTACAACTGGCATCACAGGCGCAGTCAGCGATCAAAACAGCTTGGTCGGTACAACTGCTTTCGACCGAGTCTCAAGTTCTGCTGCTGTTCCGCTTCCCAATGGCAATTATGTCGTGGGAAGTGCACTCTGGGACAATGGAACAGTCGCTGATGCCGGCGCAGTCACTTGGGGCGATGGTACAACTGGCATCACAGGCGCAGTCAGTGATCAAAATAGCTTGGTCGGTAGTAGTACCGAAGATCGTGTGGGTGATTTGGGTATCGCTGTGCTTACGAATAGTAACTATATCATCGGGAGTCCTTTTTGGGACAATGGAATAGTCGCTGATGCAGGCGCAGTTACTTGGGGAGATGGGCATACAGGAGTCACTGGAGTAGTCGATGCTCAAAATAGCTTAATCGGTTCTACTGCTGCTGATGAAGTAGGTAATAGGTTATCTGCGCTCGCCAATGGTAACTACGTCGTCTGCTCTTCTGATTGGGATAATGGTGCAATCACGAATGCAGGTGCAGTTACCTGGGGTAATGGCAAGACAGGGATCACTGGCACCATCAGCGATCAAAATAGTTTAGTTGGCAGTACGGTGAATGACTTCATTGGTACCCGTTGCATCGTACCACTTCCCGATGGCAACTATGTCGTGGGAAATCCTACATGGAACAATGGCACCATCGTGGATGCAGGTGCAGCAACTTTCTGCAATGGCACGACAGGAAGAAGCGGAACGATCAACGATCAAAATAGTCTGGTGGGCTCTACCGTTCTTGATAGAGTAGGGGAAAGCATCATTATAGTCGGCAATGGCACCTATGTCGTCAGAAGCTCACTTTGGGACGATGGAACAGTGAGCAACGTAGGGGCGGTGACTTTTTGCGATATTGGCGGTGGTGTCGTCGGTGCAGTAAGTGACCAAAACAGTCTGGTAGGTAGCTCCGCCGACGACCAAATCGGCAATGGCAATGTATCTGTCTTACCTTCGGGTGACTATGTCATCTGCTCGCCTTTGTGGGATAACGGAAGTGTGACGGATGCAGGGGCGGCGACTTGGTGCGATGGCACATTTGGGACGACTGGTGTGGTGAGCGATCAAAATAGTCTAGTCGGCACGACAGCTTTCGATAGGGTCAGCAATCTGGGTGCTATTCCCCTGACCAACGGCAATTATGTGGTCGTGAGTACACAATGGAATAATGGCGCAATAACTAATGCAGGCGCGCTGACTTGGGCGAGTGGCAGCAATGGCATCAGCGGTGTCGTCCGCGATCAAAATAGCTTAGTGGGTAGTACGGCTGCTGATTTTCTAGGCGGTGATGGTGTCACTGCACTTCCCAATGGTAACTATGTAGTGAGAAATACTGGATGGGACAATGGAAGTATGGTGGATGCAGGGGCGGTCACCTTAGGTAACGGTGTCACTGGCACCACAGGCTTCATCAATAGCTGCAATAGCGTCCTCGGCAATGTGGCGAATGCAAGTACGACCTTAAGTCCTACTTTCAATGAAGTGAGCGGTGATTTGCTGGTTGGTAAACAGGTAGAAAGTGTCATTTCCGTTTTTCAACAATCTGCTATTCCGCTCGCAGACAACTTAGACAATGAAATGCGCACCATCAGCGGAGCAGGCGTTGTCGATTTCATCACACCCGATTGTCAGATCATCGCTACGCTCAATAATTCTACACTGCCGAGTTCTGTCATAGGCGATGTAGAAGCGACCGTTTGGATAGAAAATACACAACCAATGGACTTCGTCAAACGTCACTACGACATCACACCTACCGATGATGCAGCGACTGCTTCAGGTCGTGTCACGCTCTATTTCACACAAGCCGAATTTGACGACTTCAACGCGGTCGCGCCTATCAAATTACCGACAAGCTCTACCGATGCCTTAGGTATTTCAAATGTCTTAATTGAGAAAAGAACAGGCAGTAGTGACGACGGCACAGGTTTACCGAATAGCTACGATGCTGGTTTCAGTAACATCGATCCTGACGATAATGATGTCGTTTGGAATGCAGAGCAGATGCGTTGGGAAATCACTTTTGATGTGACTGGTTTCAGTGGATTCTTTTTGAAAACACAAGATGCCATTTTGCCAGTTGAGTTGCTCAGTTTTAATGCAAAAGTAGAAGGACAAACCAGTTTGCTGACTTGGCGGACCGCTTCTGAAGTCAACAACAAAGGCTCTTTCGTAGAGCGGAGTCAGAATGGTAAAGTGTGGAAGGATTTGGGATTTGTGGCGGGAGCTGGCAGTACTTTGGAGCAGCAAAGTTATGCTTTTGTGGATGTGCAGCCGCTGGTAGGATTGAATTATTATCGCCTTCGTCAAGTAGATCTGCCCGGCAGTCAGGCGGGTCACGACGGTACATTCGAGTATTCAGAAATCAAAGCCATCAATTTTGACGGAAAAGACAACACATTTGAAGTTTTCCCTAATCCGACGAGTGATTTACTTCAAATTCAATTTGCTTCTTCATCTATAGAGCACCCTCAACTCGCCATTTTTGATTTGAATGGACGACTATTTTGGTCACAAGATTATTTATCAAAAGAAGGCATAGATATTCGGCATTTAGCGGCGGGCACTTATGTTTTGCGAGTGACTTCGGGAGCGGAAGTACAGCAGTTGCGGTTTGTGAAGTTGTAAAGCGTTTCGATTTTAAACACCTTCTGCGAACACGTAAGAGCACGAAGATCATTGAAGAGATGCGTTTTCAAGATATTGATAACACTTGTATTCATGAAAAAATATTCACACGGATAAAACGGTGGGCTCGCAGATCATATATTTTGTGAGCCCACTATTTCAATGGTGTGACGATCATTCTTTGTTCAATTTATTACGTACCCAATAGGTTCTTCCTCAAACACTCCCAAAAAGTCACTACTTTTACTCTGATCTTATCAATCGATCATGAGTAAAATCAAAATTCTAATCGTCGAAGACGATATGATTATCGCGGCGGATATTTCGATGCACTTGACCAAAATCGGGTATGAAGTGCAAGGGATTCTGGCGCGTGGTGAAGACGCCATCAAGACTGTACAGGAAAATCCACCTGACTTTTTGCTGATGGATGTCAATCTCAGAGGAGCGATGGACGGTATAGAAGTCGTGCAACAGATCAGAGCGATAAACGACAAAATTGGTATTATCTACCTTACCGCCAATGCCGACGAAGTCACTTACAATCGCGCCAAAGTCACCAAACCCGAAGCTTTCATCGCCAAACCGTTCAAGCGACTAGACTTATCCCGAGCGATCGAGCTTGCCATGCTTCGATTGAGCGAAACCAATGCGCTCACTCACCCAAATACGGATGTGGTTGAAGCAGAAGACAGCAGCTTTATTTTGGATGATCGCATTTTCGTAAAGTACCGCGACAGAATGGTCAAAGTATATGTTCAAGACATTCTGTACGCCGAAGCTGACCGCAACTACTGCAAAGTCTTCACCTCAGATCGAGAGTATTTGATGACGCTTTCCTTAAAAGCCTTTGAGCAAAAACTCAACGCTGAGAATTTCCTCCGCATTCATCGGTCTTACATTATCAATTTGACGAAAGTCGATGGACTCAGCGATCATGGCGAATACGTCAATATCGGCAAACAACATCTGTCGGTCAGTCGCTCGTTTAAAGAGGAGTTAATGCGGCGGTTGAAAGTGATATAATTTGAGATATGAGATCGCTTCGCTACTAGATATGAGATATGAGATGTGAGACAGTTCCGCTTCAGCTTAGTCCACAATTCATTCAACTTGACTGCTTACTATGAAAACACTACTGATTGCATTATTCTTTATTAGCTTTTGGTCACTATTATGCGCTCAATCGTTAGACCATTTGCCTGTTGATTCTCTCCTCAATTGGGTGAGCGAGCACGCCTATGAGATTCACGAAAAGGAAGATGCAGCAGCAGTTCATCACTATGCTTATCTCACTTTGCTAAAAGCGCAAGTCGAAAACAAACCATCCACGTTGGCGAAAGCTGCTCAAAATCTGGCATTGGTACATTACGTGATAGAAGATCAAAGTGTGCCAGATTCTTCCCTTTTTTATGACCAAATGGCATTGGATTATTTATTGCAAACAGACAATAAACCGGCAATTGCAGCAGCGTACAAATATATTGGTGGTGATTATCAGACATCGGATGACTATGGATCGGCTCAGGAAAGTTATCTAAGTGCTTTGAAGATATATGAAGAGCTAGACGACCAACCGGGGGCAGCCGAGGTCTATGCTGATTTGTCTTTTTTATATGCCAAAACCAAAGACTTTGAGCGTGCTAAACAATATGGAGAAAAAGGAATCGCCACTTTGAGGACGATGGGGATTCCTGATACTATAGCTTTTGCCATCAACTTCTTCTATCTCGTTCCGAGTTACATTGGGTTAGGAGAAATAACAGAGGCGATCAATACTGCTGACGAATCCGTCAACTTTCTTCAACCTTACTCAGCAGACGCCCCTTTCGCGCTAGTCAAAGCCTACGCGTGGCGAGCAGAAGCGCAGAAAGCTGCCAAAAATTACGAAAAAGCATTGGTGGACTATCGTTATGCTTGGAACTTTGGGAAGTCGCAAGTCGCCGATGAAGCGAGTATGGGCGGCTACCAAGAAGGGATTGCGGAAGTGTTGCGCTTGCAAGGCAACTATGCCGAGGCGATTCCTTATTATGAAAATTATTTGGCGACCATGGTTATGCGAGACGCAGAGGAGGACCTGAGTTTGGCAGAGACGCACTTGGAACTAGCGGATTGCTATGTGCAAACTGGAGTTTTTGAGCAAGCAGTCACACAGTATCAAATAGCCGGTCAGTTGAAAGATAGTTTAGCCGAAGCTCGCTATCAAAGTCTCACTTCTGAGCTGATTCAAAAATATGAGAGTGATCAGAAAGATGCGCAGATTGCTTTACAAACTGCCACTATTCGGCAACAGCGACAGATTCAGTGGCTATCTGTCGGTCTGGCAGCTTTGTTTGCACTGCTGTTATTTGGACTATTTTTGACCTATCGCCGCAATCAAAAAACCAATCAATTGCTTCAGGGACTCAATCTTGATTTGTCCCAAAAAAATCAGCAAAATGAACTCTTACTCAAAGAAATCCACCATCGTGTTAAAAACAATTTGCAGACCATTTCCAGTCTATTGAGTTTGCAATCAGCGCACATCGAAGATCCGAAAGTGCAAGGCGCAGTGGAGCAAAGCCAAAATCGAGTGCGCTCTATGGCGTTGATTCATCAAAAGATCTATCAAGGCGAAAACTTGGCAGCCGTAGAGATGAAAGACTATCTCCAAATGCTGGGCGAAACCATTGTTGATACTTTTGGAGTGGACAGCGACAAGGTAGAAATTGAATATCCGATGCAAGAAATAGAGTT
The DNA here is from genome assembly GCA_038749535.1 of Bacteroidota bacterium. Taxonomy (GTDB): domain Bacteria; phylum Bacteroidota; class Bacteroidia; order Chitinophagales; family Saprospiraceae; genus JAAUTG01. The sequence goes on from JBCDHX010000026.1 coordinate 31,904, forward strand.
GGATGTTGATACGGCGATTCCGTTGGGGCTGATTGCCAATGAACTGCTGACTAATGCGCTCAAATATGCTTTTCCTGATGAACGCAAAGGAAAAATCAAGGTCAGTTTAGAACGCGTCGGTGAAAAGTTCCGATTCTTGGTTACTGATAATGGCATTGGTTGGAAAGACACGATTTCGCCACCGAAGTCAGGTTTTGGTAGTCAATTGATTCATTTGTTGACGATGCAGCTGGGTGGTCAAGTGAAGATCAAAAGCGAAGATGGGGTAAGGACAGCGATTGAGTTTAGCTTGTAAGAAATTCCATTATAACTAGCGGAATCGCTTATATTTGTATTGATTCCGCTAGTTATAGGCTATTATACTCAGCGGAATCTATAAAAATCAATGACTTTCCGCTAAATATAACTGATGAATCCGCTATTTGTAGGTCGAAAAAAAGAGAAAAAAATATTAGCGCAAGCAATAGCATCCAAGGAGGCTGAATTGGTAGCTGTACTAGGTCGGCGTCGTGTAGGAAAAACGTTTTTGATCAGAACAGTTTATGAGCAGCAGATGGTGTTTGAGGTTACTGGGCTTCGAGATGCAACGTTGCAAGAGCAATTACAGCACTTTATCAATCGCCTAAATCTTGCTGCCCGCCCGACTGTTCCTTATCAGCAACCTTCGAGTTGGTTGGAAGCTTTCCATTTTCTCACCTTATATCTAGAAGACCAAACCTTTGATAAAAAGGTAGTGCTGTTTTTTGATGAATTTCCCTGGATTGCCACACGGAAATCACGTTTTGTTCAAGCTTTTGGTTCATTTTGGAATAGTTGGGCTTCTAAAAATAATGTCGTCGTCGTTATCTGTGGGTCAGCGGCTTCTTGGATGATACAAAAGGTAGTTCGAGATAAAGGAGGGTTGCACAATCGAATCACCAAAAGAATCCATCTACACCCATTCACCTTATCGGAAACACATACTTTCCTACAAAATAGATGGCAGAATATAGATTATTACAATCTTGTCCAACTTTACATGACCACAGGCGGCATTCCTCATTATTTGAAAGAAGTAAAAGGGGGCGAAAGTGCTGCTCAAAATATTGAACGCTTATTTTTTCCAACAGCAGTTTTCTGAGAGAAGAATTTCATCAGCTTTATCCTGCTTTATTCGACAATGCGGAGATACATATCAAGATCATTCGACTCCTAGCTGCCACTTGGAAGGGACTGACGCGAAAAGAAATAATCGAGAGAGGAAAGTTCTCTGACGGAGGTAGCATCAGCAAAACACTTGAAGAATTGATACAATCCGACTTTGTGCAGCCTTTCTATCAATTTGGAAAAAAGAAAAAAGGAATACACTACCGCTTGATGGATGAATATTCTATTTTCTATCTGAAGTTCATTGAAGATAATCGTTTGGAAGAAGAAGGAATGTGGCAGAAATTTAATCAAACACAGACTTACAAAATGTGGACGGGATATGCTTTTGAAAATATCTGTCTCCGCCATATTCCACAAATCAAAAAGGCATTGGGCGTCTCAGGTGTCTATTCTGAAACCTCTGCTTATCGCAGCCTACCCAATGATGAAGTCGATGGCACACAAATTGACTTTTTGATAGACAGAAACGATCACGTCATCAATCTATTTGAAGTGAAATTTCACAATGGTGCGTTTATCCTTAGTCAAGATTATGCCGATCAATTGAGAAAGAAAAGAAGTATCTTCCAATTCAATACAGGTACTCGCAAACTCTGCACTTGGGTACTTCTCACTACCTTTCAATTAGAAGAAAACAAACACAGCATTGGACTCATAGATCATACCATCACCATGAATGCACTTTTTGAAGAAATATAGCTTTATTCTCCACTCATCCAGCCCCACATCCCATTCGGACACCAAAACCCACCACTGGGACAAAACCAGTAGGTTATCGACTCCTTCATCTCTAATTTTGATCTCGTAATCAAACATCTAACACCAAATTCAATAATGAAGTACGTAAATAGAAACTGAATTATTTTGGGTCTAATTAAGGCGAAAAACACAGGAGACGCCTTAGCGTCGGCGAGGCTTTTCAACGAAAAGTAGGCGCGAAAGAATCAGTTTATACACGTAATTGGTTGTTGAAATTGGTATAATCCGCTGTTCATCAATAGATAAGCAGCACAAAGTTTAAAAATTATGAGATTCCCATTAGTAGTATCACTTTGTTTGTGTTTTTCGTTTTTTACTTCATGTGAGGAAGAAACCATCGACAATCCGAACCTAGAACAAGGTTTCCGCGTCGTTCGCTTAGTCGGTACAGCAGTAGGAGAAATGAGACCAGTACCGGATATTGATGGCGATGGACAAGAAGACATGGGCAACTGCTTTGATCTGACTTTGGTCGATGCTTATACCGGAAAAGTATTAGGAAAAGGAACAGACTGCCTATCCAATGTCCAGCAAGTAGGTGAAGGTTTGGCGATTGTCGGAACAGCATTTTTTGAATTTGACGATGGAACGGTCGTGACTAGAGGATTAACTTCCGTACGTCCAAAAACACATGGTTCACCTACAGTCACCCACATCACAGGTGCGATTCCAACGGCGAGCAGCAACGATATTCTTTCTGGCACAGGTCAATTTGAAGGTGTCAGTGGAGGCGTTCGCTTATCGGGCGCAGTCGATATGTCCAAAGTGGAAAGCAACAATCAGATCACCTTCAACTGTGTCTTTGTCATCCCTGCCAAAATTGATCCGAATGAGGTAGAAGAAAATAAAATGGTGCTTCGTTTGGCAGGAACAGCAGTAGGTGAGAATAGGGCTGTGGATGGCATAGAAGGTGGCGGCAATTGCTTTGATGTCGATGTTTATGATGTGATGACAGGCGAAAAAATCGGTACAGGTACAGACTGCCTCTCCAACGTCAATGAAGTGGGCGAAGGTCTAGCACTCACAGGCACAGCCATCTTCAATCTACCAGGCGGACAGATCGTCTCTAGAGCTTTGACTTCTGTACAACCCAAAACGCATGGCTCAGATGGCAAAACGCATATCACAGGATCTATCCCTAGCAAAGGAGACAACGACATCGTGAGTGGAACAGGAAAATATGCGGAGGCCAGCGGAACAGTTCGGCTTTCGGGTGCAGTGGATATGTCGAATGTGGCGAGCAACAACGAAATTACTTTTGACTGCTTGTTTTTGGTGGAGTTGGATTAATAAGGAACAGAAAAAACATCATTTTTCGATCTGCCTGACTCATTGATAGTCGGGCATTTTTTTCTCCATTTATGCAGATATCGAATTATTCAAATTTTCCCTCGGAAATCCAAACCCCACCTTCGGAAACTCAAACCTGCTCTTCGGAAGATAGCCCTTCCCAAAGCGCAACTGCTCACCTACATTGTGAAGGTATTTAGCATTTAACAGACTAAAATATCTACACAATGAGCATTCAAAAACGATACACTTTCTGGCTAACACTTACACTCAGTTGGCTACTATCCCATCAAAGTTTCAGTCAAGACATCACCATCACAACGACCGCAGGTGCAGAGGTTACTTTTATTGGACTGCCCGATGCTGCCTGTGCGCCAGAAGCCAAAATTACACATTATAAAAATCCATCTTACGCTGACAATACGGTATCCTCTCAATTGACAAGTACATTGAATAGAACCATTGTCGCCAATCGCATTCGTGTGCAAGCTGGCGAACCATTTACGTTTGAAATGGAGTACAACGGTTCATCATCCAATTCCAATCCGAATGGTAATCCAACGGCAGTGCCTTTTTGGTCTGGCGTAGATGGTATCCTGCCAGCCACTAGAAACGAAACACTTCAACGGACACTATTCAGTGCTGAAGATCGGTTTAGCGCATATACGGCGACTGTAACGCTTCCAAAAGGAACAAAAGATGGCTTTATCGTCATCCCATTTGATGAAAACACGAATGGAACAGTTCTTGCCAATAGCTTCATGATTCCTTTTGTCGTAGAGGGTATGCTTCAGCCCGATGGCGTTGATGTTCCCATCATAGGAACGACCATCGAACCACAAATTCCTTACTTAATCCTACATGCTCCTCCTGGCGATGGCAGTAGCACGTTCTTTCAAAGCAATGAAAAAAACTGCCGTGATTTTCAGACCAGTTTTGCAGAAGATAATTCCAACTCTGCCAATGCAGCCGTAAAGATTGGTGTAGCAGGACAAGCAGGTATCTTCGTCACAACAAGCTTTGAGTTTTCAGTGACTTTTAAAGCGGGACTAACCGCAGGCGACTTGGCAATAAATACTACGGATAAACAAACTTGTGTAGATGTATCTCAAGGATTTTCAACGACTGCTGCAACGGATTTGGAAGGCGGTGGCGATGTCTTTGTTGGTTATGGCACAGAATGGGCGTATGGAACTTATCCTTTACTAAAAGTTGATAATCAAACTTGTACCGCCACCATTGATAGTGGATTGGCTTACTTAGCAATAGATACGAGTCAGTTCATTTATAGCAAAGAGACGATAGAATCCGATATTTTATTCCAGCAAGCCATTGTTGATAATCCGCAAGCCACTGTGCGAGCTAGAAATGTGGCACAAAATCAAATTGATGTTTGGAATCAAGTGCTTGACCTGAATACCGATAACATCAACAATGCCTCTGTTTCACTGGCAACAGATATTTCCTTCGGTGGAGTCACCGATCAAACATTTGAATCTGTCGTTTCCTCGACTCAGACGAACACCATTCAGTATGAGCAGTATTTAGACGTCTCAGCTGGCATAGAATCCGTAGTGGAAGTAGGCGGTTCTGGTGTCTCAGGTGGCTTCGAGTACAAAAATTCCAAACGATTTGGACAAACACAGGCTCAGACTGGTTCGCAAGATTTACTCGTCAGATATACACTCAGCGATAACAATGGAGCTGATACGAATCCTGGAACGGATCTGTTCAATGTAGAAGTCCTCCGAGATCCGATGTACGGAACGCCAGTATTTCGCTTGAAAGATGGCACGAGAAGTAGTTGTCCTTATCAAGGTGGTTTTGCACGTGATCAGCCTCGACTGGAAAGCGGTGTAGCAAGCTGTTCCAATGTCAATATTAACATCAATAATGCACCACTGCAAGGGGTAGAAATTCCGCTAGATGTCTGCAATGATAATGATGTAGAACTGCGTCGCTATTTTGTCCGATTGGATCAGCAGTCCAATACTAATGGAGCGATGATTCGGCTCAACAATAATGACATCAGCGCAGATAACGAATCAGGTCTTTTCTTTGACGTACCAGCTGGCAGTTGCTTCACCAATAATGGCGACAAACCCAAATTGACCATTGAAAAGAACTCCGTTTCAGGCGCGACGAGTTATCGAAACATTGGACTCATTATTTATCCTGAATGCGATCCAGCTTTAGCAGAAAGGATAACGATCAATGTTGATTTTGGAAGTGGACCACTCGATCTTTGTGCACCCGATGATCTATGTCCGACGCTAGCTGGCATTGAAACACAAGATTCAGATGGTGATGGCGTGGGTGATAGTTGCGATAATTGTCCATCATTCAATCCAGACCAAATGGACACAGATGGTGACGGCATAGGCGACGCTTGCGACAATTGTGTAACATCCGCTAATCCCAGTCAAATGGATATGGACAGTGACGGTGTAGGCGATGCTTGTGACAACTGTCCCGACTTACAAACAAGCATCAATACCGACTTAGACGGCGATGGCTACATCTGTGACAATTGCCCGAATTTGCCCAATTCCGCTTTGCATTTTGATGGCATAAACGACTACGTAAAAGTAGCACATGCTAATGAGCTTTCTTTAACAGGCGATTTGACGATTGAGGCTTGGGTGAAAGTTACTGACTTTGATAACTTTCGAGGTATCATAGGTAAAACCAATAGCAACCTACCTGCACCTTTTGACTTTTATCTTTTTCCGACGACAGGTATTCCCAATTTCGGGATCGGGAATGGTGTTAGTTCAGAAGCAGTGAGTGGCAATGCTGCGCCTGCTGTTGGAGAATGGACACATTTAGCAGTCGTCAAAAACGGCTCTATCGTGACGCACTATCTCAATGGCATACCCAATGGAACAGGCACGATTACCATTACGCCTGATGATGTCGATGGAAGTCTATTGATTGGCTCAAGAGCGGATTTATTTACGAAAATGAAGGGCGACATGGACGAGCTACGCATTTGGAATGTAGCGCGTACCAATGCTCAAATCAATGATAACCTTTCCACCGAACTGGACGGCACACAAAGTGGATTGGTCGCTTACTACTCCTTCAATGAAGGCATCCCAAGTGGCAACAATGTCGCTCTAATGAGCATCACAGACAAAACCAGCAACCCTGACACTGGCGATCTCATCAACTTTGAAAGTGGAACGGTTGCATTCGATGGCATAGACGACAAAATAGACGTTCCTTATCATCCAGAGATTAACTTCGCTTCCGATCAAGATTTTACCATTGAACTTTGGGCAAAAACACCTTCTGCTGCCCAACCCAACACACAGCAAGTCGATGTTTCGCTCCTAGAGTCTTGGAATAACGGAGGTCCATATCCTTATGCTATTCGGTACATGAAAGATAGCAAAAAGATACGTGTGCTGCGATTTGATGCGACAAACAATCCAAATATCCTTTCCTCTACCACCGTTAATGACGACCAATGGCATCATATCGCTTTTGTAAAAAATGGCAGCACGCTGCGCTTGTATATTGATGGCATAGAAGAAGGCAGCACTTTCGATAGCACAGTCGGTGGTCAGCTAGCATGGCCTTTGATTACACTCGGCAGTCGGGTCAATGGCCTATTCTGGAAAGGCACGATGGATGAAGTGCGTTTTTGGGATTATGGGCGTTCCGCTACTGAAATCAATGCTGATATGAATACGAGTTTGACAGGAAACGAAAGTGGTTTAGTGGCTTACTATCCAATGGATGATTGTTCTCCGGATAGCACATTCGCTACGATAACCGATAAAAGTGTGACCAATAATAATGCTTTCCCTAGTTTCTTATTGCAAGATTGCACGATTTCTAATTGGGTGGGCGGTGCGCCAGTTATGTATCCTGATGATGACAATGATGGCTTTGGCAATGCCTGTGACATCTGCGATGGCGACGACAATTTTGGCGACAGCGATAACGATGGCATTTGCGATGACATCGATCCAGACGGACCGCCTTGTGATGGCATTGCGATCAATGCTGTAGATACGACTTACAATATTGGGACAGCAACTATACGTGCCGATCAAGACATCACAACATCTGGCGAAGTCATCGTACCAAATGGCGCAAACGTCAGCTATATAGCAGAGAACTCCATCACTTTATCACCAGGTTTTCAAGCTACTGGCAACTTCAGTGCCATCATCGCGCCTTGTGTAGATTTAGGAGGAACAATCGCGAATAGAACTATAGAACCGAGAGCTATTCCAGTAAAAAATACAGAGGAACTTGCGCTAACTATCGCTCCTAATCCAACATCGGGCACAACCAATATCACTTATACCTTAGCCAAAGACGAAGCTGTCCAAATTCACTTGTTCAACTTACAAGGACAGCATCTACACACACTTTTACAGACTACTGGACAGTCTGCTGGCGTCCATCAATTGCAGTGGAATGCTACCAACTTGACCAGTGGTCTTTATTTGCTGCAAATACAGACCCCAACGGCAAATAAAATTGAAAAATTAATGATCGCTTCTTATTGAGTTCTTGAGGGTTTTCCGCCTCAGGCGGAAAGCCCTCAACTCATCTTCTTTTCATTTTTTACACATCAAAACACCTTTCATGAGCTACTTCAACAATTTATACCTCATCCTTTTTTCGCTGATCCTAGCGAGCTGCTTATTTATTCCCAATCTCTATGGACAAACGCCTTGCATCATCAATATTGACGAGGATGGAGATGGTACGCCGGAGATCATCATCACGAATACTGTTGATACAGATGGAAATTTGCTGATTGAAAGCATTGATGAGGACGGGAACGGTGCGCCAGATCGAATCAACAACTTTACCTATGACGCCAATGGAAACGTACTAACAGAAAGCATTGATACAGATGCAGATGGGACAGCAGATGAAATCTCCACTTTTACCTACGACACCAGTGGCAATCAACTGACCTCCAGTATAGATTTTGATGCAGATGGCACAGCAGATGCCACGACCACCAATACTTATGACGCCAACGGAAATCTCTTGACGGCAAGCAGTGATAGCAATGCGGATGGTACAGCGGATGACACAACCACTTTTACCTACGACGCCAACGGAAACCTATTGACCGTCAATACGGACAGTGGTGCAGACGGTACGATAGATGCGACAACTACTTTCACCTATGATGCCAATGGAAATGTACTAACAGAAAGTAGTGATATAGATGGAAATGGCTCACCCGATGAAATTATCACCTTTACTTATGATGTAAATGGTAATGTAGAAACTGTAAGCATTGATAGCAATGGAGATAGTGTAGTAGATCAAATCGCTACTTTTACCTACGATGTGAACGGAAACGTGCTAACAGAAACTAATGATTTTAATGCAGATGGTATGGTCGATCAAACGACCACCAGAACCTACGACGCCAACGGAAATCTTTTGACAGAGGGCACTGATTTTGATGGAGATGGCATAGCAGATGTTATGGTCACCAATACCTATGATGTTAATGACAACCTACTGACAGCAAGCTTCGATAATGATGGAGATAATATGATCGACCTGATCGTCACCAATACTTACGACATCAATGGAGACCTCCTGACACAGAGCACTGACTTTGGTGCAGATGGTACAGCAGATGAAATTATCACTAACATTTATGGATCTTGTATTCTTCCTGTTGAGTTACTCTTTTTTGAAGGCGCAACGACTGAAAATGGCATTCAACTTGATTGGGAAACGGCTTCTGAAAAGGACAACAAGGGTTTTTTCATCGAGCGCAGCTCAAATACGAAGGAATGGAAGCAAATAGCTTTTGTGGCAGGCAATGGTACGACTCTAGTTAATCAACGCTACACTTTTACAGATGAATCACCCATCGAAGGCATTAACTACTATCGTTTAAAGCAAATAGATTTACCCGACAGTCAGACGGGCATTGACGGAACTTACGAATACAGCGAAGTTATCAGCTTGAAGTACACTTCAAAAAAGAAGCACGATGAACTGAGTATTTTCCCAAATCCTACTACGGCTATTTTGAACTATCAAGTCAGCAATATGGGAGAGGTACAGGCTATTCAGTTGTTTGATATCTTCGGAAAATTGGTTAAAACAGTCGTTGAAATAGATGGTCAAATTGATTTAGATGGATTGGCGAAGGGGACTTATGTATTAGTGTTTAACACTGATGAAGATGATGTGTGGCGATTGGTGGTAAAGCAATAAGATTTAGGGTTATGTTAGACTTGCTGATTTTATCATGAAGTTTTCGCCATTTCAAAAACGGATGCCGAACAACTAAGTGTAAAGGTTAGAGCATTCAGAAGCCTCACGAAAACCAACAAGTACATCATATTGACTATGATTACTGCACTCGGTTTGAAGCTGAATATTTATCGCCACGCTGTTGATGTGGCATTGGGTGGTGATATTTTGTTTTAGTAAGTGAGCAGTATATAGATGATAGACTAATTTACTCATTTTCATGACCAACTTTATCACATTTCCATCTGTTAAAATAGCTAAATCAATCCGTCATGATAAGTTCCACAAGCGTTCAAAAAGTAGAGCAGATCACCATCAAGTGGGAAGATTTTCAGCGAGAGTATTTGCAGCGGGAAGATGAATACAAATACGAATGGGTAGATGGAAAAGTCGAAAAAAGCCTTCATTCAATGAATCCAAATCAGTTATTTATCCTAGTAAATATCAAAAAGTTCTTAGAAAGTATATATCCAAATGGTGATGCTGGATTATTTGTTGCCGAGACAGATTTGATGTTTGCTGGTAATCACAGACGTCCTGATATTACTTTTTTGACATACGATCAAATTGAAGCAGCTCGCCAAGACCTAGAAATCACACCTCAGTTCGTCATCGAAGTCATCTCCACCAACGATCAAATTAATGTGGCTTACAGAAAACTGCGAAATTACCGAGCAGCGGAAGTAGCTGTAGTTTGGTATATCTTTCCTGAACTAAAAGAAGTACATGTGTACAGAGGTAAGCAATCGGAAATCTGTTTGGAGGATGATATTTGTTCAGCAGAACCAGTCATTGAAGGATTTAAGATGCAAGCGAAGGACGTTTTTAAATAGTCTTCCATTCTCTAATTTTCCCTAAATTTGAGAAAAAACACCATGCAGCGACTCCTTATTTTTATCGTGTTCGCGAGTCCACTAGTTGCTCTTGCTCAAAGCTCAACCAATGATAACGAATTATACAATCTACATCCTAGCGAGACTCTAACCGATTTACCATTAGACACTGCCTTCGTCAAAGTTCGCGCTGCCATCAATGACATGAAAGGAGAAACCGACGCTCAAATCAAAGCAGATCTAGGGACAATCCTAGCACGTAGTCGGCAAAGCAATAATCCAGAATACATGGCTAAAGCGTACGGTCAACTCGCTCTTTGGCACTATCTGTCCATCCATTCCGAAACCCCAGACTCCATCCACTTGCACGACTCTTTGGCTTTAACCTATTGGCTACAAACAACAGACACTGCTTCCATCGCTAAAGCATATGCTACTTTAGGGTTGGATTTATTTGATATGCAGCGTTATGAAGAAGCGGAAAATCAGTGTATGAAAGGTTTGGCATTGGCAAAAGCCATTGACGATCAAGATAGAATTACGTCTATTCATTCCTATCTCGCCATTATTTACAGTAGCACTCAAGACTATGAAAGAGCACTTCAATATACCGAAGAAGTGATTGCTTTCTATGAAGCGAATGATAAAACACACCCTTTGATTAGAGCATTGGTGAGCTTATCGGATATACAAGTGCAGACAGGCAAGGCAGAAGCAGCGGTCGCCTCTGCAAATCGTGCATTAGCATTAATCGAAAAGCTACCTGAAGACTATCAAGCATCGGAAAGTTACAATATACGCGTTTGGCGAGGTAAAGCATATAGAGCTTTGGGCAAATACGATGAAGCACTAGAAGATATGCTGTTTGGGTGGCGCGGTATGGCATCCATCTATGGAGAAGAAATGGTGAATGGTTGGAAAGGGGATATTGGATCGATTTATTATCTAAAAGGAGACTATCAATCAGCTATTCCTTATCTACGAGATTACCATTACCATGTAGTAGCTCGAAAAAACAATGTTCCTAAAGAATTTTTAGAGCAAACAAATCAGTTAGCCTTCTGCTTTCAAGCTATGGAGCAGTTAGACTCCTCTTTGTTTTATATACAAAAAGCAAGAGACTTCGAAGTCAGTTTACTGGAAGAAGAACTAGCCGCTGTCAAAAATGAACTCCGCATCAAATACGACACCGAACAAAAAGAACAAACCATCGTCACCCAATCCTCTAAACTCCAACAACAGAAACGCATCCAACAACTCAGCTTTGGCATCGGAGGTTTGCTCACTTTGTTGCTTGGCGGCTTATTCTTAACCTATCGAAACAACCAAAAAAAGAACATTCGCTTACAAGAACTCAATGACGATTTGGAAGATACTAACCTACAACTCGACCAACGCAATGCTCAAAACGAACTTCTCCTCAAAGAAATCCATCATCGCGTTAAAAACAATTTAGAAACTGTCTCTAGCCTCCTCGAATTGCAATCCGCACAAGTCGATGATGATGAAATCCAAAGCGTGATGCAAGCCAGTCAAAGTCGGGTACAGTCGATGAGTATTTTACATCAAAAACTCTATCAAGGCGATGATCTGTCAAGCATCGAAATGAAAGACTATTTCAAAAACTTGGCAGAAAGTGTCTTGGATACGTATGATGCTTGGGAACAAGTGGACATTGAATATGATATGTCAGCATTGGATTTGGATATTGATACAGCGATTCCGATTGGGTTGATTGTCAATGAGTTACTGACCAATTCTTTGAAGTATGCGTTTTCGGATGGAGAGCAAGGGAAGATAAATTTGAGCCTCCGACAAAAGGGAAGTGATTTAAGTCTTATCGTGGCAGACAATGGTATTGGTTATTTAGATGGCGAAGCGATTCAAGGGACAGGATTTGGGTCGCAATTAGTCAATTTGTTGACTAGGCAACTGAATGGAGAAATGGAAATACAAAATAAAGAAGGGACGAAATATATTTTTGAATTTTTGGCTAAGTGAGTAAGAAGGTATTACTCTACCCAACGGAAAATTGAAAGAGGGAAAAAACCCTTAGCTCAAAAGTTTTCCACATGGGAAGCAGTAGTTTTGTTTTCGGTTTTTTCAAGGCTTTACGAATCAAATTGAGTCCTCGACGAAAGACGCTATACTGCGGATAGCTGTGCTTTTTAGTCTTTACAGGTCGCTTTTTGGCATCCTCAATCGCACTTGCCCAACAAAGGGTGTAAGCGATACAAACCACTGCAAATAGTTTACATAATTTTGTCGCACAGCGCAAACCGGTTTACTCCAAATGAAACCCACGCCCTTTGAGGGCTTGAAAAAACACCTCTATAGACCATCTTTTTTTATAAATTACTCTGAGCTGACTGACCTTTATTGTTCCGATCAAACAAAACAACTCTCCGTGCGCATCTAAGCCAATGAAAGCATTCACGATTCGACTGCTTTGCCATTTTCATCGTAAATGGCACCTTGAAATTCTTGCGACTGATGTTGTCCAAACAAGATGGCAGGAATTGATAAACAAACTAAGAGGATGTTTCGAATGAGATTTCTTTTCAACATGATTGCAAATATATAAGGCTTGATTGATATTTTGTAAGATATGTAAATCAAGTATCCTATGTCCTTGTCTGTGATGGGTCAGAGCGAAGAAATTCGAGGATATATTTGAGTGTAGAATGCAGACAAAATCAGCTCATCAACTTGTTCACTGCTAGATACTAACATTTGTGGATAACTTTTCCCACAAAATTTAATTTAAGACGCCATATTTGTAAGCGTTCGACACATCTAGGCAATCCGTTTTCCACATTTTGGATTGAAAAAGGAGAATCATGTGAAAATCGTGAGCTGTTGCGCAACTGTAAGTCCGTATAATGCGGATAAGCCAGATTACCTTCCTTGATGTTGCGGCTATTGCTTTCGCATCAAAAGCAAATGTCCGACCACCGACCCGTCTCAACATCTCCTTTTTCATGGAGTAGATCGCGGCTGCGTTTTCGTGCATATTGCTTGGGTGCTATTTTTTCACATCCAAAATAAAGTACGATGAGCATTTTTGATAAACGCATCAATTACAAGCCCTTCGAATATCCAGAAGTCTTACAATTTACAGAAGCGATCAATAAGTCTTTTTGGGTGCATTCAGAAGTCGATTTCACGGCTGATATGCAAGATTTTCATGCCCACCTGAGTGCTAATGAAAAAGAGGTCGTCAAGAAAAGTCTGTTGGCGATTGCTCAAATCGAAGTAGCGGTCAAATCATTTTGGGGCGATTTGTATCATCATTTTCCAAAGCCGGAGTTCAATGGACTGGGCAGCACTTTTGCGGAATGTGAGTTTCGTCATTCTGAAGCCTACTCTCGCCTCTTGGATGTTTTGGGCTATAATAATGAGTTCGCCAATTTACTAGATACACCTGTCATCCGCAAACGCATTGACTATCTGTCAGAGGCTTTGGCACACACAAAATCGACCGACAGAAAGAAGTACGTCTTTTCACTCATTCTCTTTTCTATCCTAATTGAGAATGTCTCTCTATTCAGCCAATTTGCAATCATTATTTCTTTCACGCGCTTCAAAGGCGTGATGAAAAACATCAGCAACATTATCGCTTGGACATCTATCGACGAGCAAGTTCACGCCAATGCTGGCATTTATATCGTCAACAAAATACGATCAGAATTTCCTGACTTTTTTGATGAAGAAACGGTAGAAGAATTGCGCTTGATTGTCGCCGATTCGATTCAAGTGGAAGCCGAGATTTTGGATTGGATTTTTGAAGGTGGCGAAATTGATAATATCTCTAAGGAGAATCTACTGAACTTCATGAAGTATAGAGTGGATGATAGTTTGAGCAAAATCGGGTTAGAAAAAATCTTCTTTGTTTCAGAGTTCAATTATCAACCGATGATCTGGTTCGAGGAGGAAGTTTTTGCGAATACATTGGATGACTTTTTTGCAAAACGACCTGTGGAATATACGAAGCATGATAAGAGTATCACGGCGGATGATTTGTTTTAGAAGATGAATGACTTTTTCCCAAACCGCATTATCTGCCTGACAGAAGAGCCAACCGAAGTGCTCTATCTTTTGGGCGAGGCAGACCGAATCGTGGGCATTTCTGGCTTCACGGTTCGTCCTGCTCATGCGCGAAAGGAAAAACCTAAAGTCTCCGCTTTTACAGACGCGAATGTTGACAAGATTGTAGGATTGCAGCCTGATTTGGTGATTGGCTTTTCGGACATTCAAGCGGACATCGCTAAGAAATTGATCGCAAAAGGCATTCCCGTTTGGATCAATAATCATCGAAGTGTCGCGGACATTTACAAGATGATCGTGCAGCTTGGAAGTATAGTCGGGAAGCAATCGGAAGCGGCAGCATTGGTCAAACAATTTCAAGCAGATTTGCAGAAAAACTGTGCTCCTAATCAAAGCCGAGCGATCAAGCCCAAAGTCTATTTTGAGGAATGGTTCGATCCATTGATTTCAGGGATTCAGTGGGTGAGTGAGTTGATTGATTTGGCAGGTGGTATTGATGTTTTCAGTGAATTGGGGGATGAATCTTTAGCAAAAAATAGAATCATCGCCGATCCTGACGAAGTTGTCCGTCGCAATCCAGACATCATCATCGCTTCTTGGTGTGGGAAGATGTTCAAGAAAGATCGCTTGGTGAGTCGTGCAAATTGGAGTCAGATAGCAGCAGTCAAAAATGATTTTGTCTTTGAAATCAAATCGGAAGTGATCTTACAGCCAGGACCTGCGGCGGTGACGGAAGGTGTGGAGCAGATTGCGGCGATTATTGGAAAATGGCACGAGCGGAAAAATTAATCGAAAAGAGAACTGATGACGATAGAAGAGAAAATAGAGCAGGCGGAAACCAGAATTTTCAAAGTCGTTTTTCCGAATACCACCAACCATTACGATACGCTTTTCGGAGGAACAGCTATGTATTTGATGGATGAAGTGGCATTCATTACGGCTACTCGTTTTAGTCGAAAAAAGATGGTTACCGTTTCGTCCAGCAAAATTGATTTTAACGAACCTATCCCTGCGGATACGATCATCGAATTGGTCGGAAAAGTAACTAGAATTGGTAATACGAGCTTAGATGTGGAAGTAGAAATTTTTCAGGAAGAGATGTATGAAGTAAAACGAAGAAAATCAATTCAAGGAAAATTCACTTTTGTAGCAGTCGATGACCAACGAAAACCAATTTCCATTTTGTAGTTACGATTTTATGTAACTGCAGAAATTAACTCCCATTAAACTTTAACCATAAAAAATAAGACATGGAAGTATTAGAGAAAACACAACAAGCGCAACAAACTGAGCGGATGTGGTGGCTCAATGAAGAGAGTCAAAACATGCTCAATAGAGGCTATCTGCTGAAAGGCGAAACGGTCAAGACAGCTATCGAAAGAGTAGCGACGGCTGCTGCCAAACGCCTTTATAAACCTGAGATGATCGAGCCATTTATCGAGCTGATCGAGAAGGGTTGGATGAGTTTGAGTTCACCGATTTGGGCAAACATGGGAACAGAAAGAGGACTACCGATTTCTTGTTTCAATGTACACGTACCTGACAATATCGAAGGCATCACGCACAAGTTGGGTGAAGTGATTATGCAGACCAAAATCGGTGGTGGTACTTCGGGTTATTTTGGTGAGTTGCGCGAAAGAGGAAGCCCAGTGACCGACAATGGCAAAAGTAGCGGCGCAGTCAGCTTTATGAAGTTGTTTGATACGGTGATGGATACCATTTCGCAAGGTGGTGTGCGTCGCGGGGCATTTGCAGCTTATTTGGACATCGACCATCAAGATATCAAGGAATTTTTGGAGATCAAAAATATCGGAAATCCCATTCAGAATCTCTTTTTCGGGGTTTGTATTCCCGATTATTGGATGCAAGAAATGGTGGCAGGCGATAGAGAGAAGCGGGAAATTTGGGCGAAAGTATTGGAGAGCCGTCAGCAAAAAGGATTGCCGTATTTATTCTTTTCCGACAACATCAATCGCTTCAAACCCGACGTCTATAAGGATAAAAATATGACGATTCGGGCAAGTAATTTATGCTCCGAAATTGCTTTACCATCTAGCTATGATGAGTCATTTATTTGCTGTTTGTCTTCCATGAATTTAGAGTTGTACGATGAGTGGAAAGATACAGATGCGGTACGTAGAGCGGTCTTTTTCTTAGATGCAGTCTTGCAAGAATTTATCGTCAAAACGGAAGGCAACTACTATCTGTCTTCTGCCAATCGCTTTGCGAAACGTCATCGTGCGCTAGGTTTGGGTGTGTTGGGTTGGCATTCCTACTTGCAGCGCAATCGCATTCCATTTGAAGGGATGCAATCCAAGTCATTGACCAATACCATCTTCGAGCAAATCAGCTCACAAGCAGAAGATGCTAGCCGAGAACTCGCCGATATTTATGGCGAACCGGAGGTCTTGAAAGATTACGGACGCCGAAATACTACACTGATGGCAGTTGCACCGACGACTTCTTCTTCTGCCATTTTGGGACAGACGTCGCCTGGCATTGAGCCTTTTAGCAGCAACTACTATAAAGCTGGTCTATCGAAAGGGAATTTCATGCGCAAAAATAAGTACTTACGCGAATTACTGGTCGAAAGAGGAATGGATACGGAAGAAACGTGGCGCAGCATCATGCTCAATCACGGCAGCGTCCAACACCTAGACGGACTGACGGCGGAGGAAAAAGAAGTCTTCAAAACCTTCAAGGAAATCAGTCAGTTGGAGATCATTCAGCAAGCTGCAATTCGCCAAAAGTATATCGATCAAGCACAAAGTTTGAATCTGAATATACCACATAATTTGCCGATCAAAGAGGTGAATAAGTTGATGATTGAAGCTTGGAAATTGGGCGTCAAAACGCTTTACTATCAGCGCAGTCAGAGCGTGTCGAAGGAGTTTGTGGCTAATATTGTGAATTGTTCGAGTTGTGAGGCGTAAATGAAATATTAGACGATAGACATTAGATGTTAGACTGCTCTCGTGCAAGGGACGCAGTAGGATTTTGTCTATTGAGGTTTGAAATAAAAAGAGGCTACTTGACGGGAGTTGGGTAGCCTTTTCGTTTCAGTCCAATGGAGTCGCCTTCCATTCATTTCGTATGATTTACGCACCAAGTTCCCCTAATGCTATGACCAGTACATCCAACTCCCTCGTCGTCGTATATACATTCGGCGTGATGCGACACCCTTGTACATTTTCTCGACTAATAGCAACTGTCCAGATACCATATTTATCTAGCAAAGTTTTCGCCAAATCACTTGGCTTCATCCCTTTGACACCTACATTCCCGATGGCACAGTGTCTACTTTGATCGGCGGGCGTGTTGACGATTACATTCGGTAAGTCACGGACACGGCTCGTCCAATAATGCTGCAAATAGCGGAGACGCGCTTCTTTTCTTCCCAGACCCAAACGCTCTTGATATTCGATGGCATCAATGATCCCTAAATCGGTAGCGACGGGATGAGTGCCGGTATGATTCAAGCGTGCAATGTCGTCTGCTGCTGCCCAATCACCTTCCGCAAAGAGTGGCTTGATATTTGGAATATGCTCTTTTTTGACATATAAAATCCCTGAGCCTAAAGGTGCACTTAGCCATTTGTGTAAACTCGCACCATAATAATCACACCCCAGATCAGGAATATTAAACTGCATCTGACTAAAAGCATGTGCGCCATCCACCATCACCTGCACCCCTTTTTCATGCGCCATATCGACTATTTTTCGGATGGGCAAGACCTGTCCGGTAATATTGATAAGGTGGCAGACCATGAGGAGTTTGGTCTTGGGTGTAATGGCATTGGTGTAAAGTTCTATGAGTTCACTATCGGAGGTGGGATGATTGGGAACAGAAACAATTTTGTTGACAATACCATGCTGACGCTCCTGTTGCTGAAACATATCGAGCATTGCGCCATAATCTTGGACTGCCATCACTGCTTCGTCTCCTTTTTCCCACGGAAAACCATCAATAATCATGTCCAGAGACTCAGTGGTATTGCGGGTGATGATGAGTTCTTCAGGCGAACATTGTGCAATGGCTGCTAACCGTTCTTTTACTTTGCGTTTGTTCTCGAACTGAACGGTACGCAAATAGTACGAACCTTCATAATTGATGCGCCGAATGTGATGAATATAGTTTTCTAATACTTCCTGCGGCATGAAACAGTAGTAGCCGTTCTCCAGATTAATGTAGTCCGGTTTCAGGCGATAATCACCTCTGATCTTTGCCCAAAAGTCTTCCTTTCGAGCCAGCTCTTCTGGAGAAAAGTGGGCGTAAGCAGCTATTGTCTTCTCTAGTTGTGTGAAAAGGGCAGGTGTGCCAAGGCTAAGCAAGCCGATTTGTTTAAGGAAGTTTCGTTTGTTCATCGTTTTGCCGATTGAGTGAGAAGGTGATTTGTCTCAATGACAAGGTACGAACTTTGTGAGTTGGGAAACGTGTTTTATTGATCTTATTGAAAGAATGGGCATATCGGGCGAAATCTTGCTTTCTGAGGTACTTTTCGCCCGATATAAATAATCATCAACAGAATGGTATGTATCAATCTATCGCAACCGATCCGAAGAACGCACCAGCTTCTCATCCTTCCCAATCGCACGCATCGCTAATAACAACATCACTGCCGCCACGATCGGTAGCAAAACGCCAAGCCCATCAGTCGGCTCAGGCATTTGGGCAGCTAGTTTCGTGATTTCATCATTGATGAAAAGGATAATACCTAATACCAAGCCGATGATAGAAGCCACGAACGCCACTCGACTCAAATTGATCTGTAACGGTCTGTTTTTAAACATGAAAATGGCGATCAATGACAGTGCGCCTGCCCCAATGAATAGAATCATCAAAGCAATATTATCTGTGATCGTATAGGCACTATCCGAAAATAAATCGGACTGAGCAATAGGCTGATCCGTAGACGCAAAAGGCAAACCAAACATACCAAAAGACGCACTGCCCGCTAGGAATAGGAATATGGATTGGATTCTTTGTATCATTTTTGAGAGACTTTAGAAAATAGACGTTAGATAACTTGCCTCGAATTTTGGGGATAGACGAGTTCATCATTATCTAATTACCTACTTCAACTATTATAATTCATTTTCAATTTGGGAGGCAAAAGTAGATAATTACTCTTTTTTAGAACTTGCCAAACTTAATTTTATTTGTAAATACTTGACTTCAGATTTTATCCTTGAGGGGTGAACATCAAATGAAAAATACAAATTGAAAGCCAGAAACAGTGCGCCCCACTTTTACATTAGGGCAAACGCATCAAAAGTATGATAAGCAGTAGTTGTCGTATGGAGCAAGTGTGGAACACGTTTTACTTGGGTGGCGGATGGCGAAAGGGAAGGTTCGACGGAGGAGTTTGCCATTTCTAGACCTTTTGATTCGTTTTGGGGCAATAGCCTGTCCCGCTTGCGGGACCAAAATGAATAGC
>JBCDHX010000027.1:0-49457 GCA_038749535.1 Bacteroidota bacterium
ACGACCCCTTCCTTACCATGGAAGTGCTCTACCCCTGAGCTACATTGGCAAAAAGATAAATAACTAAAGTCATTTATCTGATGTGTATCTTACAGAGTTTGCACTCCTTTAAAGAGAAAAGGAGGTGTTGCTCAAATTTAATTTAGAGCGGGAGACGAGATTCGAACCCGCGACCCTCAGCTTGGAAGGCTGATGCTCTACCAACTGAGCTACTCCCGCTTAATTATTTTTTCTTACCAACTTGATGAAAATATTAATCAACTTTTATCAAGTCTGGAGTAGCTTGGAAGGCTTCCCGATAGTTATCGGGATACCAACTGAGCTACTCCCGCATTCTGTGTACGTTCAAAGTATCGAGCTGACAACTCGATCGTTGGTAAATGTGGGGGTGATAGGATTCGAACCTATTCAGCCGAAGCACCAGATTTACAGTCTGGCCCGGCTCTCCAACTCCGGCGCACCCCCTAAGCAAAAATCAAAAGAGCCAGTGGAGGGATTCGAACCCCCGACCCGCTGATTACAAATCAGCTGCTCTGGCCAACTGAGCTACACTGGCATTTTGCTTATATCATTTTTCTGACAGAAAATCATGTAACTCAACAGCTATTTCCTCTCATCAGAATTAAGTCAAAGAACTGCTTTTTTGAAAAGCGAGTGCAAAGATACTTTTTTCCTTTTGAAAAGGAAATATTATTCTCGCATCTTCTTACTTTTTCTTTGTTTTTTCCTCTTTTCGTGAACTTTTAAACAGAAAAGAGCACTTTTGACCTCCTTTTTGCGCTGAACAATATTGGAGTTCTCTACTTTTAGGTGAATAACACCAGCAATCGTTCCCTTACATTGCAAAAAATTATAGCACAATTATAATATGACAATTAATAAGCAGCTTAAACTTGCCGAACGCCCCGGAGGTACACCGAATGAATCAACTTGGACACTGGAGCAGAATGATATGCCTAGTATTGAGGATGACGAAATTTTAGTCAAAATCCATTATGTCTCTCTTGACCCGGCGATGCGCGGCTGGATGGACGATACGAAGTCTTATCTTCCACCTGTAGGCATAGGTGATGTGATGCGCGCGCTGGTCGTGGGAGAAGTCACTGAGTCGAAGCACGATAATTTTGCTGTTGGTACTTATGTTCAGGGTGTAGGTGGTGTGCAGCAATATGTCGCAACAGATGGAAAAGGCTGGCATGAGGTCGATCCGAGTCTGGCGCCACTTCCGATGTATCTGGGTGTTTTGGGTATGACTGGAATGACGGCTTATTTTGGTTTACTAGATATAGGTCAGCCGAAAGCGGGAGAAACAGTTTTGGTATCTGGTGCAGCCGGAGCAGTCGGTGCCGTGGTCGGTCAGATTGCCAAGATCAAGGGCTGCCGTGTTGTCGGAATAGCAGGCAGTGAAGAAAAGTGTCAACGACTGACCGGGGAACTAGGTTTTGATGCAGCGATCAATTACAAAACGGACAATCTGTACAAAGCAGTTCGTGAGCATTGTCCGAAAGGCGTAGATGTCTATTTTGATAATGTAGGTGGTGAAATTTTGGATGTGGCGCTGGCAAACTTGAATTTTAAAGGACGAATTGCCATTTGCGGAGCGATTGCCTCTTACAATGACAGAGCTAGTATTCAAGGTCCAAAAAACTATCTGTCGCTACTCATCAATCGTGGTCGTATGGAGGGTTTTATCGTTCTGGACTACGCCAAGAAGTATCAAGAAGCAGCCACTCAAATGGCACAATGGATGATGGCAGGACAATTGAAAGAAGAACATCAAATAGAAGAGGGAATTGAGAATTTCTTGCCGACCTTTATGAAGCTTTTCAATGGGGAGAAAAAAGGGAAATTGATACTCAAAGTAGCTGAAGACTAATGGCAAACGAATCCCTCACTTACGAATCTGCGCTACGAGAATTGGAGACCATCGTAGCGCAAATGCAACAAACAGCTGTCAGCATAGACGAGCTGACGCAACAGTCAGAGCGAGCAGCTTATCTGCTGCGTTTTTGTCAAGAACGATTGAGGAAAGTCGAGACAGATCTGGATAGAACGTTTGAAATAAAAGAGTGAATACAATCCCTAGACAATCTGTTTTATAGCACACAAAAAGGGAAGAAGCCTGCTGACTTCTTCCCTTTTCTATTTGTTCTATCAGTTACAAAAGACCTAACTAACTTAGTGTAAATCCATTCAGGTATTCACTACGCGTTGCTTTATTCATCGCTAAGTCAATATTCAGCGTGCAGTTTTCGTAGCGCACTGCATAGCGGCGGTTTATCATGTCACTACTGATGCCTGTATCTTTCAGGACAGTGAAGCCCATAAAGTTGCCGACATCCTCACGGAAGGTCTTCATAGTATCCGTGATGGCTTGCAACACGTGGTTCTGTCGTTGCTCTTTATTGAGCATTTGTACGGTTAGTGCCAGTTTGATTCCTTTAATGTTCATGGTGTGTTCAATTTAAAATGGTTGCTGATGGGTTCAGCGACTGTTGTTTGCTTGGGTATTAAACTTCGATTTAATGTGTTTTGTTATTCGCTATTTTCTAAAGTATTGTTAATATTCTTTGGTGTTTCGAGTTCCTCACCAAGCAAAATTTGCCATTCACTCGGCTGAGCGATCAGTTTAATACTCATAGTATACCATTCACAGACTCACGGAAGGGGTATTTTAGATGGGTCAACGTTCGTTTTTTAAGAAAAAATTAACATTTTTTGGATCGTTCTCTTTCGTTCGTTGCAAACATCAAACTAACATCTTCACTTATGATTATTTCTTTTCCACCCTATTACAACACTATATTAGAGGACTCCAAGACGTTAGGCTTCAATATGCTATCTAATGAAGCAGCAGGGCAATTTTTACGTACGCTTGCTGCCTCCAAACTATCAGCGCGTATTTTAGAATTGGGGACGGGTACAGGATTGGGGCTGACCTGGCTAGCAGATGGCGCGGATGAGCAAGCGACGATTGTCAGTGTGGAAAGTGAGATGGATTTCCTACAAGTTGCCAAACATCACTTTTTAGCAGATGCTCGCATCCAATTTATTCATGAAGATGCCGCTCATTTCATACAGAACTATAGCGGCGAAGCGTTTGATTTGATATTCGCAGATACTTGGTCAGGCAAGTATTATGACTTAGCGGCAACATTGGCGTTGGTTAAAGTGGGTGGCTTTTACGTTATTGATGATATGCTGCCTCAACCCAATTGGCCCGAAGGACATGATCTAAAAGCAGCGCAATTACTGAACGAATTGCAGCAAAGAACCGATTTTCATTTTAGCTATTTACCAGTTCATACCGGACTTGTCCTCATGACAAAAAAAGCATGAAATCATCATTTCAAAAATAATCCATTTTGATTCGACTATATTTTTTCCTCTTTCTCTTTGCCACCTCTTATTTGAGTGCCCAATCTTTTGACCGATTTCCGGTCGATTTCACGATTAATAGCGCAGCTCTTTCCAATGCACTGGTCGGTGGCATCAATACGCCTCAATTATCCAAAGCCGACTTCAACAACGACGGCATAGAAGATCTATATATCTTTGATCGCGCTGCCAATGTACATCTTTGCTTTTTGCATGATGGTGTCATGGGAAGTATGAATTACACTTTCGCGCCTGAGTTTGCCGAGCACTTTCCGACAGTAGAGCATTTTGTATTGATGCGCGACTATAACAACGACGGTGTGATGGATATTTTTTCTTATTCTGATACACCCGGCATCAGCGGGATGACTGTTTTTGAAGGTTATTATGAAGATGATACATTGCACTTTCGGCGTTTTCCATTTCCGATGTCGCAAGACTTTCAAGTGGTCTACTTTCCACTGCGTAGTGGAACACCTACACCATTATATGTAGCACTCAATGACTATCCGGCAGTGGACGATGTAGACGGCGATGGTGATTTGGATATTTTAACTTTCAATGCCTCTGGCGGCTATTTAGAATCTTATTTGAATCAGTCGGTAGAGCGTGGCTATGGCTTGGATAGCTTGATCTATGAAGTCGACGATTTGTGCTGGGGCGGTTTTTTTGAAAGTGGAATCACCCCTGCGGTCGATTTGTCTGAGCAGCAGGGACTTTGTTTTGATGCCAGTCAGTCGGTAGAAACTCGCCATGCAGGTTCTACGGTGCTCAGTTTGTCTTTGAATGGAGACTGCGCCAAGGAAGTGATTTTGGGCGATCTGTCCTTCGAAAATTTGATTGCACTATACAATGGTGGCGACTGTGATGAGGCTTGGATTATTGAGCAAGACCTAGACTTCCCCAGCTACGATACGCCTGCTACCATAGACGTTTTTCCGGCAGCTTTTCATTTAGATTTAGACAATGATGGCATACGCGACCTAGCCGTCACACCTAATGATGCGGACAATAGTGAAGATGATCGCTCGATTTGGTGGTATCAGAATACTGGGACGGACGATACGCCTATTTTCAACTTCCAAACGACTTCATTTTTGACGGAAACAGTACTTGATTTAGGTAGTGGCTCACATCCTACCTTTTATGATTACAATGCAGATGGACTGATGGATATAGTTGTCGGGACAGTCGGTTATTTTGTAGATAGTGGCAATCGAGATGCGCGATTGTTTTTGTTTGAAAATGTGGGAACGAAAACAGCACCAAGTTTTGAGTTGGTCGATGATAATTGGCTGAATTTCAGACAGTTTAATGATGAATTTGGTAGTTTCTCCCCGACATTTGGAGACTTAGATGGTGATGGAGATGAGGATTTGCTAGTCGGGGAGATAACAGGCAGTTTGCTGTATGTCGAAAACCTTGGTGGAGTAGGCCAGCCTTTTAGAGCAGGTACGATTCAACCAAAATATGCCGGAATAGACATTGGGTCTACCAGCACGCCTGTCATCGTCGATGTCGATCAGGATGGCAAGATGGACTTACTGATCGGCGAACGCAATGGTAATATTAATTTCTTCCCCAACATCGGGACGCCACAGCGAGCGCGCTTTGAAACAGATGTGTCTAACGCACCTAATTTACAGATATTCGGACGCATAGACGCACGCGAACCGGGCTTCATCACCGGATGGAGTCACCCGACTGTCGTGAAAACCCTGACCGAAAGAATCGTTGTAACTGGAACATCCAAAGGACAACTGGAAAGCTATCTGCTGCCCGATGACAATTTTGAGGCTGAATTTGTGCAAATGTCTCCACTCCTTGGTAATGTGACAGAAGGAAAACGCAGTGCAGCAGCTTTTGCAGACCTAAATAATGATGGTAAGCTAGAAATGCTCGTCGGCAACTTTAGAGGCGGTTTAGCGATGTATCAGACTGATTATTTGGTAGATACGATGGTCGACACAGATGCTACTTTCGCTAAAAGCGATTTTTTTGTTTTTCCAAATCCGACGCGTGGTCAGGTCGAATGGGAAGGTGACAGAGAGGTAGACCAAGTGAAGATTTATAATACGTTGGGGGAGTTGATGCTGGAGCAAAGTGTCAGTGGGCAGTCGTATTTGGATTTGCCGAAAGATTGGAGTCGAGGGATTTATTTTGTGGCGTTTTTCAATGATAATAAGTCACTGAACGTAGAGCGCATTCAGCTTTATTGACGATTACTTGATACTAAATCTCATTTTTCATAAGGCAGCGAATAACATCACATATTTCGTTATTGAACCAAAGTAGATCTTATGAAAAAACTCTTTGCAGCTATTGTCTTTCATTTTGCGTTTGCTTGTGCTTGTTTTTCTTGCTCTATTGTTTGCGACTACATAAGAGCGTTTGATGAATCTATCTATTTTCTAGAGGGTAAAGTTATCGGTTCTGACAGCCTAAGAGCTAAAAATACTTTCGGTTATAAAGGATTTGCTTACATGAAAATCAAAGTTTTAGAGCAGTACCAATCTCCTTCCTCTTTATCGAATCATATCAATGTAATACCAACAAGCGTAGGTTCGGTATGTGAAACCATAGGTTGGGACATAGATGGACTTAAAACCTACTACTCTAAAGGCTCTATCATCACTTTTGCAGTAAGAGAAGTAAATGCTGATCAAGCAACTCCATTTTTTGAACTTGGTGTTTGTTCGCCTGTATTGAAAGGTTCGTTACAAAAACTGAAACCATACAATTTTGAAGCGAGAAGAAAAGAGAGAGCAATATTCGTCAATGGAGAAAAAGAATTGCGTGGCGCTGATCGCTCGGCTAATAACAAAAGCTATTGGAAGAAAAAGAATGAGTACAGACGTCTTCGAGATCACTTTCTTACTAACGAAAATGGAACACTCATTCCTGAATCTTTACAAACTTATTTAACTTTGATAGAGCTCAAAAAAGCGAAACGAAGCTCCAAGAAATTTGAGATTCTTCAATCACTAATTTGGAGTGTACACTTTCGCAAAGCAGAGTATCTTGAATTATTTGGCTTGAAAGAAAAACATCTAGCTCTTTTACAGGAAGAGTTTCGAGACATCAATGAGCTGTATGCAATTTGGTAAGAGCATTTACTCCTATAACTTTCCTTTAGTCACCCGCTGAATGTCAAGCTTGTAATCACTTGTATATTTCACATTTGCACCTTGAACATAGCAATTCAACGGGTGACAATTCGCTGGCGATATTTCCCTTTTTCTCAGTTATGTCCAAAAAAAAGTCGATTTTGCTAACTTTTTACTGAAAATTGGCATCATTGATGGTAGAGAAATGAAGATTATCGACTTTCATTACGTTAGAGATCTACAGAATCTGAACCTATGCGCCTGATTTTACTATTTAGTTTATTGATAACGACAACCTCCCTTTCTGCTCAAAAGATGAATAAATACCTGAGTGGACAATGGAAGGGGTATATCACTTTAGGTAGTTTGGAAGCGACGAGTGGACAACCTTTTGAGTTGTTTCTGGAAGTCAAGGGCACAAAAATAAAAGGGCGGACATTGATTCATTTGGAAGATGGTGATGTTCTGGAAATGAATGTTAAAGGGCAGTTGTATAGCGATCATTCACTGCGACTGCAAGAATTGGAATTTGTGCAAACGGAAGGATTTGATGCGATACCCACCCACTACAAAAAGTATCAATTTATCCATCATCGCAGCATCTTTGAATCTGACAATAAGCTAGATGGCTATTGGCAAGAAATCATGGATACGCCATTCGGGAAGAAGCGTCGCCGTGGACGGATTGTGTTGCAGAAAGTGGTGCCGAAGAAAGCGTAGTCTAGATGTAAGATCGCTCGCCCTGTAGACTTCTCTTTCAGATATGAGATATGAGACTTGTTCAGCTGATACTTTGATTAGGCACTTTATACTCGTGCTATTGTCTAAAGTCTCAAAGCGAAGCGATCTCACAATCTCGCTAAATCTGCGCCAAATACTCATGCACAAACTTAATCGCCGTAGCACCTTCACCGACCGCTGAGGCGACCCGATTCATGGCTCCAGCCCGTACATCTCCAGCAGCGAAAACGCCCGGAATACAAGTCTCCAGCAGAAACGGCTCGCGCGCTGTTGGCCAAGTCCGATTGAAGTCCTTGTAGCTACGCAGACTCCCTCCCGTTTCTATAAACCCTTTTTCATCTCGAATCAAATTGCCTGACAACCAGTCCGTATAAGGTCTTGCGCCGATGAATACGAAAAGTGCATCGGCAGGAACGGTATAAGTAGAATCGTCCTCTAGATTTCGAATGATGAGCTCTTGCAGATGACTGTCACCACAGGTTTTGACGACTTGCCGATGACCTTGTACGTCTATATTTTCGATGCCATCAATCTGATCAATGAGATAAGAGGACATACTGGAAGTCAAATCCGGTTTGCGTATCAAAATGGTCACTTGTTCGGCAAACTGAGAGAGATAAACTGCGCCTTGTCCGGCAGAATTGCCACCACCTACGATGTATACT
Organism: Bacteroidota bacterium; assembly: GCA_038749535.1. Lineage (GTDB taxonomy): Bacteria > Bacteroidota > Bacteroidia > Chitinophagales > Saprospiraceae > JAAUTG01. The sequence goes on from JBCDHX010000027.1 coordinate 7,892, forward strand.
TTTTTGTTTTTGCAAGCCGCTGCTTCAGTAGTGGCTGCACCATAGTAAACACCTGCTCCGGTATAGTTATCGACATTTTCAGCAGGTAGTTTTCGATAGTCAACTCCAGTAGCAATGACAACCGCTTTGGTGTTAATGATGCTGTTATCTTTCAATCGCAATCGCTTGTAATTGCCCTCCAAAGTAATATTGGTGACCTCTTGTGGAGATAAGAATTCGATGCCGAATCGTCGCGCTTGTGTCAAGGCTCGATTGGTCAGCTCTGCGCCGCTCAGTCCATTTGGGAAACCCAAGTAATTTTCGATACGCGAGCTTGTCCCAGCTTGCCCACCCGGGGCACGTTTTTCGATCAATAAAGTGTTCAGTCCTTCCGAACCGCCATAGACGCCTGCCGCCAATCCGGCAGGTCCTGCCCCGATGATAACGACATCGTATAGGTCAGATTGGGCGTTTGGATTTAGACCGACCTTGCTGGCTAGTTCTTGCAAACTGGGGTCTGCTAAGTACTCCCCATTTTCAAAAAATATAGCGGGTAGCTGTTTGGCTTGTAGGTCATTAATATCTAATAATTCTTTCGCTGTCTCATTCGATTCTATATCTAGCCACTGATATGGGCGCAGATTGCCAGCTAGGAAGTCCTTGATCTTGTGTGACTTAGGCGAATATTGATAGCCGACAACTCGGATACCTCTGAAAGTCGGCTTGTAGTAAGACTGCCAGTCAAATAGTAGATCGGACAGTACCGGGTACAGCTTTTCCTCCGGTGGATTCCAAGGTTTCTGCAAATAGTAATCGAGCTGGACATCGTTGATGGCTTTGATAGCAGCGTCGATGTCTGAGTAGGCAGTAAGCAGGACGCGTTTTGCTTTTGGATAAAATTGTTTTGCTTTTGCCAAGAACTCGACACCTAACATCTCTGGCATCCGCTGATCAGAGAGGAATAGCGCGATTTCTTGTCCTTTTTGCTTCCATTCTTTGAGTGACTCCAATGCTTCGTTGGCGGAAGTGGTGCTGACGATTCGGTATTCGTCTTTATACTGATTACGTAGATCACGACGTAAAGAGCGTGAAACTTGTTGATCGTCGTCTATGGATAGGATGATGGGCTTTTGTTCGGATGCCATGTGAATGTGTGTTATTTTGTTTTACAGGAGAGCTAAGGTTAGCTATATGAATTAGAACAAGAACATCAGCAAAAAACACACTTATCATTTATTTTCTTCCTTTGGAAAGAGTAATTCTTCATTGCAGACTTGACATTTGTCTCAAGCCGACGGGCTCTTCCTTTTTGCATTACCAAAAAAGGAAGCAAAAACGCTAGACCCTCCAAACTCGTCCCTCAAGCAGTGGAGGCTCGAAGCCACCCGCCAAGTAGGACGTGTTCCATACCTATTCCAAACATATGTTCTTTGATACATTTGCCCTGTACAGATAGGTAACAACCCTTTTCCTTTTCAGTTTTATCCGCCAAATTTGTAACTGATCGAATATTTTTCCGTCGGAAGATAGACAAGCAAGTTCACAACTCTACCTCTATGATATATCAAGAAACGCTAGACTATCTTTTTCGCCAACTGCCTATGTTTCAGCGCATTGGGGCGGTAGCGTACAAGAAGGATTTGAGCAATATTCGCGCGCTTTGTGATTTGCTGGGGCAGCCACAAACGAAATATCCAACAATTCACATTGCCGGAACGAATGGAAAAGGCTCTACGGCTCACTTCCTGGCAGCCATATTACAGGCGCATGGACTAAAAGTAGGTGTGCACACATCGCCGCACTATAAAGACTTTCGAGAGCGGATCAAGATCAATGGACAATATGCTAGTCAGCAGTTTGTGATAGATTTTGTCCAAAACTATCGAAAGGATTTTGAAGCCACTCAGCCGTCGTTTTTTGAGCTGGCGGTGGCGATGAGTTTTGAATATTTTGCGCAAGAAAAAGTGGATGTGGCGATCATAGAAACCGGACTGGGCGGTGAGCTGGATTCGACAAATATTGTACAGCCTATTTTGAGCATCATCACCAATATTAGTTTCGATCATCAGCAGTTTTTAGGAGATACTTTGCCTGAAATCGCTAGTGCCAAAGCCGGTATCATTAAGCCCAATACACCAGTCGTTATTGGCGAACGACAAGCAGAAACAACATCTGTTTTTGAACAAAAAGCAGCGCAAGAAAAAGCAAAAATCATCTACGCTAGCGATCATTACGAAGCTCGATTTAAGCATAGCAACTTACATCATACGACTTATGACACTTATCGTGACAATCAGCTCATTTACAGTAGCTTACAACTCAATAGTATCGGCAATTATCAGCAATACAACTTACAAACTTGCTTGCAAGCAATCGAGATTTTGAATGATAGTTTCGTAGAAATAGAGGAAGACAAATTGCGGCTCGGACTTGCTAATGTGAAAGCCATGACTCGTTTTCTTGGACGCTGGCAACTCATCCATGAGCGACCTTTGGTGCTGGGTGACAGCGCACATAATGAAGCTGGGATTCGGTCGGCGGTGCAGTTTTTGAAGCAAATGGATTACGCACAACTACATATCGTTCTCAATTTTTCGGCAGATAAAGATTTGGATAAAATACTGCCTTTGTTTCCTGAAGAAGCGACCTATTATTTTGCAAAAGCGGATGTACCTCGTGGCTTGGTAGCCGATCAATTGATGGTTGCCGCTCAATCTCATGGTTTAGATGGTCGTGCCTATGCAAATATGCAAGCAGCTTTGAATGATGCAAAACGAAGTGCCGATGAGGAGCACGATTTGATTTATGTAGGTGGTAGTATTTATGGTTTGGCGGAAGTATTGTAAACGATTATCTTAGAGCATCAACTGTTAGCCGGATTTGCAAAATCTTCCAGATTTAGTAAATCTCTTTCTTCAAAGAAACTTATCCTTCATCATGAAAAAAAGGCAATGTTTAGAATGTGGCGAACCTATCAGCGGTAGAAAAGACAAGAAATTTTGTGATGCTGACTGTCGGAGTGCCTACAACAATAGTCTCAACAAGGACATCAACAATACCATGCGCAACATCAATAATATTTTGCGTAAAAATCGTCGGATTTTGATAGAATTGAATCCGAGAGGTAAAGCAAAAGTGCATCGTGACAAGCTCGTGGAACGCGGCTTTCAGTTCAATTATTTCACCAATATTTATCGTACCAAGGCTGGAAAGGAATATCATTTTTGCTATGATTATGGCTATCTGGAGCTGGAGAATGACTTTTTTACATTGGTGAAACGGCAGGAGTATGTGGAGTGAGCAGGTCACTCGTTGAATCATCGTATTCAATGTGTCGATGGTAAGCAATAGTAATACTCAAGATTGGTATTCAGCGGGTGACTTCAAGACAGTACAAGTCAACCGGTGAGTGATCGCTTGACTTCTGTTCTTGATCTTAGCCTACTTTTTATAGTTTGAAAACTCACCGGGTGACACATCCTACACCTCCCAAATTCTCACCTTCTTCTTCTTCAATCGTCCATTATTTAGTGCTTTCAAAATATGCTTTTTTCGCTTAGAAGGCACAGCAACAAAACTCTCTGCTTGCTTCAACTCAATGCGCCCCAATTCATCCTTTTTCAGCTCGCCTTGTCGAAAGAAAAATCCGGCAATGTCACCTTTGGATACTTTATCTCGTCTTCCTAAAGAAAGTCGTAGCGTTGTCCATTCAGAAGTCGTAGTTCCCGTAGTAGACTGAACATCACCTACTTGCAAAATAGGCGAATTCAAATCAGCAATAAAATCCGGCAACTCTTCTTTCGTCCAATGCAGCACATAAGCTGTCCCATCCCGATGCATCCGCGCTGTCCGTCCATTTCGATGGATGAACGCTTCGGCACGCACCGGCAGATGATAATGAATGATGAATTGAATATCTGGAATGTCGATGCCACGAGCAGCGAGATCGGTCGCTAAGAGTAATTGATGAGTTCCATTGCGAAATTTGAGGAGGGAAAGTTCGCGATCTTGTTGTTCCATGCCGCCGTAGAAACTGGCGTGAGGGAGGTTGCGCTCGCTCAGGTAGCTACTGACGCGCTGAATAGAATCTTTGAAGTTGCAGAAAACGATGCCTGCTTGCCCTTCAAGTCGAGTGAGCAGATCGCCGAGGGTGGAAAGCTTATCTTTCTGAGGAGAAGCGACAATATTGATGCTCAATTTAGAAGTTCCTTCTTGTAAGTGATCGACTGTAGTCGGATTATCCAATCCCACAAAATCTGGTACTTCAATACCTTGGGTCGCCGAAGTCAACACCTTCTTTTGCAGATTGGGCAATAGCTCGATGATCTCTGTCATCTCTCCCTCAAACCCAATTTCCAACGCCTTATCAAACTCATCCAAGACCAACGTCTGGACTGCTGAAGTTTCAAAAGTCTGTCGTCTCAAATGATCCGCAATTCGTCCCGGCGTACCCACGATCAAAGCAGGTGGATGCTGTAGCTGCGTCCGGTCTTTGGAAAAGGAACGACCGCCGTACAGCAACTCGATTTTAAAGCCCGCTCCCATCTCTCTTGCCACTTGCGCGATCTGCACCGCCAACTCCCGCGAAGGCGCAATGATCATCGCTTGTACTTGCTCCAAATTGGGGTCTAAACTCGCCATAATCGGCAACAAAAATCCCAATGTCTTTCCACTTCCGGTCGGCGACAGCAGAATAATTTCATCTAAAGTATGAATGGCAAATTGTGCTTCTTGCTGCATTTCATTCAATGCCTCAATGCCTAATTTTTCAAGTATCTGCGCTTGATTTTTTATCTTTTTCGACATATCAATTTGAGTTCGATTGGGCAAAGATACCGCTATTCCATTCAAAAAATGAACCTACGACTAAGGGTCAATTCTTATCTCCGTGTATTGAAATCGACAAGCAGCTGCACATCTTTCTATAAAACTCAGGCTGTGTACTGCCACCATTCGATTACAAAAATAAACCACTATGAAACAATCAATTGTTTTTCTTTTCGCACTATGCGGACTTTTCCTACTTCAATCCTGTGAAAAAGAAACTGACCTCGCCAACGATGATTTTGAAGCATTGGGTGCACCCGAATTACCTAACTTAGACTTATTTACCGTTCCTGTCAGTAGTTTTGAAGAAATACAAAACGACAAGTCACTCACCAAATCCAACACCAAATGGCATTGGCTACACGCTGGACTCAATATTTTGGGATGGAATACTGCTGTTGTCGCCAATTTAGCCATTCCGGTAGCCGCTATCGGAGAGGCATTCAACCAAGAATATGAGTATTTGGGAGAAGGCATTTACGAATGGGCATATCGCTACGATGGACCTCGAAGAGAGTCGTTTCAAGTCAATCTACAAGGTGCATATTTGAGTACGGAAGATGAGATTGGCTGGACATTGAGATTGACGGATATCAATAGCGGCGAAAGCTTTGTTTGGCTGACCGGAAAGACGATGCCTTTCGCCTCAGAATTTGTGATTTATCAAAATCCTGAGGAGCCAAATGTAGCTGTCTCATTGACGACAACTGTCGATCCTAACAGTGAAGATCGCACGACGACTCGTTTCACCAATATCAATCCCAATCGCCTAGAAGATGGCTACTACGTCGAATATCGACAAACGCCGGACGCGCTCTACAATCGTAGTTATGAGGTATTCAGAACCGATGAAGATTTCTTGCAAATAGAACTGAATGAGCCTGCCGGAGATGGTCGTGTTCGCCATTTGAGTCACTATGGCGACAATAATTGGAGATGCTGGGATGTGGAGCAGAATGATGTGGACTGTGAGTAATTAAAAGTTTAATAACCTGAGACGCTTGTACTTCTGTAAGTGTCTCAGGTTACTCAGAATTAGCCTTCAAACTGATCCAACGCCTCCACATAAGTCCCCAAATCCTTATCGCCACGACCGGACAGGTTGATGACCAATACATCATCTTTTCCATATTTCATATAATCCAAAGCAGCAAAAGCATGAGCTGTCTCTAGTGCCGGGATGATACCTTCGGTACGAGATAAAAAGAAAGCTGCTTTCAGTGCTTCCTCATCGGTGATGCTGATGGCTTCGGCACGTTTTGTATTGATGAGGTGAGCGTGCAGCGGTCCGATGCCAGGATAATCCAATCCCGCAGAAATGCTATATGGCTCTATGATCTGACCATCATCGGTTTGCATCAATAACGTACGGCTACCATGAATGATGCCTTTTGTTCCTAGCACACTCGTCGCTGCTGACTCTCCGGTATTGACGCCTAGTCCAGCTGCTTCTACAGCGATCAACCGCACTTTTTCATCATCCAAATAATGATAGAAAGCACCTGCTGCATTGCTGCCGCCACCTACACAAGCGATGATCGCATCTGGCTGCGAGCGACCTTCTTGAGCTTCCAATTGCCATTTGATCTCTTCGCTGATGACCGACTGAAAACGAGCCACCATATCAGGATAGGGATGTGGTCCTACGACTGACCCAATGATATAATGGGTATCCTCCGGATTGTTGATCCAATCGCGAATGGCTTCATTGGTCGCGTCTTTTAAGGTTTGGCTGCCACTTGTCGCCGGACGCACTTCTGCCCCTAGCATCTTCATGCGTGAGACATTCGGAGCTTGACGCGCTATGTCTACTGCCCCCATGTAAACGATACATTCGATCCCCATCAATGCACAAACAGTAGCGGTAGCAACACCATGCTGACCAGCTCCGGTCTCTGCGATGATGCGCTTTTTATTCAAGCGTTTTGCCAGTAAAATCTGACCAATGGTATTGTTGACCTTGTGTGCCCCGGTATGACACAAATCTTCCCGCTTCAAGTAGATTTTCACGCCATAATGCGCCGATAGTCGCTTCGCAAAGTAAAGCGGCGTTGGGCGACCGACATAGTGTTTCAGCAGGTCTTGAAATTCTGCCTCGAAGCTGGGCGAGTAGATGATATTCAGGTAGCGTTCGCGCAGTTCTGCGACATTGGCATGTAGCATTTCGGGGATGAAAGCACCACCAAATTCACCATAGTAGCCGCGTTCGTTGACGGCATATCGAGAGGGAGAGAGTATGTCCATTTTTTTGTGTTAGCTTCCGATACTCGGAACAAGTTGTGAGCCATTAGCTATTAGCGGTTAGCTAATTTTGCATAATTGCTTGATTTCAGAGATATGATTTCTTGAGTAAAAAGCAAAGCTAAGGTAAAAATGAAAAAGAGGAGAGCACTGAATCTAAGATTGACGTCAGAATTAAAAAAATAACATCACTGTTTCACATTTCTTGTAGAACAACTGGCTGTCTACTTTCCATACTAGTCATCAATTTATTACCGTCTCCTTGACGTTCGCAAAAATTCTTTTCCTAGCAAGCGCAAATAAGTGCCTGCATACTGCCGAAAAGGAAGCACTCGCCAAGCACGCTGTCGCCGAACAAAACCTGCTCGAACAAAAGTAGGCGTATCAGCGATCTGAAAAGCATCCATAAATTTCTTGTACAAAATGGGGCGCAAGTAGTGGCTATCTATCTCTGGATACTGCGCCAACTTTGCGAGACAAGTCTCAAAGGTATTTTCTAGCAAAGGTAAGTCACCTTCTGCCAACTGATCGTAGGCTAACAGTCGAAAGAAGATCTGATGCACCTCGATTGGCAGCTCCCAATTGAGTAACAATTGAAATGCCAAATGGCTCGTCTTCGCTCGCAGTTGCTGCTGTGTTGACTGATGCGTCAAGGAAATATTTTGAGGATGAGTACGATAGCCGACGAGGTATTCTTGTAGGTTATGAACTTGCGTATGCGGCAGAATATTGACCCAAAAATGGTAGTCATTGGCAGCCGGATAGCTTTCGTTATAGCGCAAATTATGCTGCTGCACTACTTCTGATCTGACCATCGTACTAGAATGTACAAAAGGGCAACGATACAAACTACGTGCTCTTAGTTCACCATCTTTTTTCTCCGGTGTAAATTGTCGATTGCTGCTTCCGATATGCTTCGCCCAAGCTCCTAACACCCCGATTTGAAGATGCTGTTCTAAGAAATCGACCTGCCGCTCAAAACGATTGGGTAAACAAACATCATCCGAATCGAGCATGACGATGTATTTGCCACTGATGACTTCCAGACCGCGATTTCGAGTAGCAGAGATACCTGAATTTTGCGCTTTTTCAATCAGCCGAATGCGATTGTCTTTTGCTTGGCAGGCTTTGACGATATTGACGGTGTTATCTGTAGATGCGTCATCAACGATCACCATCTCCCAATCTGTAATACCTTGTTGTTGCACACTTTCTATTGCCTCACCGATGTAAGCTTCGCGATTGTAAACAGGTGTAAGAATAGACAGCAAAGGCATGGTAGCGCATGATCGTTGATAAAAAAAGAGAAAGACAATCTTTCGGGGATCGCCTTTCTCTCAGTTGATATTGGTTAGCTAAAGTTACAGCTATAATGTAGCCTCGTACAATCACTTATCATCCCCATAAAACGCAATAATCTTGTCCGCCAGTTCTAGCCCAATATTGCGCTGCGCTTCCAAGGTAGAAGCTCCAGTATGCGGCGTCACAGATATTTTCGGATGATTCAAAATTTCTTCTTGTGGAGAAGGTTCTAAGTCAAAAACATCCAATGCCGCACCTGCCAAATGGCCACTATTGATGGCTTCCAATAATGCTTGCTCATCGACTGTGCCACCACGAGCAGCATTCACGATGTATGAGCCTTTTTTCATCTTGGCAATTTCTTCTGTGCCCAAAATCGGTTTGCCACCAGAAAAAGGAACGTGCAAAGTGACAAAATCCATCTCTTTCAGCATTTCATCTAAGGTATAAGTCTGCAACTTGACAGACAACCCCACTTCTTCTGAGCTATACAACGCAATGTCTACATTGATCTCATCGACGACCAAATCGACTGGCATGACTTTCATCCCCAATGCCAATCCCATACGCGCCACTTCACGGCCAATACGACCTAACCCAATGATACCCAATGTTTTACCACGCAGTTGGATGCCTTTGGAATAAGACTTCTTCAAGGCTTTAAACTCCGTTCCGCCTTTTGTCGGCATTTCACGATTGGAGAGGTGTAAGTAACGCGCCAAAGAAAACATATGTCCAAATACCAACTCTGCCACAGACTGAGAAGAAGCGGCAGGTGTGTTCATGACGGTAATGCCTTTTGACTTGGCATAGTCCACATCTATATTGTCCAGACCAACGCCGCCGCGAGCGATGATTTTTAGATTTGGACAAGCATCGATGAGTTCTTTTCGGATTTTGGTGGCACTGCGCACAATGATCGCATCGAAATTAGGTAGTTCTTTGACTAAATCCTCTTGTGCGACTTTATCGGTTATGACCTCGTATCCTGCTTCTTCCAATAGCATTTTACCATCCGGGTGAATGCCATCGTTGACTAAAATTCTGACCATGTTTCTTGACTAATTTTTTGATAAATGATGAAAGACTCTTTTTCTGTATGAGTTCAATAAAAAATTGTTCCCGATTTGATCGGGAACAATTTGTTTATTTCATGTTAGTGGGGTGTTTATTAATTTGGTGAGTATTGGAAAGAGCCTAAAAACGGAGTTATCTAAAGCGCAACGCGAAATTACAAAAGCTTCACTGAATTTTGCGTATCACCTCTATCTTAAACGCCAAAGCTTGATTGGGCAGTACCAGAGTATCGCCTGTCGCCGTTACCAATCCCTCTTCTCCATACGCCAGTCGAGAGGGCACGAGCAACTTGATTTGACTACCCGGCTTTACCAATTGCAATACCTCATTCCAACCATCAATCATATTCCCAATATAAAACTGTAAGGTTCTTTTTCGATCATAAGAAGAATCAAATTGTTTGCCACCCATAAAATAACCAACATAATCCACTTCCAGACGATCTGCCCATTGGAGTGTATCCCCTTCGCCTACTACAGCCACTTCCAGCCACAGACCGGAAGGTAGTTCCCGCACGTTCCACAAAGAATCCAGTGCAAACTGAAGCATCTCATTTCGCTCTTTTTGAGCACGCGTTTGCGGATTACTTTCCAGCTCTTGAGACAGTCGCATCAGTACATCTTCCGATTCTTCATCAGATAGAATGACTTTCTCTTCGGACAGCGATTGCTCCGTTGGCTGACAGTTCCAAAGGAAAAACGATAGTAAAAAAGTGAATATCAAATATCGCATAGCATTTGCTTTAATGCTTTCAGAACAATCTTCAAGACGTTTTGATTCATTTAAAAGCATCCAAAATCAATCTCTTTTACACTATATCTTGAAAAATATAGATATTGGCAAGTCTAAGTTAGGGCTTCACCTTAGAAGTGAAACACTAACCTCACGCATATCAATTAAAGAAACGATAAAACCAGCACAATGAAATACATCCTCGCCCTCGATCAAGGCACAACCAGCTCACGCGCCATCCTTTTTGACCATGACAGCAATATTCATGGTGTAGAGCAAGAGGAATTTCCACAAATCTATCCGAAACCAGGTTGGGTAGAGCATGATGCCAATCAAATCTGGCAAACACAGCTCAAAGTCACTCAGCAACTCCTCAAAAAATATAGCCTTTCTCCCGATCAAATCGCCGCCATTGGCATTACCAATCAAAGAGAGACGACGGTCATTTGGGACAAAAATACTGGCGAACCTATCCACAATGCCATCGTCTGGCAAGATCGTCGCACCGCTAGCATTTGCGATCAGTTGAAAGCCGACGGAGAAGAACAATACATCCGCGACAATACCGGACTCGTCGCCGATGCCTATTTTTCGGGCACAAAAGCCAAATGGCTACTCGACAATGTGCCCGGCGCACGCGAAAAGGCAGAAAAAGGTGATCTGCTATTTGGAACGATGGATACTTGGATCATCTGGAAATTGACAGGTGGAAAAGCCCACATTACCGACTACACCAATGCGTCTCGAACATTGCTCTATAATATCAAAGAACTCGAATGGGACGAGCACATGATGGAGGTCTTAGATGTGCCAAAAAACATCCTACCCGAAGTCAAAAACTCCAGTGAAGTCTACGGAGAAACAGAAGCAATATTCTTCGGTGGTGCTATCCCGATTGCCGGCATCGCAGGTGACCAACAAGCGGCACTGTTCGGACAAGCTTGTCATGAAGTCGGGATGGCAAAGAACACCTACGGCACAGGCTGTTTTATGCTCATGAATACCGGAGAGAAATTTGTCGCTTCCAAAGCCGGATTGCTGACAACTATTGCTTGGGGCATCAATGGCAAAGTAGAATATGCGCTGGAAGGGAGCGTTTTCATCGCCGGAGCAGCCATACAGTGGCTACGCGATGGCTTAAAAATACTGGACAGCGCGCCGGATTCAGAATATTTTTCCAATAAAGTACCGGACACAGATGGTGTCTATGTCGTGCCTGCCTTTGCCGGATTGGGGGCACCTTATTGGGATATGTATGCACGTGGTGCGATATTCGGACTGACGAGGGGAAGTACCAAGTCTCACCTCGTCCGAGCGACTTTGGAGTCATTGGCATATCAAACAAAAGATGTTTTGAAAGCGATGGAGAAGGACGCGGGACTAGAATTGTCGACCCTACGAGTAGATGGAGGCGCAAGTGCCAACAACCTACTGATGCAATTTCAATCAGACATCCTCGACACCGCCGTAGAACGACCCAATGTCATTGAAACGACTGCTTTGGGTGCAGCTTATTTGGCAGGTTTGGCGGTCGGCTATTGGAAAACGGAAGACATTAAAACCAGTTGGCAACTCAACAAACGCTTTGAGCCGGAAATGGATGCGGACAAACGCAACAAATTATATAGTGGCTGGCAAAAAGCAGTGAAGCGGACGATGGGTTGGGAGAAGGAAGAGTAGTCTGAAAAATTAGAAGCATCTTTGTGTTTTTATTTTTCCATGTTTACATCAACCATATAAAGCGACAGAATCTCCCAATGTGTCCCTGAGAGTGGGGACAGGCTGAGCAAGATAATTCCACCGCTTTGTATGTAGATATGAATGCTAGTATATCTTGTCCACCACACAAAAAAGCTTCCTCTCTAATATTGTTTTCCTCATTGCGATCAATCTGATCGTCAAGCCTTTCTATGTCTTTGTCATCGAGCGAGATGTCCAAAATATGGTCGGTACGGCGGACTATGGCATCTACTTCACGCTTCTCAATCTGACGCTGCTACTCAATATGCTCAATGATTTCGGTATCAGAAATTTCATGAGTCGCTACATCGCACAGCACAGTCATTTGCTACAAAAGTATTTTTCTGATCTCTTCGCTATCAAGTTGATACTGACTGGATTGTATATTATTTCGGTGACTGCTTTTGCTGCCGTTTTGGGTTATTGGAAAAGTTATGCGATACTGATAAGTGTGCTGATGATGAGTCGTTTGACGATCAGTTGGATTGATTTTTTTCGGTCGATTATTATTGGACTGGAGCGGTATCGGATGGATAGTTGGTTGTCGATTTTGCCGCGTTTGTCTTTGTTGATTATTGGAGCAGTTCTGTTGTGGATTCCTGATTTTCGTGCTCAATTCACTATCGAATGGTTCGTTTATGCGGAGTTCACCGCTTTAGTCATCAGTCTGATGACTGCCTTGTTCATTGCTTTGCCACATTTGAAACAGACGCGCTTTCGATTTCATTATCCGCGTGTTTTGGTCTTTTTGCGCCAAAGTTTGCCTTATGCCTTGATTGCTTTTCTAATGATGATTTACAGCCGGATAGATGCGGTCATGTTGGAGCAATTGCTACCGAATGGAAAGGAAGAAGTAGGCATCTACGCAGCGGCATATCGCTTATTGGATGCTGCCATCATGTTCAGTTTTTTATTCGCCAATTTGTTGCTACCCATGTTCGCACGTCTCCTCAAAAAGCGAGAAGAGCTATTGGCATTGGTGACGATGAGCAGTCAGCTGTTGATGAGTATTTCTATCACGGCGGCGGTGAGTATTTTTCTATTTAGACAAGAAATTATGCAACTCTTGTATATCGAAAGTACGGTGTACTGGGGACATATCTTGGGGATGTTGATTTGGAGTTTCATAGCAGTGAGCGCGACTCATATTTTTGGGACAGCTTTGCTGGCAGATGGTCGTTTGAAGCGATTGAATCAGCTGTTTGTCCTAGGCATTGTACTCAATGTAGTGTTGAATGCGCTATTTATTCCGCGCTACGGAGCGTATGCCGCAGCAACGACTACAGTAATCACGCAGTCTTTTATTTTGGTGGGTGAACTGACACTCGTCATGCGGCTATTGCAGTTGAATTTGAGGCGTTCCTTTGGCAAAATTGTCCTCTTTGCAGTCGTCTTTTTTGGCGTCAGTTGGTATGGTGCAAAATGGCAAGCTGGAGCTTGGTACATCAATTTTTTAGGTATTATTTTATATGGTGTATTTTTAGCTTTTGCTTTTCGTTTGATAGAATGGCGGTCGTTCAAAATGTTATTGAGTCGTCAGTAATTGAACCTATCAGTCCCTCTCCTGTATTTGTTTCAAATAGAATAATCAAATCATGACTAACTCTCTACTGCTTACCGGAACATTTATCGCCGGACTTATTTTTGCTTGTCAGCAATATGTTCCCATTCCTCAAGATAAAAAAACAACTCAGTCTGCCGCTGCCAGCTTCCAAGAATGGTGCGCCGGTTGTCACGGACAAGAAGCAGAAAGTTTCATCGACTATAAGTGGAAGTACGGAAACACCCAAGCGGATCTCGTCAAAGCCATCAAATACGGTTATCCAGATGAAGGAATGCCTGCTTATGAAGAGACGTTTTCAGACGAAGAAATAGCTGAGTTGGCGACCTATATTTTGAATGAAGTTGCCGACAAAAATAACCGCTACAAATTTGAAGAGGAAGTCCAGTCTGATACTTTTTATGCGTCTAAGCAAACTGTCAAATTGGACACGATTCTATCCGACATTGGCAATCCGTGGGGCATGGACTTCTTGCCCAATGGCGATATGCTCGTCACTATACAATCCGGTGAACTGTACAGAGTAGATGTAGAAAATAAGCGCGTTGAGATTCAAGGTGTGCCTAAAGTTCGCTTTGCAGGTCAAGGCGGCTTACTGGATGTCTGTGTCCACCCTAATTTCGACCAGAATCAATACATCTACATCAGTTATTCGAAGTTCAATCCCAACGACGATAGTGAGTCAACCACCGCGCTCTTCCGCGCACAACTCAATGGCAATCAGCTAGTCGGAGGACAAGATATTTTCGTCGCAGAGCCTTATGTCAGTACCAAACATCACTACGGTAGTCGCATTGTCTTTGACCCGGATGGCTATCTGTACTTATCTGTCGGCGACCGAGGTAAAAGAGACGACCATCCTCAATATCTCAGCAACGACTCTGGCAAAGTACATCGCCTCAATGATGATGGCGGCATCCCGCGTGACAATCCTTTTATCCGACAAAATGACACTTCGCCTTCCATTTTCACTTATGGACATCGCAATCCTCAGGGACTAGCTATCCACCCCACGACCGGAGCAGTCTGGGAACATGAGCACGGCCCACGCGGCGGTGACGAAGTCAATCTCATAGAGCCCGGCAACAACTACGGCTGGCCAGTCATTTCCTACGGCATCAATTATAGCGGCACAAAATTCACGGACATCACAGAAAAAGAAGGTATGGAGCAACCCAAAACCTACTGGGATCCTTCTATCGCGCCTTGTGGGATGACTTTCGTGGCAGGCAGTCGCTATCCAGATTGGCAGAATCAACTCCTGGTCGGCTCTCTCAAATTTGATTACGTCAATTTGTGTCGCATCGAAGGAGAAAAAGTCGTCGGTCAAGAATTGATTTTGAAAAATATCGGGCGTGTACGGAGTTTGGCGCAGGATGCAGATGGATATTTGTATGTAGGTGTGGAAGATCCAGGCTTTGTATTTCGGTTGATGCCTGTAAAATAGAGCGTTTAGATAGTAGACAATAGATGTTAGATCGCTTATTGATTATAGAGATGTAATATTTAACTGTCACGGTCCTCAAACCTGTAGCGTAAGTATTATTGCGACTCATCTAAAGGAAGAAGCGATATCAAGTCATGCCAGATTCAAAGACAAATCCGGCATGACTCAATATCAACTCCCCTACCTCAACCCCCTAGGAATCAGTGTCCTCGGGTACACGACCAGACTTTCATTACCGTCTTTCCCGACAGCAGCAACCCCGAAAAGGAAGTTGTCAATCACAATATTTTTGAGGGTATAGTCCGTCTCTGACTTGTCTACGAAGCGCGAATATTGCCATTGGGGAGAAGTGGTATCTCGCCAGTAGATTTTGTAGCCGAGTAAGTTATCATCTTCGACGGCATCCCATTTCAGGCGCGTCGAAGGCTGAACTGCTCCACCAATCATGACGCCCTCCGGTGCAGGTGGTGCCCAAGCGATAGATGCCAGTGTGATGGCATTGACGCCTGTAAGTTTAGCGCAATACTCAAAGTTGACTTTTTCGATGACGTCGCCATATTTGATGCCGTCTTCGGTGCGGAGATCTTGATGCTGGCGATTGTAGTTTTCATGGGTCTCCATGATGCGTACACCGGCAAAGCCTTGATCGTTGAAAGGCCTCTGGTGACCGCCGCGACCAAAGCGATCCAGACGATAAATCATAATGGCATCCAGATTACGGCAGTACTGATCGGTCAGCCGATCAATATAGCGCGCTAGCTGTCTAGAGGGACCATCGACTTCGCCACCATAAAAGCGATTCCAGATGCGATCGCGCTCATTGGCATCTACGGGAGTGGGTTCTGAGAAAACACGGAACGTTGTATTGTCGATCACACCGTCTATCCCTTCTATATTCCCGATCATGTCATTATTCAAAATACCGACGATGTTCCAACCTTCTTCTTTCGCCATTTTCGCCATGCCTTGACCACCGAACAGACCTTGCTCTTCGCCGGATAGTCCCACGTAAATAATGCTCGTCGGAAATTTGTATTTTGATAGGATACGTGCGGCTTCCAGTGTCCCTGCCATACCTGTGGCATTGTCATTTGCGCCTGGTGAGTCAGAAGTACCATCCAGTGGGTCAGATACGCGACTATCTATGTCACCGGACATGATGATGTAGCGATCAGGGAAAGCTGTGCCGCGTTGTATCGCCATTACATTGACGACCCAAGTGTCTTCTGGGATGCGCCGATTGCCTGCTGCTGGCACTAGATTGCGCTGATAGCTGACATCCAAACAATCGCCGCAGTCAGCAGAGATGTGCTCAAATTCTGCCTTGATCCAGCGACGTGCTGCGCCTATGCCTCGTGTTTTGGAGAGTGTGTCAGATAAAGTATGACGTGTCCCGAAGTTGACGAGTGTTTGGATATCCTTTTCGAGTCGGTCAGGCTGTGGTGCTTCGGCTATCTCGTAGAGGCGATCATCGGTCTGAGGCGGATGGGCACTTTGGGCAAAAATGGGAATGGAAAATAGGAGTAAGGGTAAAGTAGAAAGTAAGTGGTTCATCTTGTAATAGTTTGAGCAAATCAGATGCAAAACAACACATTTTAGAGCTTGCATTGTTTATTATTGGACGAGTAAAAATAGAGCTTCATCCTAAAGAAATTACTTTCTATTTAAAAAAGCTTAATTTCGCTGCCCGAAAGTCATCAGACAGTAGAGACACTCATCGTAATAAAAAGCTACTGCTCCACCAACAACAGTTACCTAAATCATCTTCATGCCCGTTCTTGTTTACGTAGGAATTTTAATCGTCAGTTTAGCCGTTTTGCTCAAAGCGTCGGACTGGTTTGTGGCTGCCGCAGAGCGGATTGGGCTTTCCTTTGGTATTTCACCTTTTATTATCGGTGTGACGATTGTGGCATTCGGTACTTCGTTGCCGGAATTGGCATCCTCTATTGCTGCTGTTTTGGACAATGAGTCCTCCATCGTTCTAGGGAATGTCCTCGGTTCTAATATCACCAATGTCACTTTGATACTAGGCGTCGTCGCTGTCGTCGGCGGTACGATTCATTTCCGAAAGGATGTGATGAATATAGATATGCCGCTGTTATTGACTTCTGCGGCATTGTTGACGTTCACGATTTATGACCGAGTGTTATCCTTATTTGATGCCTTTTTGTTGTTATCTGGTTTGGTGATCTTTTTGGTCTATTCTTTCAGAAGTAAAGATGAAGAAGAAGCGGAAGAAGAGCGTCCCAAAGTAACTTTCAAAAGTTATTTGATCGTGATCGCTGCTAGTGCGTTAGTGTTCTTCGGCGCGAAATACACCATTTTTGCCGTGAGCGAATTGGCAGCTAGAGCAGACATCAGTCCAGAAGTGATTGCATTGAGTGTCATTGCATTGGGGACATCTTTGCCGGAGCTTATTGTCAGCATCACTGCCGCTCGAAAGGGAAGAACAGAGATCGCCGTAGGCAATGTACTCGGCTCCAATATTTTCAATACATATGCGGTGATGGGTATTCCGCCATTTTTCGGGCAAGTAGAGATTACGGAAAGTGCTTTGCAGTTTAGCTTGCCATTTATGATTGTGATCACGCTACTACTTGCCTTTATGTGTCTGTCGAAAAAGATCTCTCGCTGGGAGGGAATGATGTTACTGTTATTCTATGCTTATTTTGTGAGCGAATTGTTGAAAGATGCCATTTAACAATATGGCATGGTACAATCAAAAAAGGCAAAACAACGAATCTGCTGTTTTGCCTTTTTGATTAGGTTTATTTTCGGAGCGTCATCAGACTGCTGTGCGTTTGAAGACAGAGAAAGATCGCTGTTCGACAATGGTTTTTAGCTTCTCAATGGAATTTTCGACGAGAGGTAATTCGCGTCCAGTTGTTTTTCTGTAGATCTGGTAAGCACCAGTAAGGGCGATTAAAGTCAACATGATTGACAGGATTTAATATGTTCAAGGAATAAAGATAAAAGCGAGCCTATTTTGCTCTATTTTTTCATGGGACTGAGACGAAATAGTAGAATCCGCCGCAGTTACTATAAAGACGTTCAAATAGCACCAGATGTTGCTACTGACTGTTTTATTAATTTGTTAAAATTTTAATATCTAGAGAAGTTGTAAAATATAATCTACCCGTTTTTGATTTTCTCATAAACGATTACTGCGTTCGTCATCAGTCATGTAGCTAAGGCTATGCTCCCTCTTCGTGCCTCCGCTTCTCGGAGCAGGCTTTGTATTCGTTCGCGATAATTCTCAAAAAATTGGGTACCTTATTTATTACAAATTCCCTTAGCAGAAACACCATTCCATCTATATCTTTCACACCTAATATCATCCATTTATGCAACTTTTTGACCAGATACAAGACTGTATCCAGTATATTCATAAACATATACAATTCGAGCCGACTGTAGGAATGGTCTTGGGAACAGGACTTAGCGGACTAGCGGATGAGATCGAAGTGGTGCATCGTTTTGAGTATAGTGAATTGCCACATTTTCCGGTATCGACTGTCGAAAGCCACAAAGGACAACTCATCTTTGGTCATTTGGAAGGTCGCGCAGTGGTGGCGATGGCAGGACGCTTCCACTACTATGAGGGCTACACAATGCAGCAAGTGACCTTCCCGATTCGTATTTTGAAATATCTAGGCATACAGCAACTCATCCTATCCAATGCGTCTGGCGGCTTGCAAACGCATATCGAAGCAGGCGATTTGGTCTTCATCCGCGACCACATCAACTTACACGCAGGACACTCACTACGTGGCGAAAACGACGAACGTATTGGACCACGTTTTCCCGATATGATGTATGCTTATGATCCGAAGTGGCTCGCACATGCCACACAAATCGCCAAAGAAAATAACATCCGCGCACATCAAGGCGTCTATGCCGGACTTCAAGGACCCAGTTTGGAGACGCCTGCCGAATATCGCTATCTACATATCATAGGCGGCGATGTGGTCGGTATGTCCACAGTGCCAGAGGTGATTGTAGCGCGCCACATGGACTTACCCGTCTTTGTTTTATCTGTGGTGTCCAATAAATGCTTCCCCATCGAGGATTTGACACCGACGACAATTGAGGAAGTACTAGAAGTAGTAGAACAGGCGTCACCGAAAGCAGCTCTTATTGTCAAGGAAATAGTACGTTTGATGTGATTTTTGTGGATAACTGCTTGTTAACAAGATAGACGCCACCTCTCGGCAACGTACTATTCATCTTGGACGTAATCTTACAGACAGGAAATGACAGGTTTCCTATTTGACATCCATTTTTACAATTAAACAATCACAAATGAAACGTCCAATCTACTTACTCATGTTACTCGCTTCCTTATTTTGTTTCACTTCCCAAAGTTGTACAGAAACGACAGAAATGCAAGAAGAAGAAACAGCAGCAGTCACGCCACCCGAAGCACCGGAGTATTTTCAGCTTCGTCCAGAACTCGAACAAGCCTTCGGCTACACACACGCCGTCAAAATCGGTCCGCATATCAAAATTTCAGGCGCAGTCAGTATGGACGCTCAAGGCACTACAACCGGCGTAGGCGATATGGCGCAGCAGATGAAAAACTGCTATGCAGATTTAGAAAAAATATTGACTCATTATAATTGTACTTTTGATGATGTAGTCAAAGAAGACATCTTCACCACGAATATGGCGAAGTTTCTAGAGGCAGCCGCCTACAGAAGCGAAATCTACACGAATCAGTTTCCGACAGGTACTTGGCTAGGTGTCCAGGAACTAGCATCACCGGATATGATGATAGAAATCGAACTGGAAGTATACAAACCTTGATTTTTTACTAGAAACACGATAACATGAATGCCATCTACATCATCGCCGCGATGATCTTTTTAGTCACTACCTTTCTCCTGTGGAAAGCGAGTAGCCGAGAACTAAAAAAAGAATACAGCGAAAAAGCACGAAAGTCATGGGTGTCGAGAACCTATCACTGGCAAGGAATTATAATTTATAGTACAGGCATCACCGCACTGCTACTTGCTGTTTTGAGATGGATGAATGTGTTGAGTTTTTAGCGACCGATAGAACCATCTATTTTCTGCGAAATAACAGTTAGGGAGTTTGTAATAAATAAGATAGCTGAATTTTGCGAAGGTATTTTTCCTTCAAGCAAGACGAAAAACGTAGACGATGCAGAGCATCAGCGAGGCTTTTCAACGCAGCATGAAGGAAAAAGAACAAGTAAAATGGGTAGATTATATTTTACAAATTCCCTTATCTTAGTCTTTCAACAAAAACGATACAACCAGATGAAAAAACAGACGACTAGACGTTCCTTCATGCGCAAGCTAGGGACGGGACTCATCGCTGCCGGAGCGACACCTACCATTTTGGCAGCCAACAATGAAGAAATCGAATATTTACATCAGCGCAACCTACGCGTCTCCGCTAACGATACGATACGTTTTGCTGTCATCGGGACAGGCATTATGGGACATAACAATTTGCGGACGGCGATGAAAGTGCCGGGAACAGAATTTGTGGCGGCTTGTGACTTATACAAAGGTCGATTGCAGCGCATTAAAGAAATGTACGGTAAAGAGATCGATACGACCTACAACTACAAAGAAATCTTGGAGCGCGATGACATCGACGCTGTCATTATCGCGACTTCCGACCACTGGCACGATCACATTTCTATCGATGCTATGAATGCCGAAAAGCATGTCTACTGCGAAAAACCGATGGTACATCACATCAGCGAAGGCAAGAAAGTAGTAGAAACTGAGCAAGCAACAGGAATGGTCATGATGGTCGGCAGTCAGCGGGTTAGTTCGCTCGTCGATGCCAAAGCCAAAGAGCTCTACAATGCCGGAGAAATCGGGCAACTCATCATGGTCGAAAGCTGGAACGATCGACAGTCGGCGATGGGTGCATGGCAGTATTCTATCCCGACAGATGCGTCTCCGAAGACGGTCAAATGGAAGGACTTTTTGGGCGATGCGCCTTATCGGGAGTTCGATCCGGTTCGCTTTTTTCGCTGGCGCAATTATCAAGACTATGGCACAGGCGTAGCAGGTGATCTATATGTCCACTTGTTTTCCGGTCTACACAATATTTTAGACTCTCACGGTCCTAATCGCATCTACGCCACAGGCGGTTTGCGCTATTGGAAAGATGGTCGTGATGCAGCGGATGTCGCATTGGCGTTATTCGATTACCCAGAAAGTGATGCACACTCGGCGTTCAATATGCAGACCCGCGTCAATTTTGTAGACGGCAGCGGTGGTAGTTCCAAACTGCGATTGATTGGGTCAGAAGGCGTGATTACAGTCGGCTGGGGAGAAGTGGAAGTGAAACGCCGCAAAATGGCAAGTGCACCTGGCTACGGTGGTTGGGACAGTTACAATACCTTCACAGAGAAGCAACAAAAAGCGTACGAAAAGTGGTACGACAAAGAGTATGCTGACTCAAAAGAAGAAAACCTAAAACCAACTTCCAAAACCCATCGTGCGCCGCAAGGTCACGACGATCATTTGACTCATTTTACGCACTTCTTTAACGCCATCCGCGACGGTGAGAAAGTAGTAGAAGACGCTGCCTTTGGCTTGCGTGCCTGTGCGCCTCCTTTGGCGAGCAATATGAGTATTTATGAAAACCGTGTGATCGACTGGGATCCCGTGAAGATGGAAATGGTGTGATGAACGACAACATTCGATTTGCCGCATTGGCTTTCATGGTTTTAGTGATTGCGCTTTTGGCAGTCAAAAAGAACAAGCAACAGCCCGATTATATACTGCTCCTTTGGTGTGGTCTATTTTTGGGGCATTTGCTTGTTCTGAATTTTCAGGCGTCGCTGCCCGATCTCTATTTTTTTGCCAATGAAGTCGTGGGCTACTTTCATGGCTTATTGCTGTATTATTACCTCTCTTCCATTAAAGATGAGCTACCCAAACTGAAGACCATCGGATGGCAAGTCGGTGCGATCTTGGTCATCAGTAGTCTACCCATCTTGATATTGGGTGAAACCTACTGGTTGTACATTCCTATTTTCATAGCCCTCAAAACAATCGTCAATCTATTCTTTATAGGAAAGGTCAGCTTGAAGTTGATGAATAGAACATTTCCTAGCGAATTGTGGACACTGTTTCTGACTAGTAGCTTGCTTGTCGTGCTTTTGCTCCCGACCGTTTTGGCGGTCATAGATATAGATCGCTTCATCACTTCTCAGAACGTGATCGGCAATGCCTTGTACTGTCTGTTTGTCTTTGCATTGGGATTTATAGGTATTGGTGTGCGACCTATTTTTATCTCCAAAGAAAAACCGGATGCTTCTACCCTATCGACGCCGACCGTCAAATACAACAGTTCCAATCTGACCCCAAATCAGCGCACAGTGATTTATCAAAAGCTGGAAGAGCTAGTTCAAAAAGAACAACTGTACGCCACACCTAATTTGACTTTACAGCAACTCAGCGAACGCCTAGGTTACAATGTCAACAACATCTCTGAAAGCATCAATGAAAACGCAGAGGGCAACTTCAACGATTATATCAATCAAAAACGCATCGACGCTTTCAAACAAAAAGTAGCTGCGGGAGAGCACGAGTACAAAAAGTTACTCGCTTTGGCTTTCGAATGCGGCTTCAATTCCAAATCCTCTTTCAATCGTGCTTTTAAGAAGTATGAGCAGCTTACACCTACACAGTACATCCGTCTCAAATTGCCATCTGACACCTCTACTTCCTCCTAGAATGCGTGTCAGATGACCATCCGCGACCATACTGACTAATACGGCTCATAATTTTGCCCACAGACAAACAATCGAAATTATGAACCATTTATTTTCAACTACTGACCCTACTTACAACTACTACGAATCCGAGCTGCAAGCAAGGACGCCAAAAGAGAAAGTCTTTGTCATTTTCAACTATCTATTGCCGGGCATCCTCATCACTCTTCTCATCAATGTCAAAAGCGTTGTCAATTATTTATCCCAACTCTTTGACACCAGCATTGAACAGTATCAATATTACATCGTCGTTTTTGTCGCACTGGGCTGGCATCTATGCTATCCCCTGTACGTACTCAAAGTGAAAAGGAAATATACATGGAAAGCAATTGCTCAAACCCTGAGTCTACATCGCTTTTCTGTGAAAGGTTTTTTCTTACTGACGCCTTTATTCTTCATTTTGGTGCTAGTCATCGCCGTACCTTATATGCGCTATGTATTTCCTGTTCTCAACCAATTTCTCCAACAAATCCCTCTACTCCAGATTCCAGAACACAGCATCTTTCATGACTACGAGACGCTCTATGAATTTTCACCCTGGCAGATCGCTTTATTGCTGATCGGTAACTTTCTAGGAGAAGAAGTTTATTTCAGAGGCTATCTGATGAAACGCAGTGCTTTTCTAGGCAAACACAATTGGTGGATACATTCACTACTATTCACGATTTACCATCTTTGGCAGATCCCAATGACCTATGCACTTGGATTCATCTCGCTTGCCTTTGGGCTGTATATGTCGTGGCGAAAAAATCTGTACGAACTCATTCTGCTACACATATTGATTAATTTACTCTTGCCGACAGTCGTGCAGTTGGTCTTCTACAGTTAACAAAACAACAAAGCTCATATCGCATGCAGAAGGCGATATGAGCTCTCATGTAAGCACTGTACTTGCTACTTACAAATCAATGTAATTCCCCAAATCCAATGTCCAGTCATACTCTTTGAACTCCAAATCAGGATCTGCACCCGGCTCAGTGATGCCATATCGCTGCAAAAAATTTTTCGCACCATCTAGCCCACCAAAATCTCCTCTAAACCAGCTGAACAGTGCCGTCACTTTGGCGACTTTTTCCTCTTTATTGTAGTCTGTAGTTTGAGTCAAATAGCGTTTGCTGCTCTCGTCGAGTTGTTCGTTGAGCCGCTCATATTCATAGATAGCGACTGGTGGACAACTTTTTGCGCCACAATTCAGCGCAAAATGTATGCGTCCATCTCGCTCTTCCGTGCGCATCATTTTTTCGTATTTCCCGACGAATAATTTGCCTAAAAAACCGCCACTTAGTTTGATCTGAGAACTCCGAATGATGCCATGCTCAATGTCATCAAAACTCAGTTCTTGACCGGCTATCGTGACGCGTGGCTCACCAAAAAAGTCGCCTCGATTCTCAAATAATTCAGGATTTTCGCTCAAAATACTTTGAATGTAGGCATTGTAGATATTCAACCAAAAAGCAAGTTTGTGCTCGTCAGTCGGCAACGCATTGGCTAGATATTTTGCATCTAGATCAGCCAACGTTTCTTGGTATTGTTCATAATCTTGGTTGTCGCGAATAGCTGTCAATAAGTCTTTCGCTAGCGCAATCGGTTCTTCTTTTACCCCTTCTGTGTTGAAGGTAGGTGTCGTGCAAGCTATCAGTAAGCTCAATAAAAGTAATTTAGTCATATCGGATGATTGATTTGTGAAGAATACAATGAGCGACACTCGAATGTTTGGTTTTATCATCTGAGCAGACCAATTGATAACGGATTGGGTAAAATTGACCAGTCATTGGCTTTCATCATACTATTGAACTTCTTGGGTTGACTACTATTTGATAAGTAAACTACACTGATGAAAGTAGCCATTTACAGCTTTTTTGAATTTGAACGTCCATTTTTAGAAGCCGCCAATGCCGGACGACACGAACTGCGCTACATCAATACGCGCTTATCCGATCATGCTGTCCCTATGGCGGAAGAGTGTGATGCTGTCAGTTTATTTATCAATGACGATGCATCTGCTCCCATTTTGGAACGGCTACATCGGCGCGGGACAAAATACATTACCCTACGCTCTGCCGGATACAATCACGTCGATCTAGAAAAAGCAAAAGAACTAGAGATGCGTGTCGCTCGTGTGCCGGCTTACTCGCCCTATGCGATAGCAGAGCATGCAGTCGCTTTGATGTTGGCGTTGAATCGGAAGCTCATTCCAGCTAGTCGGCGAGTACAAGACTTGAATTTTTCGCTCAATGGATTGGTCGGTTTCGATATGAACGGCAAGACAGTCGGCATCGTCGGGACAGGTAAGATCGGACAGATTTTGGCGAAGATTTTACACGGATTTGGCTGCCATATTTTGGCTAATGATCCTTCTCCCAATACTGACATTCAAAATAAATACGACGTCCGCTATGTAGAATTGGATGAGCTTTGCGCCCAATCGGACATCATTACTTTACAAGTGCCGCTGAATGAGCAAACGCACTACCTCATCAATGCAGATCGCATACAGAAAATGAAGAAAGGCGTCATGCTCATCAACACCAGCCGAGGTGGCCTCGTAGATACAAAAGCCGTGATCCACGGTCTCAAAAGCCAACAAATCGGCGCTTACGGAGCAGATGTCTATGAAGAAGAAGAGGATTTATTTTTTGAAGATCACTCTACCGAAGTGCTGCAAGATGATGTCATCGCTCGCCTATTAACTTTCAGGAATGTACTCATCACCAGCCACCAAGCTTTTCTAACAGATACCGCACTTCGCAACATCGCAGAGACGACCATCGCCAATTTGAATGCCTTCGAGGATGACGTAGCATTGGATAATGAATTGTAAAGCGTCCTTTCGTAAATGTAGGCACATAGACAAATCTAAAATTGTTGATATTTGTGACAGGTACAGCAATTGAAGCAGACACTAAAAATCAAGCGTCAAGTGTTGTAACTACTCAAACTATTTATAAAAGACAACTGACTCAGTATGAAATACATACTATCAATCAGTCTTGTCCTGATGGGAACGATCCTGGGGCAAGCACAAGACAAAAATTTACCGGAATTTAAATTGAAAAAGCAGACCGTAGAGGCGCATATGCGTTTTTTGGCTTCTGATGAATTGCAAGGCAGACGCACCGGAGAAGCCGGCAATCAAATCGCTGCTCGCTATATCGCTTCGCACTTAAAAGCTTATGGCGTCGAGACGGTAGCAGGTGCAGCCAACTATCTTCAGCCTGTCGCTTTGGAAGAAAAAATGCCGATCCAAACCGCCACATTGACTTGGGAAGATCAGACGTTCACGCAAGGGGATAACTTAATGATGATGAGTGGCGAAGGCGATTTGGAGACCAAAGCGGTGTTCCTCGGCTATGGCTGGGTAGATGAAGAAAATGATGTCAATGACTATAAAGGTATAGATGTAAAAGGTAAGATCGTCGTGACCAATATCGGTTCGCCAGATGACAACTCTCCCAATGCTATTTTCGGTGCCATGCGCAAGAAGCAACAATGGGCAAGGGAAAACGGCGCAATCGGTATGATCGAGTTGTTTCAGTTGCCAAAGAGCTTTTGGGGCAGAGTGACTAGCTATTTTGGTCGCCCAAGTATGCGCATCCAAGATATAGCGAGTGACCAATCAAGCGACTTTGCCTACGGTTGGTTATTTGATGCGAAAAAAGAATTTGGCGTAGGCATCAAGAAAGGGAAGAAAAACAAGGTCATGTTGAGCAGCAGTGGTAGCAATCGCCGCATAGTGGATGCAGACAATGTCATCGGGATGATCGAAGGCAGCGACCCTCAACTCAAAGACGAATATGTCGTCCTCAGTGCTCACTACGATCATGTAGGTGTGGGCGCGCAAGGCGGTGGAGCATACAGTGAGCAAGATAGCATTTTCAATGGCGCACGAGACAATGCTTTCGGGACAGTCGCGCTACTCAGTGCTGCTCAAAGTCTAGCCATGGAGCGACCAAAAAGATCTATCATCGTATTGGCAGTGACAGGTGAAGAATTGGGGCTTTTAGGTAGCAAATACTATGCGGACAATCCACTGATCCCATTAGAAAAAACCATCTTCAATTTCAATACGGACGGTGCAGGCTACAATGACAAAACGAGCGTCTCCGTCATCGGATTGGGGCGCACAGGTATTGATGAAGAGCTGAAAACAGCTTCTACGCAGTTTGGACTGACTTTAGGTGGCGATCCTGCGCCAGAGCAAGGACTATTTGATCGCTCTGACAATGTCTCGTTTGCCGCCAAAGGTGTTCCGGCAGTCAATTTCGCACCCGGCATGACCGCTTTCGATGCAGCGATCATGAAATACTATCATCAAGTGGCGGACAATCCCGATTCTATCGACTATGATTATCTACTGAAGTACTGTCAGTCTTTTGCATACGCGGCACGCTTGATTGCTAATAAAACAGAGCGCCCGATGTGGAAAGAAGGTGATAAATACGAGGCGGCGGGTAAGAAATTGTATAATCCGTAATGCACTTTGCGAAAGTTGAGCGAGGCGGTAGCTTGAAGGGGACTTTCGTAAAGTTGAGTGAAACGATAAACCAAATTTTCGTTACTTAGCTGCTATGAAATGGTATCACTTCATAGTAACAATTAGTTTATGTTGGAGTTGTCAGACAGCGACTACTCCCACTTTGACCATAAAAGCAGGTGCATCGGCGCGTCCCGTCGGTGTACCTGTTTTTTTTGATGTCTCAGATTCGCTTCCTTATAATGCGATCAAAAATATAGCATCGGGCGAGACGATTCCACTCATTCAAACTGACAACCACGGCGACAGCTTCTATTTTTTATTGGATGAAGCTTTAGCGATTAATGAAGACAGAACCTATGATTTCGCTAGTATTTCTACTTCATCAATACCTAGCCAACAGCCACGTCAAGATATTTTCATACAGCAAAACAATCAGGATGTAGTAGGCTACCAGTTTATACTTAAAAGTCCTTCTTTTCAGACTGATTTTGACTATACGACGAGTGGTTTCTTACATCCTATCCGTTCGCCCAAAGGTGTCTTGTTGACAGACGATTTCCCTATTGGGCACACCCATCATAATGGTATTTTTCATGCTTGGGTCAATACGACTTTTCGCAGTCAGAAAGTCGATTTTTGGAATCGGCAATTGGGCAGTGGAAAGGTCAATTCTTATCCTCGAAATGATAGTGTCATCTATGAAGCGTATGAAAATGGGAGTACGTTTTGGGTAGATCATTTGGTGCATAATGGTATCATTGAAGGCGAAGAAATTCCTGTTTTGATGGAAGCGAGACACCACCGTTATTACCCATTGAAACAAGGCTATATTATTGATATTCAAACAATTCAGCGAAACATCTCATCTGATACTTTATTCGTCAATCAATATCATTATGGCGGCATGGCAGTACGGATGAGCAAAGCTTGGAATCCAAAGGATAGCTCATATTTCGAGCAGCCGATGCATATTTTGACAAGTGAAGGCATCACCAGAGATACTGCCAATCACACCCGTCCGGATTGGATTTGTGCGTATGGTAAAATTGAAAATCAGTCGGCAGGATTAGTCATCATGAATGATCCTCACAATTTTCGGACACCTCAGTTTGTACGCGTCCATCCGACTATGCCTTATTTTTGCTACACGCCTACTGTGAATGCCGGATTTGCCATCGCACCGATGGAGCAGTATGAAGCTAGATATCGCTTTTATGTATTTGATGGCGCGGTGGATGAGGAGAGAATAGAACAGCTTTGGAAAGACTATGAACAGCCGATGGAAGTATTCATTTCGGTCAATGAATGACTTCTTTAACCCTCTACATATCGTTTCACACTTTTCGAGAAAAACAATAGATAGCAAAGCACCAAAAAGAGTACGAGTAGTAGTAAATAAGGCAAAACAGGTAATTCTGTACCTAAATGATTTTGGACAACAAAGATTGAAATCACACCTACTATCGCAATGACATACAACCAACCTAAGATCGTCCTAGCATACTTCCATTTGAAGACCAAAGCAACCGCCAAAATCGGGGCGAGTAGTTCTGAGAAACCGAAACTACCGTTCTGACTAACAAATAAAGTTTCACCAAAAGTGGTCAATAGCGTAATGACGAATACCAGTCCGACGATCAGCAATATAGAAGCAGGAATGGAACGAAGGAAGAGTTTTTGATTCATTTCAACAGGATTTAGTAGTCATATTATTGAACGAAGCGAATAACACTTAGGTTTAAATTGACATCAACTCAACGAACCTATTGCATCTCTACTTCTTCTACAAGAAATCAATCTATCATGGAAGAACATCTCCTACCCGACCCTAACGAGCAGCCAAAAGCCGAACCATCAAAGACGACCTTCATGGACAAGCTCACCGAATGGTACGAGCGATTCAATCTTTTCTCAAAAATAGAAGACGACGATCATTGGAGCATCATGCTCGGGAAAATTGTCTTGCGTATTATTGGTATTATCATTTTGATTGCCTTGTCGCCATTGATTTTAGTTGGGCTTTTCTTTGCTTTGATTGCCGCACTATAAAGCGAAAGCAAATCTTCTTTTTGTCTGCTCAATTTCATAAAATTATCCTTTCCGACTTATCCACTCCCCTACCTTCCTTTTCATGAAACAATAGACACCCATTTATTGTCAATATTTTGACGAACGTACAGCTATAATTGAAGTATATTTGCAGTATGAAGAAAAAGAAAAGAGTAGAACAGCAGCATATCCGTAACTTTTGTGTGATCGCACACATCGACCACGGGAAGAGTACACTATCCGATCGTTTATTAGAGTACACCCAAACCATATCCGAGCGAGAGATGAAAGATCAGGCATTGGACGATATGGATTTGGAGAGAGAAAGAGGAATTACGATCAAAAGTCACGCCATCCAGTTGAACTACAACCACACAGATGGTCAAGAATACATATTCAATCTCATTGACACGCCGGGTCACGTGGATTTCTCTTATGAAGTGTCGCGATCTATTGCCGCTTGCGAAGGTGCATTGTTGCTAGTGGATGCGTCTCAAGGTATTCAAGCACAGACCATTTCCAATCTTTATCTAGCCATCGACCACGATCTGGAGATCATCCCGATTTTGAATAAAGTGGACATGGACTCAGCCATGATAGAAGAAGTGTCTGATCAGATCATTGACTTGATTGGTTGCGATCAAGAAGAGATTTTATTGGCGAGTGGAAAAACAGGATTGGGTGTGCCGGAAATATTATCTGCCATCGTAGATCGAATTCCAGAACCGAAAGGCGATCCTGAAGCACCACTTCAAGCATTGATTTTCGACTCTATGTTCAATCCATATCGCGGTGTCATAGCTTACTACCGTGTGCTGAGTGGACACATGAAAAAAGGGCAACAAGTACGTTTCATCAATACTGGAAATGACTATCAGGCTGACGAAGTGGGTATCCTACAAATGGATATGGTCGCCAAAGAGGTGGTCGAAACTGGAAATGTAGGCTACATTGTCACGGGCATCAAAGAATCCAAAGAGATTAAAGTCGGAGATACGATCACAGATAGTGACAATCCTGGCACGGCGATCAAAGGATTCGAGGAAGTAAAGCCGATGGTCTTTGCAGGTATTTTCCCGATCGACAATGACGATTATGAGAGTCTGCGCGAAAGTTTGGAAAAACTACAATTGAACGATGCTTCTTTGGTTTTCGAGCCGGAGACTTCAGCGGCGCTAGGTTTTGGATTCCGTTGTGGATTTTTGGGGATGTTGCATTTGGAGATTGTACAGGAGCGTCTAGCGCGTGAGTTCGATCAAGATGTCATCACCACTGTCCCGAACGTATCGTACTATGCTTACACCAAAAAAGGTGAAGAGTTAGACGTGCGCACGCCATCTGATTTGCCAGATCCAACGGTTTTGGATAGAGTGGAGGAGCCTTATATCTTGGCGCAGATCATCACCAAACCAGAGTACATCGGCTCTATCATGACGCTTTGTATGGAAAAGCGAGGTACACTCACCAAACAGACTTATCTGACGACGGAGCGAGTGGAATTGAGTTTTGATTTGCCATTGGCGGAGATTGTTTTTGATTTCTATGATCGCTTAAAGTCGATTTCAAGAGGATATGCTTCCTTTGACTACGCGCCTATGGACTATCGTGCTTCCGAGCTGGTACGTTTGGACATTAAACTAAACGGCGATCCAGTCGATGCTTTGTCCGCTTTGGTGCACAAAGATAAAGCAGAGTCTTTCGGTCGCAAGATTTGTAAGCGACTGAAAGAATTGTTACCGCGTCAGCAGTTTATGATTGCAATACAAGCAGCGGTCGGCGCGAAAATTATCGCTCGAGAAACCATCTCTGCACTACGTAAAGATGTAACTGCTAAATGCTATGGTGGTGACATCACACGTAAGCGAAAGCTACTCGAAAAGCAGAAGAAAGGAAAGAAAAAAATGCGTCAGATTGGTTCGGTAGAAGTGCCACAGAAAGCCTTCTTGGACGTTTTGAAACTGGACTGATGTGGAGTTACTGCGATATATCGTTTTGTCGGGCATCTTGCTGAGTGTTCTGTGTGGACTCGCGGCCTGCATTCATCAATTTATCCGACAAAGCGGTACACTCAAAGCCAATAATAGTCTCGCTTTTTTGTTACTTACCTTTTCCTTGAGTGTCTTCAACGTGTTGCTGCTCCGTACTCGTTTCTTTGGCACTTATGAGCATCTCTATCAGATGCCACTGTGGTTTACACTCTCTTTTGGGCCACTCTTTTTCTACTACGTCAAATATAAATTATTCCCCGCCTACCGCTTCCGTCCTAGTGACTTGAAGCATTTGATTTTGCCTTTTGTACAAGTTGTTATGGTCATCACTATTTCTGTACAACCTACTGATAGTCAATACTTTACTTGGAAAAACTTCATTCGTCCTTATTACGGACCCACTGAGTATGGTGTGTTCTTATCCACTAGCTTTTTGTATGCGATTTTCGCGTATCGCTACATTCGATATCGCCTGGCGCAGTTGCATAAGAAAGGAACAGTTTGGGAAATAGATACTGCGATGAGTCTGCGACACTTGGTAAAAAGATTGACAATTTTGGCGGCGATCTACACCTTTTTTGCTTTGACCGATTTCACCGCTTTTCACTTTTTGAATAAGGATTTACAGGATGTCAATGGCTATACTTTTTTTGGTGATCTCGCTATGAGTGCCATGTTGATTTGGCTGGTAGCAAGTATCTACTGGAAAGAGTTAATTTATATTCGACTTCGAGGAAAAGAATACATTACAATAGAAAATAGAGATGTAGAATACGTCATAGAGGCAGAAGATTTATTCCGAAATGCAGAGTTGACGCCCCTGCATATGGCGTTACTACTGAAGTCTTCTACCAAAGCTGTCAAACAACAAATAGCACCGCAACAGTGGCGTTCCTATTTGCAAGATAAACGATTGAAAGCAGCACTTAAATTACAAGAACGATATCCCAATTTGGACAAGGCAACATTAGCAGCGCGATTAGGATTTTATTCTAAACATGATCTGCCTGATACCACTGACAAAAACACCCATCAATAATGGTGTGGACGATTCTACAACTGATCTTAATTCTCTTTTTCCCAGCTGCTGCTATTCTCTTTTCGCACTCTTCTAGCATTGGTAAATGGCTGAGTCCGGTCGTACTTTGTTACGGCATAGGCATTGCTATCGCCAATGTGACTGACCTCCCAATCGACGAACTCATCTCCACTCAATTTAGTCGAATTAGCGTTCTATTCGCCATTCCGCTGCTGCTCTTCAACACCGATCTGAAAGCCTGGCTCAGTCACGCGCGGACAACGGTCATTTCATTTGGATTATGCGTTCTGAGTGCTGTCATCGCGAATGTCACTATGGCATTTTTGTACAATTCTGCTATCGAAGACACACCACTTTATGCAGGCATGATGCTGGGGTTATTCACTGGCGGCATCCCGAATATGCAAGCAGTCGGTTTGATGCTAGACGCCCAAAGTGAAGACTTCGTTTTACTGAATGCTGCAGATATTTTTATCGGCGGTTGCTATTTGATTTTCTTGACTTCGGTGGCGCATCGTGTATTTAGCTGGTTTTTGCCGGATTTTGAGCCATCCGAAATACAGCAAAAACAGCAAGAAACAAAAGTAATTCATCGTCCCCAATGGCAATCCTATCTACTCAATTTCAGCTTGGCATTATTGGTCGTCGGGGCAGCAGTTGGTGTGACTAAATTATTGACCGGCGAATTGGAAGCGGCGGTGCTCATTATCCTATTACTGACAACTTTTTCTATCGTTCTGTCCTTTATTCCTTTCGTCCGAAATCTTCGAGGCAGTTTTGAGATGGGCGAATATGGATTACTCATCTTTTGTGTCGCCATCGGGCTGCAAGCTGATTTTACTTCCATTTGGGAAAAGGGAGGCATGGTCATTTTGTATATGGCGAGCGTTTGGGGAGCGATTGTCGTGCTACATACTATGTTCGCTCGTTGGTTCAGAATAGATCGAGATACGGCTATGATTACAGCGACGGCTTCTATTTATGGACCTGTTTTCGTTGGGCAAGTAGCGAGTGCAATCAATAACCGAACTTTGGTCTTTTCGGGTATAGCGACCGGATTGGTGGGCTATGCTTTAGGAAATTATTTGGGGGTGGGACTGGCTTATTTGCTGGAAATGATATTTAGTAATTAATAGCTCAAAATCTATTCATCTCCTCACCCTTCCAAAATAAAAATTAGTCCAGTAGATCGCTTGCTTGTATGCCCATCGCAGTTGCAACTGTTGCCACCAAGATGACTGCTGCTGTTGTGGCACTTCTGCCATTCTATTTCGTGTCGGTGTCTCGGTGCTGTTGAAGTGTTCGCTGAGGGTTTGTAGAGCGATAGAAAGATCACCTTCCGCACCTATTTGTTGCCAAAATTGTTGAAAATCAGTCTGTACATTACCTAAATCAATGCGCATCTTTTTCGACTTATCTTTCAAAAACAGCTCAATATTGGCATTGGCAGCATCGTAATAGTCAGCGCTGATTTGTAGTTGCTCGACATCAGAAAGCTGATTGCCACGGCGCATCAAAACGCTTTCACCGAATGCCTGCACAATAGTCAGTCTATTCCCCCAGCGGCGAGCATAACTAGCGACAGTCGCTTCTCGCTCACGCACCAAATGTACATAGAACGCATCATCCCCATATTGCTCATCCAATTGACCCAAAAACCAAACCAGCCGATTGTCTGCCTCTATATGCCGAGCCGGATAATTCAATCGCTCACTTGACAGTAATGTACTTCTAGATTCATGAGCCGCACTGAAATTCTGAATATGCTGACACGCGCGAATGATAGTTGTCGAGCCGCATCTGCCTGTGTTTAGAATGAAAACATTCATAGTAGTTATTGATGTATTCTTTGCGCAAAGATGAAACGTTTACTTTTGTATCCGTGAAAAACGAGCAAGAAAAAATAATACGACCCAAAGGTGTTTCTGTCGCTGTCTGTACCTACAATGGCGCAAAACGACTCGCTCCTACTTTCAAGCATTTGGCAGGGCAAGCAGTGGATGATGCTATCGCATGGGAAGTATTGTTAATCGACAACAACTCTACTGACGACACAGCAACGCTAGCTCAACAACTTTGGGAAGAGCTGAAAAGTCCTGTTCCGCTCTGTATCATTCGTGAACAAACGCCCGGCGTCTACTTCGCTCGACATCGCGCTTACCGAGAAGCAAAGTATAAATATTTGCTCTACGTCGATGACGACAATTCATTGCAAGCTGATTATGTGCAAACGGTCTACGCACTATTCGAGCATCACCCGAATATAGCAATCGCAGTAGGTGATAGTGAGCTGTATGTACCAGCAGGTTTTGAAATACCGGAATGGTGGTCGGACTATGCGAGTTTTTATGCAGTTGGGTCACAAGGTGAGAAAGAGGGCGTAGTAGAGGAGCGTTTGATTTGGACGGCAGGAGCGGCGTTTAGAATAGCCGCTTTATATGAGTTGTACGAAGTTGTCGAGCATGAGTTGTTACTGACAGGTAGATTGGGGGAAAAACAAGCTTCTGGTGAAGACTCTGAACTGGGTTTTTCATTGCAGCTATTGGGCTACGATATTTACTATACGCCAAAGTTAAAATTTGCGCATCACATTGACCCTCAGCGCATTAACGTAGACCACCTGAAGCAGCTCAATGCCGGATTTGGCGCAGCCTCTGTCGTTTTGGATATGTATAAAAAAGTGCTGCGTGGCGACCACTTCAACTGGACGAATGCCTTCCGAAAAACAGCTCGATCTATTCTAAGGAAAACCAAAAATCGCTTTCGACATCGCGGCACACCCAAAGCCCAATTTGTACAAGTCAACCTAGCCTACTCCATCGCCAGATTGCGGACACTTTGGGCATACCGTTCTCGCTACAAACAATTACATCGAAAACTAGAAAAGAAGTTCAAATAATCACTTCTTGTCACCCATCGCGTATCGCTCCTCACCTCTTCTCACCCATCGCGTATCGCTCCTCACCTCTTCTCACACCTGCGGAATAAACACAAACACATCCACGCGCCTATTTTTACTTCGTCCGGCACTGCTGTTGTTGCTGGCTATTGGAAAGCGTTCGCCATGACCGTTGGAGCGGATGCGAGACTTGGAAATTCCCTTTTTGAGTAAATATTCTTTGAGCGCGTCAGCACGCTGCTGAGACAAGTTTTTGTTCGTCGCTGCTGCTCCACTACTATCCGTATGCGCGTCGATGGATACATGATGCTTTGGATTTTTTTTCAGAAAACGATACAAACGTTCTGCATCTGCTTGTGCTTCATCTGACAAGCGGACACTACCGGAAGCAAACTGCACACCTGGCAAAGTAACATTGTTGCCTTGCATGAGTGCTCTGAAAGTCGCTTGATCGAAAGTGTAAGAAGGCATAGGCGAGCTATGCTCTATTTTTTTGATACAAAATTCGTGTTTGTTGCTGTATCGACCAGTCGCTGCAGTGATGCCCCAGTAGACCGTACTATTGCCACCAAAAATAGTTTGTACAATATCTCCGCTATGCGTTAAAGTCGATTTGCCGTCTACGCTGACCGTAAGTTTCTGGCTCGTCGGTGACCATCGGATAGATAAATTGTGCTGTCGGCAATCCTCCAGATTAGGAACAACTTTCGGTCCTGCCAAATCTGCGCCATGCCGGATATTTCCATTTGCCATGATGGCGATATGATCTTGAGCCGGATCGTACAAATGATCGTTTTCCCAAGTGTCTATCTCAATGCCAATGGAGGGCGACAAACCTGCAAAGCCCATTCCTTCGCCTGCCCATCCGGTGCGTGTGGGGCGAGGTGAGAATACCAAAACAATACCATCTGCGCCGCTATCGTTTTTGCAGCCCATCATTACATTGAGCGATAACTCGAAAGGAGATGCTAAGTCAATCGCTTCTCGATACCAAAGCGAGCCCGCTGTCCACTGTTCATCTGGCGTCAATCGAAAGCACTGATCACTAATGAGTTGTGTGTAGCCGTCGATGAAAAAATCGCTTCTCTTGAAATCGTTTTGCGCTGATAGGATGGAACTACTGAGGCAAAGAAAGAATAGTAGAAATAGGCGTTGCATAAGCATCGGATTGTGTAGGTGAAAAAATCTCCGAGCTTTAGGTGTGTGGTGAATATGAACATAACAAGAGCCTTGCAGTAGTGTTGACGACAAGGCTCAGTTACTCTAGTTTTTAGCTTTTACATGAGTAAAGTATCTATGCGTGCCTATCTTGTAAGGGACGGCGGATAAACAAATTGACGTTCTTGGCAAAATGTTTTTGTGCTAATCGCGGCAAAAGATCTGCGTATAGCCTTAGCTAAATAAAGATTTTTTAACAAAGAGTAGCGCGAAAAGATAAAGTCAAGAGTGTCAATTTATTTATTCAACGTTCCTAATATACGTTGAGCGGCTTCTAAGATATTCGTCTCTTGTAAGCTGACGATGCCGCCACGAGGACCCGGCTGGATGTGTTTTCCGGTAAGTGTGCCTACTTCGTTGTGTTTGCTCGCCCCAAAATAGTTTCTGACAGTTTGCTCGCTTACATTGAGTTCGCTAGCGATGCGTGCGACGCTGCCGGTGGGCAATTGATGCTTGATGGAACGTAGTTCTTCAAAAGTAATATTCATGTCCAATAATTTTGTGAAAAAATAAGACTTAAAACTATTATTCCGTAAGTTATACTATTTACAAATAAAACGAAAGACTAGCAGCGTTAAATTCAAAATTTTAATTTAATCATATTCATGATTCTTGAAGTCGCACCCTTATGCACAATGAGGTAGGACTGAACGGATTTGGCAGCAGTTTGATGTGCGGAGGATTGTCGTAGTTGAGTAAGAAAGGCTGATAGGTCTGCCACTGATGTTATGACGAAAGCACCACCCGACTGTACCAGTTGTACCGCTTCCTCAAACTTATGATAGCGCGGTCCGAAAAGGATGGGTAAATTGAAAGCTGCAGGCTCTAATGTATTATGAATACCACTCCCAAATCCGCCACCGATGTAGGCGACCGTCCCATATTGGTAGATGCGTGACAGTAGCCCAATATTGTCCACTAGAAGCACAGATGCTTCTTCCTCAAACTGATAAGTCGAATATCGCTGAAAAGGCACTTGAATAGCTGAAGCCAAAGCGTCGATATGTGATTTGTTGACATCGTGCGGCGCGATGATATATTGCCAATCATCAGGATATTGATGAATATAAGATAACAAAATTTGCTCATCTGCTGCCCAGCTGCTTCCTACAACTAGCGCAGGGCGACCTTGCACAAAATCGTTGATGATGGGCAACTGTTCGGCGGTCTTTGCTATCTGTAAAACACGATCTATTCTAGTATCGCCTACCACACTAACTTTCTCATAACCAATATCTTGCAACAACCGAGCAGATGTATTATTTTGAACAAAAATATGGTCGAAAGTAAACAACATCCGTCGCCCCAATCGCCCAAAATAGGATTTGAAAAACCACTGATCAGCACGAAAAATAGCAGAAACCAAATAGGTCGGAATTGATCTTTCCGCAAGTACACTCAGGTGATGATACCAGAACTCATATTTGACAAAAACGACCAGTTCAGGCTGTACCATATCAATAAATCGTTCCGCATTTTTGCGTGTATCTAAAGGTAGATAGGTGACTACATTTGCACCTTCATAGCTTTTCCTAATTTCATAACCGGAAGGCGAAAAAAAACTCAATACGATTTGCCAATCAGGATAGTCTTTCCGAATCGATTCCAGTATCGGGCGTCCTTGCTCGAATTCTCCCAAAGAAGCACAGTGCATCCAGACGGTCTTTTTGTTTGTGTCAACTTGCTCAGCCAATCGCTCAAAAAGATTGTGTCGCCCCGTTATCCAAAGCTTCGCTTTCAGACGAAATAAGCCTACTATTTGGATTAAGAAACAATAGATGTGGATGCTGATGTTATAAAGAATGAGCATACAGACGATACATTTGAAAGAGAATCATCAAGAAAATTAGGTACGCTAAACAGTAACGTTTTCTCAAGTACCTTCAGGAGGTGTATCTATTATCCAAGGAATTTGACAAGCAAACTCTACCTGAACTATATCGTCTTCAACATCAAAAGCATAACTGGAAATGGCTTTAGCAAATCCAATCTCAAATGTACCCGTAATTTTTTCAAGATACACAGTATGACCGCCACCTTGCAGAGGAGCATGATAATCTGCTCCTTTGAATTTACCTTTAAATTGAAACCAGCCCCAGTAATAATGTAGATCATTTTCTAGCTCAGTCATGTGATCGACTGCAATTTCTTTTTGCTTGTCTATACCAAGATCAGCGAAAAGTTGTTGAATTTCTTTAGGAAAGATATTTTCTCTACTCGCAGCATAATTTAAACAGTAAGAGCATCCACAACCTTCTGCACTCGGTATTTCTATTGAAGCATATACCTTTTTATTAAAAGTACTATCAGCTTCAATTATCCAATCACGATACCTGATCTTCATATAGTTTTTGATATTTCAGTTCAACTGATTGCGTACAAGTAGTCGCATCGTCCCTTCGGAGACGATACTCTAGTAATTTTCAATGAACTTTCCATCTTATAAGCAATTCAACAAAGAGATTGAATACATAATTTTCATGCGCACCTAGCTAATAGCCCAATGCTGATGGCTAACGGCTAACTGCTAATAACTATCAATAAATAATCCCCTCCGTCCCTTTACTCTCCAAATAAAACGGCAAAGTCAAGGTCGCTCGTAATCCCCAAAGCAAATCCAATCGCTCGCGTGTATCCTGCATTTGCGTATCAAAATCAAAAGAGCGTCGATTTTGCGTAAAACCTTGAATAAAATCTGCCCCTACGCTCAAGTTGATGCGTCGATTTCTGCTCAAGACTTGATAACCGATATATTGAGACAGTGCTAGTCCGTTCGTTAGGCGATCATAACCTTTTCGATAGTCATCTAGCAGAGAAGCCACCGTAATATTGGGATCGTCTTGTATCCGAATTTTGTGTTGTAGCAAACCACTACCTAGATCGACCCGAATGCCAGAGCGCGGATTATTGGGATCAATTTGAAACAATTTCCCAATGAACGCACCGCTGTAAAACCCACGCTGTCGCAAACGCACGTCTGCCACCTGCCGATCCGTAGAAATCAAAAAGCCTTCTTCTGTCCGCAGTGTCGCCAAGACATCTTCTTTCACATCCGACCCGAACTGAAAGCCACTTTGCACACCAAAGATAAAACTATTGGGCGTCCAATATTCTACGCCTAACTGCAACATACCATTGTTATCAAAACGCTCCGCCAGATCACCTGCCGAAAACTGAAAACCGTAGGAAAATGGTACCATGATCGCGCTACCTTCATTCAATCTGATCTGCTTTTGCGCAGACAGCAATAATGGTATTATCAAAAACAAGCAAGAAAAAGAAAACCACTTCATCATCAGACGGATATTGTTTGCTGGCAAAGGTCTGCAAGTCAGGTGAGATAATTAAATTTAGATGGTATAAACCTTCCGTAAAGCTATAAATGAGGGAGAACTGCTAGATTTGTGCGCCCCTCTATAAGATAACACAAATCATGACACCATATATATTAGTCATCGATATCGGGACGACGAGTACCAAAGCCGTTGCTTTTGCCACAGACGGGACATTAGTAGCGCGCGCTAGTCAGGAATACGAACTTCTGTCACCTCAACCCAACTTCAAAGAACAAGATCCTGCTGACATAGTACAAGCAGTGAAAACAGCCGCAGGACAAACTGTCCAAAAGTGCGGTTGTGCTCCTTTCGCCATTTCCTGGAGTAGTGCCATGCACAGCATCATAGCAATCGACGAAGATGGAACGCCTCTCACCAATAGCATCATCTGGGCAGATGGGCGCAGTCAGTCGTATGCCGATGAGCTGCGAGAGACAGCATTAGGCGATCAACTATACAAACAAACCGGAACGCCTATACATCCTATGTCGCCACTTTGCAAATTAGCTTGGTTACGCGATCATCAACCTAATATATTTCAGCAAGCTACACGATTTATTTCTATCAAAGAATATATCATTTGGCAGTGGACAGGTGAATATATAGTGGACGAGTCGATTGCATCTGCTAGTGGCTTATATGATATTCGAGCACGCAAATGGGCAGCACGGGCATTAGCGTATGCAGGCATTCAGGAGGAGCAGTTGTCAAAAGTCGTTCCGACCACGCAGCAATTGCCGCCTTTGAAAAAAGAAGTAGCAGACTACTTGAAAGTCAATATCAACATCCCACACATCATCAGTGGTAGCGACGGCTGTGTCGCAAATCTAGGTGCAGGCATCAACAAGAAGGGTGAAGCAGCACTGAGCATAGGAACGAGTGGAGCGATTAGAATTTCTGCTACTCAACCGATTACGTCTACTCAGGCTTATTTATTCAATTACATCATAGACAATGAGCAGTATGCTATCGGTCATGCGACCAATAATGGTGGCGTCACCCATGAGTGGTTGCGCGAAACGATTGTGTTGGAAAAAAATGTGAACGACATCGAAGTCGGTGCAGAGGCTTTACTTTTTCTACCTTATCTCCTCGGCGAACGTGCCCCCGTGTGGAGTACCAATGCAAAAGCAGCTTTCATAGGTTTACAGAAAAAACATACAGAAGCTCATCTGCAACGAGCAGTACTCGAAGGTATCGCTTTCAATCTGTATCAATTGTTACAAGAAATCGAAGAGGCAACGGGAGCAGTAGAAATCATCTACGCAAGCGGTGGCTATACACAGAATGAGTCAGGTATGCAGATCATCGCAGATGTATTCAACAAAATGATTCATTTACAAGCACATGAAGAAGGGACAGCTTGGGGCGCAGCTATATTGGCAATGAAGACATTGGATATAAACTACGCGGATGACAAAGGTCAGTCAGTTCGGTCGTACTCACCCGATTTATCCAATCACGAAAAATACAATACGCTCTACAATATCTGGAGGAAGTTATATGAGCAGTTGGCGGATACTTTTGCGGATTTGAGTCGATTTTAATCAAAGTTGCCCTCTACAATTCAGAAAGTCAAAATCACTAAAATGTCATGTAATTGTCATTAAAAAGAGTTTTTAAGCTTTCCAGCTTATTTCTATTCTTTTGCATTTGATTGAAATTTCACCATTTTTATCACAATTAATAATTATAAATTATTGATTATCA
Source organism: Bacteroidota bacterium (assembly GCA_038749535.1). Classification (GTDB taxonomy): domain Bacteria; phylum Bacteroidota; class Bacteroidia; order Chitinophagales; family Saprospiraceae; genus JAAUTG01. Next base: position 49,278 of record JBCDHX010000027.1, read on the forward strand.
GATAATTACATGAAAAATTACATGAAAAATTTTTCACAATACCGTCCTTTTGTTCTTTGTAGGGGGCAAATTCTGCCGCATATTTGTATTGTGATTACGAGGGAATGGTATTAGAGGAAGAAAAGGGAGGATAAAAAGTGTTCTCCGACAATTGATTAGAATATGTTCATGGGATTATAA